>NZ_JBFALK010000009.1:3866-216307 GCF_040656155.1 Microtetraspora glauca
GACCGGGACACGCCGGCAGCCTGATCAGTACGGCGGGGCGGCCCCATCAGGTGATCACACCTGATGGCGCCGCCCTTTTCGTACGGACCTGCTGGGAGATGTGTCGCCACGTCACATCGCCGCGTGAAGAGGCCCGTCGCCCGGCTGTGCGGCCGGGCGGCGTCAGCCGGCCGTACGCTCGAGCCAGTGCAGGATGCCCGCGACGTTGGACGGCGCGCCGCTCAGCAGCTCGAACTGCTCGGCGGTCGTCTCGTCACCCTGGAGGGCCACGTACCGCTCACGCGTCCGATCACGGACCATGGCGACCGCGTGGTCAAGATCGAGTCCCTCCGAGTGGGCCTGCCGGGTCAGGTCCACCCAGACGCGCAGCTCCTCGGCGGACCTTTCCAGGGTCTCCGTGACATTCGCGACCGGACCGTAGTGGCTGAACAGCAGCCGCTGCGGACCGAGCGCCTCGAACAGGGCGATCGAGTCGAGCGCCACACCGAGGTCGAAGTCCGGCGGCGGCGTGGCCGGGCGCAGGTCGCCGGTCTCAGGCAGGTAGACGCCGGCGGCGTCACCCACGTACAGGTCTCCGCTCAGCGAGTCGAGCAGCCCGACATGGTGCTTGGCGTGGCCGGGTGAATAGTGGCTCGACAGCGTCCTCCCGTTGCCCAGGTCGATGCTGCCGGTGTCGCCGAGCGCGCGGATCCGGGCGGCGTCGGTGGGGGCCAGCGCACCGAACAGGACGTCGAGCTTGTCACCCCACACCATCTTGGCGCTGGCCATGAGCCGGGACGGGTCGGCGAGGTGCCGGGCGCCCTTCTCGTGGACGACGATCTCGGCCGAGGGGTAGTAGCCCGCGATGTCGCCGACACCGCCGGCATGGTCGAGGTGAATGTGCGTCACGACCACGGTCGCCAGGTCGGCGGGTCCGACGCCGAGCGACGTCAGCGCATCCCTGACGATGGGCGCGGACGTGGACGTCCCGGTCTCGACCAGGCATGGCCGATCACCAAGGATCAGGTAGCCGGCCGTGATGCCGGAGTATCCGGCCATCCTCGTGTCGATCTCGTAGACGTCACCGCCGAGCGGTGTCACGTTGTCCACAGTCACCCCACTATCCCCAGAATCTCGTTCGGGCAAAGCTCCTTCAGCCTAGTGAACGACAGTGGTCTCTCGACGAGAGGGGAGAGACCACATGCATCTGAACTCCGTGGTGCTGCGGGGCCGGCTGTCGATGGAGGCCGAGGACCGGGCGTTGCCCAGCGGCGTCGTGCTCACTCGCTGGCGGCTCGCGGTCCGCAGGCCCGAGGAACGTCCCGGTCACCGGCGTGCCGACGGCATCGAGTGTGCCACGTTCGATGATGACGTTCGCGCGGTTGTGTCCGCCTGGCGGCTCGACGACGTGGTCGAGGTAGAGGGGGCCGTGCGCCGCCGCTGGTGGCGCGGGGGAAGCCGCTATGAGATCGAGGTCCGTACGGCTCGCCGGATCGAGGGCCGCCGATCTTCCCAGAGGTCACGCGCTCCGGCGGTCCGGTCAGCACAGGGCGAGGAGACCGCTGAGATAGATCATCCGTCTGCCGCGTCACCGACCGCCGTGCCTCCGCTCGTCACGACGGCCTCGGCTGTGTTGCCGTCATCCGATTCGACATCGCCGGCCGCGTTTCGGCCCGTGTTCACACCACCGGTGGTGGCCACGACCGCCATGGAGGGCGGTGGCGCTGAGGCCGAGCGGTGCGCCGGCCCATTGGATCAGCCGATCGGGTGAGCCGCGTCGTCGGTGGGATCACTCCGCGGCGAAGATCCGCATCACGAGACCGGTGCGTGGCTTAGGGCTGAACGAGGTCGACTTCCGGGGGACGCGCTCCCCCTGTGCGGCCACGGCCAGTGCGTCCTCGGTCGCCAGCGGGTTGAGCAGGACGGCGGTCCCCGAGAGCTGCCGCGCGAGCCGTACGGCGGCGTAGGGGTCGTGATGCACCACCAGCACCCGGCGCTCGTCGTCCGGGATGCCCCACACCTTCGGCAGCAGGAACTCGGTGAGGATCGAGGTGTCCATGGCCCGCCAGCGGGCGGAGCGATCGGGAGGCATGGCGTGCTCGACCTGGAGCGGATCAGGACTGGTGAGGAGATGCGACGGGCCGTCTCCGGCGAGCACGAACGCGGGTCCCGTGGCGGTGGCGAGCCCGGAGAGCGCGTCCTCGAGCGAGACGAACTCCTGCACCTGCCAGGCCCCCTTCGCTCGTGCCGCGGCCTCCGACAGGGGAAGGTCGGGGATGACCCGGTGAATCGCCTTCAGGTCCGGGGGATATGCCGTGGAGTCGACCAGCAGAGCGAGCCCGTAGTCCCATGGGCCGGACTCCTCACGATCCTCGCGCAGCTTCTGGTACGTGGCATAGCGGTGATGCCCGTCGGCGATGAGCGCCTGCCGGTTCCGCAGGTCCTCGCCGACGGCGGCGATCTCCACCGGGTCGGTGATCCCCCAGAGGCGATGGCGGAAGCCGTCGCCGGTCTGGACGTCGAGGAGCGGGACGCGCAGCGAGGCCACCTCGTCCACCAGCCGGGAGGCCGTTCCCCCGCCTTCGTACAGCAGGAAGATCGGTTCGAGATTGGCCTCCGTCGTCCGCATCAGCGCCAGGCGGTCGGCGACCGGGCCCGGCATGACGTCCTCGTGCGGCAGCACGGCGGGAGAACCGACCTCCACCGCGCCGATCAGGCCCCGCTGCAGGACGCCGGGCGCGCTCTGCTCGTACACGTAGAGCGCGGGCAGGGGGTCCACGGTGAGCACTCCGGACGTCATCCACGCGTTCAGCTCGGCGCGCGCGTCCGTGTAGTGGCTCGCCCCGGGAAGGATCAGGCGCACCACGTTGTTGGGGTGGGAGTCCAGCAGATCCTGGACGTCCTCGGGGGAGACGAGGTCGTACGGCGGCGAGGTCACCGCAGCGAGATCGTCCACCGTGAACCGCACGCCGCGGAACGGACGCAGCACCAGTGCCGGCCGTTCAGAAGTCTCCATACCGGGCATGTTGCCATAAATGCCCGGTCTTCCCGAGGCTGCGGTGGCCGGTTGGTCAGGAAATCGCATTGCAGGAGGCCCCACAGAATGATCCAGGGACGACATGGACCATCGGATTACCAGCAGGACGGCCCAGCCGGGGGTGTTTACGAATGGTTCCAGCGTGGCGTCAAGTTGTTGGAAGAGGGTAGCCCCGCCGCCGCGGCGGCGCTCCTGGAACGGGCGGCTCAGGCGGAACCGGAGTCGCGCAGCATCCGAGAGGCGCTGGCCCGGGCACAGTTCAACTCCCGCAGGTACGCCGACGCGGCGGGTAGCTTCCGCTGGATCGTGGACGCCAACCCCGCCGAGGACTACGCCTACTACGGACTCGGCATGGCGCTGTGGCGCACCGGCGACATCGAGGCCGCCCAGGAGCCGCTGGCCGTGGCCGTGGCCATGCGCCCGGATCTCCGGCACTACGTCTCCGCGCTGACCCAGGTGCGCGCCACCCTCCGGGCGAGGCAGGTATGAGCCCCCACGCGAACGCCGCGGCCCTGATCGAGGGCTATGACACTCTCCTGCTCGACCTGGACGGCGTGGTCTACCTGGGTAGGCACGCCGTCCCTGGTGCTCCCGAAGCCCTGGCCGCGGCGCAGGACCGCGGGGTACGACTCGCCTTCGTCACCAACAACGCCTCTCGAACGCCGGGCGCGATCGCCGCCCATCTGAGCGGCCTGGGCATTCCGGCGGCCCCCGAGGACGTCGTGACCTCCGCCCAGGCGGCCGCCCGGCTGGTGGCCGAGCGGTTCCCACCCGGGTCCCCCGTGCTCGTCGTCGGCGGCATGGGCCTGCGCACGGCGGTGCGGGCGTGCGGCCTGCGTCCCGTGACCACCGCGCTCGACGGTCCCGTCGCCGTCGTGCAGGGCATCTGGGACGCCATGTCGTACGGCCTGCTCTGCGAGGGCACGCTGGCCGTACGCGCTGGAGCCTGGTTCGTCGCGGCCAACGCGGACACCACCATGCCCACGAACCGCGGCGAACTGCCGGGCAACGGCTCGATGAGCAGGGTGATCGCCACCGCCACCGGGGTGGAACCGGTCGTCGCGGGCAAGCCCGAGCCGCCGCTGCACCGCGAGTCGATGATCCGTACGCGGGCGGAGCGGCCGCTGATCGTCGGCGACCGGCTCGACACCGACATCGAGGGCGCGACCCGGGCGGGCGTGGACAGCCTGCTCGTCCTCACCGGGGTGGCCGGGCCGCTGGACCTGCTCACCGCGACGCCGCGGCACCGGCCCACGCACCTGGCGACGGACCTGTCCGGCCTGCTCGAACCCCCCGCGCGCGTACGGCGTGGGCCGGACGGCTGGGAGTGCGGCGGGTGGACGGCCCGCTGGGAGGGCGGCCGGCTCGGCCTGTCCGGCGCCGGGGACCCGATGAGCGGGCTGCGTGCGGCATGCGCGGCGGCATGGGAGGCCGCCGGTGACGGCCGGGCGGACGAGGACGCGGTGAAGCCCGTTCTCGCGGCTCTCGATCTCTAGGGACGCACGCCGTCCGTCACCGCTGCGGATCCGGATGGCGCACCGGGGAAATCAAGGAGGGAGACTCGCGGGGAGATGTCAGAGGAGCTTGCGGAGCCGCAGCAGGTCCCCGAGGCTGGCGTCGATCTTGACCCGGCCGCCGAAGAGAGCACGGCCCATGTCGAGCTCGCCGTTGACCATGGAGATCAGATCCGCGCTGGCGATCGTGATCTTCACTTCGGTGGGCCGGCCGTCCTGAGGAGGAGCGTCCGTGAACGGGTCGAGCCCGGCGCGGTGGATCCGGCCGTAGAAGGTCATGCCGAGGTCGGAGATGTGGCAGGCGAGCCTGCGTTCGACCACATGCCTGGCACGGTCCTCCGCGCTGATCTCGTCGAAATGCTCGACGAGCTTCTCGAGCGCCGCCCGGCATTCCTCGACGGTCGCCATGCGTATGCCTCTCTTCCCGCGGCCGGTCAGATGCCTCTGTACCTACGGACGGTAGCGTTCCTCATGAGTACTGCGCGAAATCTGACACGTACCGGCGTATCAGCGACAAGGGGGGCCGCATGGTGTTCGAGGCCCTGCCAGGGTACGTCCCACGGGAGAATGCCCTGACCACGGCCACCCCGCCGGCACGGCTCGCCGGACGCCGGGTGGAGCCGGTGGCGCCCTCTCCCGGACCACGCTCGACGGCCGGCGCGGTCCGCGCTCCGGAACCGCGCGGTGCGGAACGCCCAACGCGAAGCCGTCCCGTTCCGATTCCGCTACCGTCGAGACGGCGAGCGTCACGTGTGGCCGCCGGCGCGGCGTCGACCCGTGCGGCCGCGATGACGGACGGGGAACCATCCAGCACGACGAGGACCACGGATGCCGGGTCCACCGGAGGGGACGAATGACCGAGAGCGGCGCCGAGCCGGCGGCGGGGCTGCGGTTCCTGCGGGGCGTCTCCGCAGCGCACGAGTCCCGGCAGGAACCTCGGCAGGACGCGCGGCAGGCGGATCGGGACGCGGTGGACGCGGTGGAGTACGTGCCCGGGCCGGACACCCTGCGGGGGATCCGGCAGGAGCCCCGGCCCGTACCGCAGGCGCCACGCGGAGGCGAGGAGGCCGTCCAGGGGGCGCTGTCCGCGCTCCGCAGGCTCGGCGACCTGCCCGTCGCCGCGCACGTCGGCGTGTTCGAGGAGGCGCTGACCTGCCTGGAGAGCGCGCTCGCGTCCGTGGACGAGCCCGCGGGAGAGCCGCGCAGGTGAACCGCCGACCAGAGGGCGCGCTGTCCGCGCCACATGCCATGTCCCGTCCGGCGGCGGACCGCGGGTGGGGCCGATGAAGCGGATACGGCTGGACAGCGAACTCGTCCGCCGCGGGCTGGCCCGGTCCCGGGAGCAGGCGGCGCAGCTCATCGAGGCGGGCCGCGTCACGGTGGGTGGGCGCACCGCGGCCAAGGCGGCGACCCAGGTGGACACCGCCGCCGCGATCGTGGTGGCCGAGGACGCCACGGGGCCCGACTACGTCTCACGCGGCGCGCACAAGCTGCTCGGTGCCCTGAGCGCCTTCGAGGGGCTCAAGGTCGAAGGCCGCCGCTGCCTGGACGCGGGCGCGTCCACCGGCGGATTCACCGACGTGCTGCTCCGGCACGGCGCCGCGCACGTCCTGGCGGTCGACGTCGGGTACGGCCAGCTCGCCTGGTCGCTGCGCACCGATGAACGCGTCACCGTGATGGAACGCGTCAACGTCCGCGATCTGACGCCCGACATGGTGGGAGAGCCGCCGACCCTGATCGTGGGCGACCTGTCGTTCATCTCGCTCCGCCTGGTACTGCCGGCGCTGGCCGCCTGCGCGGCGGAGGTGGCCGAGTTCGCGATGCTGGTCAAGCCGCAGTTCGAGGTGGGGAAGGACCGGGTGGGAGCGGGCGGCGTGGTCCGCGACCCCGCGCTGCGCGCCGGAGCCGTACGCGACGTCGCGACGGCCGCCGGAGGGCTGGGCCTGGTCGTGAAGGGCGTGACCGCGAGCCCCCTGCCGGGCCCGTCGGGCAACGTCGAGTACGTCCTCTGGCTCGGGAAGGGGCCGGGGCACGAGCCGGTCGCCGACCTGGACGAGGCCATCGAGCGGGCAGTGGCGGAAGGGCCGCGGTGACGACACAGAAGCAACCTCCGCGGACCGTCATGGTCACCGCCCACACGGGCAGGGAGGCGGCGGTGGACAGTGCCAGGCTGGTGATCCACCGGCTGCTGAGCGCCGGGCTGCGCGTACGCGTGTTCGACGTCGAGGCCGAGGAGATCGCCTGCCCGGGCGCGGACGTCGCGCCCACGAATCCCGGCTCCCTCCACGAGGCCGAGCTGATGATCGTGCTCGGCGGTGACGGGACGCTGCTTCGCGCGGCCGAGATGGCCCGTCCGGCCGGGGTTCCGCTGCTCGGGGTCAACCTCGGCCACGTGGGTTTCCTCGCCGAGGCGGAGGTGGCGGACCTCGCCGCCGCGGTGGACCGCGTGGTCGACGGCCACTACGAGGTCGAGGAGCGGATGACGGTCGAGGTGGCGATCCGGCTGAACGGCTCGACGCTCGCCGAGACGTGGGCACTCAACGAGGCCACCGTCGAGAAGGTGGACCGCATGCTCGAACTCGTCGCGGAGATCGACGGCCGGCCGTTGTCGCGGTGGGGATGCGACGGGGTGATCTGCGCCACGCCCACGGGATCGACGGCCTACGCGTTCTCCGCCGGAGGGCCGGTCGTCTGGCCGGAGGTGGAGGCGCTGCTGATGGTGCCGATCAGCGCCCACGCCCTGTTCGCCCGGCCGATGGTGGTCTCACCGCGCTCCACGCTCGCCATGGAGATCGTGCCCGAGACCAGCGCGGGCGTGCTGTGGTGCGACGGCAGGCGCCGGTTCGACGTCCCGCCCGGCGCCCGGGTCGAGGTGCGCAGGGGGAGAGTGCCCGTACGGCTGGCCCGGTTGCTGGGTGTGGAGACCACGGGAGCGCCGTTCACCGACCGCCTGGTCGCCAAGTTCGGGCTCCCGGTGGAGGGCTGGCGCGGGCGCGTACGGTCCCCCTGACACCCCCCGTCCTCGAAAATCTTGGCGATTTGTGCGTAGGATCTCTGGCGGGATCTGTCGGCGAAACGGGAGGGGACCAGTGCGGCCACGGGTCGAGGAGGTCCGGATCCAGGGGCTCGGCGTGATCGACGAGGCCGTTCTGGAGCTGTCACCGGGATTCACCGTGGTGACCGGTGAGACCGGCGCGGGCAAGACGATGGTCGTCACCGGACTCGGCCTGCTGTTCGGCGGCCGGGCCGACCCGGCGAGGGTCCGCCCGGGCACGGACAAGGCGACGGTCGAGGGCACCCTGGTCGTCGACCCCGGCGGCAAGGTGGCCCAGCAGGTGTCCGACCTCGGGGGCGAGGTCGAGGACGGCACGCTGATCATCTCGCGGACCGTCTCCTCCGAGGGGCGCTCACGTGCCTGGCTCGGCGGTCGCACCGTCCCGGTCGGGACGCTCACCTACATCGCCGACGATCTCGTCGCCGTGCACGGCCAGATGGACCAGCAGCGCCTCCTTCAGTCGGGCCGCCAGCGCGCCGCGCTCGACCGCTACGCGGGAGACGACCTGGTCAAGCCGCTCCGGGCGTACGAGCAGGCGTACAAGCGCCACCGGCAGATCACCGAGCAGCTCCAGGAGCTGACCACCCGGGCCAGGGAGCGCGCGCAGGAGGCCGACGTGCTGCGCTTCGGCCTGGACGAGATCGAGAAGGCCGACCCCAAGGTGGGAGAGGACGCCGAGCTCAAGGAGGAGGCCGAGCGGCTGGCGCACGCCGACGCGCTCCGCACGGCCGCCACCACGGCGCACACCGCGCTGCTCGGCGACCCCATGTCCGGCCCGCAGCTCGCGCAGGACGCGGTGTCCCTGGTCGGGCAGGCGCGGTCGGCGGTGGAGGCGGTGCGCGACTTCGACCCGACGCTCGGCGGGCTCGCCGATCGGCTGGCCGAGGCCGGATACCTCATCTCCGACGTGGCGACCGAGCTGGCCGCCTACGCCGAGTCGGTGGAGGCCGACCCGGCCCGCCTCGCCGCCGTCCAGGAGCGCAGGTCGCTGTTGACCGGGCTGACCCGCAAGTACGGCGCGGACGCCGCCGCGGTGCTCGACTGGGCGAGGAACGCCGCAGGGCGGCTGGGCGAGCTCGACAGCGACGACGAGCGCATCGACGAGCTCACCCGGGAGCACGCCGAGCTCACCGCCCGACTGGGGGAGCTCGCCGCCGAGTTGACCGGCATACGGGAGGCCGCGGCGGAGCGCTTCGGCGCGGCGGTCACCGCCGAGCTGTCGGCGCTCGCCATGCCGCACGCGCGGGTCGGCGTCGCCCTGACCCGCGGCGACGACTTCGGCCCGCACGGCGTCGACGAGGTGGAGCTGCGGATGGCCTCCCATCCGGGGGCTCCGCCGCTCCCGCTGAACAAGGGCGCGTCCGGCGGCGAGTTGAGCCGCGTCATGCTGGCCATCGAGGTCGTGTTCGCGGGGGCGGACCCCGTGCCCACGTTCGTCTTCGATGAGGTCGACGCGGGAGTCGGCGGCAAGGCCGCGGTCGAGATCGGCAGGCGGCTCGCGCGGCTGGCCAGGAGTGCCCAGGTCATCGTCGTCACCCACCTGCCCCAGGTGGCCGCGTTCGCCGACCAGCATCTGGTCGTGGAGAAGGCGAGCGACGGCAGTGTGGTGCGCAGCGGTGTGGTCGCCCTCACCCAGGAGGGCAGAGCCCGGGAACTCTCCCGGATGCTGGCGGGACTGGAGGACTCGGAGCTGGGTAGAGCGCACGCCGAAGAGCTCCTCACGATCGCATTGGCGGATAAGACCACACCCTGACTGGGTGTGACAAAACCGACACGCTCTGAGCTGCGGGACCATCTAGGTCGCCCACTCTGGCAGGATGGTCACGATGAAGGTCCCGAGCTTGAACGTTCCGGGCCTCCGCCGCAGGAAGGCAGACGACCTTCCCGGGGTGACGGCAGTGGCGAGAATCGACAGGCGGACCAAGAGGCTGACCAAGCGCCTCAAGGCCGGGGAAATCGCGATTATCGATCACGTTGACGTCGACCGAGTGAGCGCGGAGGCCCTTGTCGCGTGTGGCGCGGCCGCGGTGGTCAACGTGGCGGCGGGCATCAGCGGGCGCTACCCCAACCTCGGGCCGCAGATCCTTGTCGACGCGGGCGTCACGGTCGTCGACAACGCCACCCCCGAGCTGTTCGAGCGGATCAAGGACGGCGACGTCGTCCGCGTGCACGAGGGGCTCGTCCACCTCGGCGACGAGCTGGTCGGCAAGGGCGAGGTGCAGACCGTCGAGACGGTCGAGGCGGCCATGACCGAGGCGAGGGCCGGGCTGTCGGTCCAGATCGAGGCGTTCGCCGCCAACACGATGGAGTACGTCCGGCGCGAGCGGGATCTGCTCATCGACGGCATCGGCGTGCCCGACGTCCGCACCTCCATGGAGGGCAGGCACGTCCTCATCGTCGTCAGGGGATACCACTACAAGGAAGACCTGGCGACGCTGCGGCCGTACATCCGGGAGTACCGCCCGGTGCTCATCGGAGTGGACGGCGGGGCGGACGCCCTGGTCGAGGCCGGATACCTGCCCGACATGATCGTCGGTGACTTCGACTCGGTGTCCGAGAAGGCGCTGTGCTGCGGCGCCGAACTCGTGGTGCACGCCTACCGTGACGGCCGCGCGCCGGGGCTGGAGCGCGTGCACCAGCTCGGCCAGCAGGCCGTCCTCTTCCCCGCCACGGGCACCAGCGAGGACATCGCCATGCTGCTCGCCGACGACAAGGGCGCGTCGCTGATCGTCGCCGTCGGCACGCACTGGACGCTCGTCGAGTTCCTCGACAAGGGGCGCTCCGGCATGGCCAGCACGTTCCTCACCCGGCTCCGGGTGGGCAGCAAGCTCGTCGACGCCAAGGGCGTCAGCAGGCTCTATCGCAGTCGTATCTCCACGCCGTCCCTGCTGCTTCTCGTCGCCACCACGCTGATCACGATCGGCGTGGTGCTCTCGGTCTCGCCGGTCGGCCGGGTCTGGCTGAACGGGCTGAGCGACGCCTGGAACGGCTTCACCTTCTGGCTGGTCGGACTCTTCTCGTGATCGATTTCCGCTATCACCTCGTCTCCATCGTGGCGATCTTCCTCGCGCTCACCGTGGGCATCGTGCTCGGCAGCACCGTGCTGGAGACCGCGTTCTACAAGTCGGCTGAGGAGACCACCGCCCAGCTGCGCCAGTGGAACTCGGAGAACCGTGACAAGATCACCGCGCTGCAGGCCAGGGAGGACGGCAACGCCTCCTTCGTGACCGCGCACACGGCCGATCTGGTCCGCGGCCAGCTCCCGGGCGAGCGGTTCGTGCTCATCGAGGCGCCCGGCGCCCCCGCCGGCCGCCGCGACGACATCGTGAAGGTCCTCGGCGACTCCGGCGCGGTGTACACCGGCCGGGTCAGCCTGACGGAGAAGTTCCTCGCCGCGGACCAGACGAACGTCGTCGACCAGCTCGCGAGCACCGTCGCCCCCGCCGGTACGCGGTTCGCCGACGGCGCCTCGCCGTACGAGAAGGCGGCGGCGGTGCTGGCCGGGGCCGTCGTGACCGGCGACCGCGGCCAGGCGGGCCGGGAGGATCCGGCCGCGGTGAGCGTGCTCGAGGCGTTCCAGACCGGCGGCTTCCTGGCCATGGGCGGCTCCCCGGCGCAGCGCGCCACCGTCGCGATCGTGGTGTCCCCCGACCAGGCGTACGAAGGGGAGGACGCCGAGGCGCAGACCGCCGCCATGGTCTCCCTCGCGGCGGGTCTCGACTCGGCCGGCCTCGGCACCGTCATGGTCGGCACCACAGCCGCGTCCGGCACGGGCGGCGTGATCTCGGCGCTGCACGACGCGGGCGAGGCCGCCTCGAACGTCTCGACCGTGGACACCGTCGATATGCCCGCGGGCCGGGTCACCGTCGTCTACGCTCTGCGGGAGCAACTGGCCGGTCGTTCCGGCGCGTACGGTGTAGGAAGCGACATCACGGCGTTCGCCCCGCCCGCCGCGCCGGGCATCAGCCCCAGCCCCAAGCCGATGGCGTCGGGCGGCTGACCGGTCGCATCCCGAGGAAGATCCGAGGAAGAGGAGCCTGCTGTGGCCAGTCGTCCCTGGACCGGTCTGGCGGCGAGCACCCTGCTGCGCCCGTCGTGGGGGAGGCCGTCGCCGGGTGCCGCGCCCGGATCGGTGCTCGGCGTCCTCGCCGCCGTCGCCGGTGCGGCCGCGGGCGCCGTCGCGGCCCGCGCGGCCTACGCCGCCTTCCGGCGCCGTCCCCCGATCGGCGACGAGAAGACGTGGACCAGGACCAACCACAGGGGCGAGCCGATCACGCTGCTGGAGGGCCCGGCCTTCGTCGCCGGAGCCGGTGCGGCGGCGGCGCTCACGCCCGGGCTGTCCCCGCGGCTCCGCTCCGCCGCGCTGCTCGCCGGACTCGGCGGCGGCATCCTCGGCGCGTACGACGACGTCCTCGGCAACGCCTCGTCCAAGGGGTTCAAGGGGCATCTGTCCGCGCTGGCCCGCGGTGAGGTCACCAGCGGGGCCGTGAAGATCCTCGGGATCGGGGCGACCGGCCTCGCCGCCGCGGTGATCGCCCGCGACCCGGCGGCCACCCGCCCGCACGGCGGAGCGGCCGCCGGGGTGCTCGACACGCTCGTGAACGGTGCCGTCATCGCCGGGAGCGCCAACCTGGCGAACCTGTTCGACCTCAGGCCGGGACGAGCGATCAAGGTCGCGCTGCTGGCCGGGACGCCGCTGCTGGCGACGTCCCTTGCGGCCTCGGCGGCCTCTTCGGGGGCGTCGCGTGACGGTTCCCCCGGTACCGCCGTGCTGGCCGCGATCCCGCTCGGCGCCGCCGCGGCGCTGCTGCCGGAGGACCTGGGGGAGCGTGCCATGCTCGGCGACGCCGGCGCGAACGCCCTCGGGGCGCTTCTCGGGCTCGCCGCCACCGTGCGGCTGGGCCGTACCGGCCGGCTGGTCCTGCTCGGCACGGTCGCCGCGCTGACCGCCGCGTCGGAGAAGATCAGCTTCACCAAGGTGATCGCCGCCAACCCCGTGCTCAACCGCATCGACATGCTGGGCCGCCGTCCGGTGCCGCCGCCGCCCGTCGTCGTCTCCCCGACCCCGTGAGATGCGGCTCCGCATGACCGGTCGCCTGAGCGGGCGGATGACCAGGCGCGTCGGCGCCGGCGTCGCCGGAGCGGCCGTGCTCATCGGGGCCATCAGCATCCTCGCCCGTGCCACCGGTTTCGCCAAGCAACTGGTCTTCGCCCGCGCGGTCGGGACGAACTGCCTGTCCACCGCGTACGTCACCGCGAACAACGTGCCGAACATCGTGTTCGAACTCGTCGTCGGCGGAGCGCTCGCCGGGATGGTCGTCCCGGTCCTCGCCGGGGCTGCGGGACGGTACACCGCGGTTCCCGCGCGCTCGGGCGCGACCGTACCCGCGACCGGGCCCGATGGATCCGACCTTGAGGCCCACGAGGGCCGTGTGGCTGACGACGCCGACGAGGCGGGCGCGCGCGAGGAGGTCGGGTGGATCTCCTCGGCGCTGCTCACGTGGGTGATCGTGCTGCTGGTCCCGCTCGGCATTCTGACGGCGCTCCTGGCCCGGCCGCTCGTCGGCCTGGTCGCCTCGACCGTGCCTGGCTGCGACGCGAGCGAGGTGGTGGCGGTCGCGAGCCGCATGCTGGTCGTCTTCGCGCCGCAGATCCCGCTGTACGGCGTGGCCGTCGTGCTCTACGGCGTGCTCCAGGCGCACCGCCGGTTCTCCGCCCCCGCCGTCGCGCCGCTGGTCTCCAGCGTGGTGGTCATCGTCGCGTACCTGGTGTTCGTCCCGCTCGGCGGGACCGCCGACCCGGCCACGCTGCCGCGCCCGGCCGAGCTCGCCCTCTCCGTCGGGACGACGCTGGGTGTTCTCGCGCTGGTCGTCACCGTGCTCGGGCCCGTCTCCCGGCTGGGACTGCGGCTGCGGCCGACCCTGCGCTTCCCTCCCGGTGTCGCGGTCCAGGTACGGCGCCTCGCCCTGGCCGGGCTGAGCGCGCTGGTGGCGCAGCAGGCGGCCATGGCGATCGTCATCCCCGTGGCCAACCGGATCGGCGGGGGCACGCTCGCGGCGTACGGCTACGCGTGGGCGATCTACCAGGTGCCGTACGCCGTGCTCGCGGTGCCGATCGCCACGAGCGCGTTCCCCGTGCTCTCGACCCGGGCGGCGGGAGGTGACCTGGCGGGCTTCGCCGCGCTGTCGGCCCGGACGACGCGTGCCGTGGTGCTGGTCTCCGGCCTCGCCGCCGGGGCGCTCGCCGCCGTCGCCGTGCCCGCCGCGCAGGTCTTCCTGGCGCGGGCGGACACCAGCGTGGATCCGGCCGAGTTCGCCCGGGCGATCGCGCTGTTCGCCCCCGGACTGGTCGGATACGGACTGACGGCCCATCTGAGCCGGGTGCTCTACGCGGACGGCCGGGGAAGGGAGGCCGCACGCGGCATGGTCGCCGGCTGGCTGGTCGTGATCGTCGCTCAGGTGGCCTTCGCGGCCGCCCTCCCCGCCGGGTGGAAGCTCGGCGGGCTGGCACTCGGCCAGGCGGTCGGTATGACGGCCGGTGGGGCGCTCCTGCTCGTCTCCGTGCTCAGGGCCCGTGGCGGCGAGGCGCTCCACGGGATCTTCCGGGCGACGACCGCCGGGCTGCTCGGCGGGGTCGCGGGCTGGCTCGCCGGCACGGGCGTGGTACGGCTCGTGGGCGGGACAGGGCCGTGGGCGAGTGCGGGCGTGGCGGTCCTCGCCGGGCTCGCCGCCGTCGCCGCCGGTGCCCTGATCGCGGCCGCCGTCGATCGAGAGGACCTGCGGGCCGCCAGGCGCCGCGGGAAAGAGGGGGAAGGTGTCTGATCAGGAGGCGCGGCGGGTCGCGCTCGTGCTGGGAACCAGCGCGGGAGGCGTGGGCCGGCACGTGCGGATGCTCGCGGAACGGCTGGCCGGGGACGGCCGCCAGGTGGTGGTCGCGGGACCGCCCGCCACCGAGGAGGCCTTCGACTTCACCGGGGCCGGAGCACGCTTCGCCGCGGTGCCGATCGCGGAGCGGCCGCGCCCCCTCGCCGACCTCGGGGCCGTTCTCCGGCTGCGGACCGCTCTCAGGGGCGCCCAGGCCGTACACGCCCACGGGTTGCGGGCCGGCGCCTTCGCGGTGCTCGCCTTGGCGGGAACACGGCGGCGAGGCCGGAGGACGGGACGACGGAGCGGACGGCACGGCGCGCGGCTTGTGGTCACTCTGCACAACGCCGTCACGGCCGGGGGGATGACGGGCGCGATCTACGGAGTGCTGGAGCGGATCGTCGCGCGCGGGGCCGATCGCGTCCTGGTCGTGTCTCCCGATCTCGGCGACAGGATGCGGGCCAGGGGCGCCCGGCGGATCGACGCCGCCGTCGTGCCCGCGCCGCCCCTGACGCCGCCCGCCCGTTCCCCCGAGGACGTACGGCGGGAGCTCGCCGAGCGGGTCGCCGGGTTCACCGGGGACCGGCCCGTCGTGCTCACGATCGCCCGGCTGGCTCAGCAGAAGGGACTGGAGACGCTGCTGGACGCGGCGGCGGGGCCGTACGCGGCGGCACCGCTCTTCGTCGTCGCCGGAGAGGGTCCGTTGCGCGGGGAGATCCAGCAGCGCGTCGACGCCGAGCGGCTGCCCGTGCTCCTGTACGGCTGGGCCGCCACGGCGGAGTTGCTCCAGGTCGCGGACGTCCTGCTGGTCCCGAGCAGGTGGGAGGGGCAGCCGCTGAACGTCCAGGAGGCGCTCAAGGCGGGCACGCCGATCATCTCCACGCGGGTGGGCGGGATTCCCGACCTCGTCGGCGACGCCGCCGTCCTGGTCCCGGAGGGGAACGCCGCCGCGATGCGGGGAGAGCTTGACCGGCTGCTCGGCGATCAGGGCCTGCGTAAGGCGCTCGCGGAGGCCTCGGCCGTCCGGGGGCGGGAGCTGCCGGGCGAGGCGGAGGCGCTGCGATCGGTGCTGCGGGCGTACGCCGGCACCGACGTCGACGGCTGACGGGCGGACGCTCGCATTCGGTTGCTGACCCGCGGATACACGCGTCTTGAACTTTCGATTAGGCGCGGTGGACCCTGATCCCTATACTGAGCGCGTTGGGGGGGAGTATCCCTTCGCGGCAGTTCCGTCATCACGGTGTCAGCACCCGGGACTGTCGGTCCGGCGTGTCCGGGCGGGAGAGACCTCCGGCAGTGTGTTTCGCGCGCGTGCCGGAGGTTAGTGATCTTGAGCGTTTCCATTTGGGTGTGGGCGGCGGTCGTCGTCGGGCTCCTCCTCGTCCTGGCCTTCGACCTGTGGATCGTGGACCGCGGTGAACCCCGTGAGTTCTCGATGCGCCAGGCGACCTTCTGGGTCGGGTTCTACGTGGCGTTGGCGGTCCTCTTCGGCGTCGGTCTGCTCGTCTTCCGGAGTCCTGAGGCGTCGGGCGAGTTCTTCGCCGGCTATATCACCGAATACAGCCTCAGTGTCGACAACCTGTTCGTCTTCTTCATCATCATGTCGCGGTTCTCGGTGCCGCGGTTCCATCAGCACAAGGTCCTGCTGGTCGGGATCCTGCTCGCCCTGGTCATGCGAGGGGCGTTCATCGCCGTCGGCGCCGCGGCGCTCGCACGGTTCAGCTGGCTCTTCTACGCCTTCGGCCTCTTCCTCATCTACACGGCGTACACGCTGGTCCGCGACCACAACAGGCAGGAGGAGGAGTTCAGCGAGAACCTCCTGCTGCGCACCGCCCGCCGTGTCTTCCGTACCACCCCGGACTACGTCGGCTCCCGGGTGACCGTGAAGGTGAACGGGAAGCGGCTGGTCACCCCGATGCTCATCGTGATGATCGCGATCGGCACCACCGACCTGCTCTTCGCGCTCGACTCGATTCCCGCGATCTTCGGGCTCACCAAGGACCCCTTCATCGTCTTCACCGCCAACGCGTTCGCCCTGATGGGACTGCGCCAGCTGTACTTCCTGCTGGGCGGACTGCTCCAGCGCCTGGTGTACCTGAGCTACGGTCTCGCGTTCGTCCTGGGGTTCATCGGGGTTAAACTCGTTCTCGAGGCGCTGCATGAGAGTGATGTCTCCTGGGCGCCGCAGATCCCGATCTGGGTGTCTCTGGTGGTCATCGGCGTCACCATGACCGTGACGACCGTCGCGAGCCTGATGAAGGCTCGTCGGGATGAGGTCGTCGCCTCCGGCTGAGGCCCTACAGGGCTAGCGCAACGGGAAATGACACTGTTTGCTTGTCTCGTTGTGCCGTACAAATGACCACGGGATCGGTAATATCGAGCGTTCAGGCGCATATCGGTCCCCAGTCGCATAAAGAGTACAAAGGTTCCCTGTGTCCAACGATTCTGAAAATCCCCGCGGTCGGGTTCGGCTCGCGCGTGGGGTGTCCCCGTGGTTGGCTCCGACCGCCGCGGCGGCGGCTGTCACCACGGCACTCGTTCGCAAGTCGCCGAAATGGGCCGTGGCGGCCGTGCCGCTCACGGCGCTCACCGGCGCCATGCTCTGGTTCTTCCGCGACCCCGAGCGCGTCCCCGGCGAGGGACGGATCGTCTCCCCGGCCGACGGCGTCGTGCAGAGCATCGACCCGTGGGCCGACGGCCGCACCCGGGTGGCCATCTTCATGAGCCCTCTGAACGTGCACGTCAACCGCGCCCCCGCGGCCGGTACGGTGACCTCGGTCGAGCACGTGCCCGGCGGGTTCGTGCCCGCCTTCAACAAGGACAGCGACAAGAACGAGCGCGTCGTCTGGCACTTCGACACCGCGCACGGCGATATCGAGATGGTGCAGATCGCGGGAGCGGTGGCACGGCGCATCGTGCCGTACCTCTCCGCGGGCGCCAAGGTGGCGCAGACCGACCGGATCGGCCTGATCCGGTTCGGATCACGGGTGGACGTCTACCTGCCCGAGGGCATCGCCCCGGCGGTGAGCGTCGGCCAGAAGACCGTGGCGGGGGTGACTCGCATTGACAACGCCTGAGCTCGGCGCCGAGAGCTGGCCGGTGGGCGAGCTGGAGGAGGAGCCTCGCGGTCCCGTGGGAAAGGCGTTCCGCCTGTCCGCCGCGGACTCCCTCTCGCTCGGCAACGCGCTCAGCGGCTTCCTCGCCGTGTGCGTCCTGGCCTGGTCGGCGATCTCCGACCTCCAGTCCCATGGCAAGTTCGAGCCCGACCCCCGGTTCTTCGGGACCGCGGTGGTCCTCCTTCTCATCGGCGCGACCTGTGACCTCTTCGACGGTCTGGTGGCCCGCAGGTTCCGCGCGTCCGCGATGGGCGCGGAGCTGGACAACCTGGCGGACGTGATCAGCTTCGGGTTCGCGCCCGCGTTCATGGTCGTGATCTGGGCCGGCTTCTCCGGACGGCTCCCACTGTGGCTGGTGCTGTGCGCGGCGGCCTCCGTCCTGCTCGCCGGTGTCGTACGGCTGGCGCGTTTCGCCTGCGTCAAGACCAAGAGCGGCGACTTCATGGGCCTGCCCATCCCCATGGGCGCCATGACCGTGGTCTCGATCGTGCTGCTCTTCCAGCCGAACTACATCACGATCGCCGGCATCTTCGCGGTCGCCTGGCTCATGGTGAGCCGCATCGAGTACCCCAAGCCCAAGGGCAACGTCGCGGCGGTGGTCCTCGCCTGGATGATGATCAACGTCGCCTGCCTGAGCATCTGGGCGTCCGGCCTGGCCGGGGGCGACCAGCTCATCACCGTGGGCGCGGTCATGCAGATCGCCATCGTCGCCGCGATCCCACTTCGCGTGCTGGTGTTCAAGTGGGAGCGCCGCAGAGCGGGCCGCTCCGAGCACGTCGGCTGACGGCGCGCCTCGACGCGCGCGTCCGAGAGCGCACGACGCGAAGGGCCCGGATGTGCGTCCGGGCCCTTCCGCTTTCGTCTCCGGCTTCCGTGCGTGATTCCCCTGCCGGTAATCCGGCAGCCGGTCGGCCGGCTGGACATAATGAGGCATGACAGCTACGCCGCCTCGTGAGCACACCCGGACGTACTTCCTCGGCAAGCTGGCCGAGGTGCTGGAGATCAGGGGACTCGAGGTCGCGCTCCGGTCCAATCCTCCCTCGCTGAAGGCGACAGATCCGGACGCCGCGATGCTCAGCGAGACCGTCGACTGCGTGGCCACGGCGGACGGCTGGTACTACCGCTGGTCCTGGGGAGAGATCGTTGAGAGCACGAACGACCCGGAGGCGGCTGCCGACCGCATCCTGAAGGTCTTCGCCGGCCGGTCACCGAGCGGGCCCGCGTGACGCGGGCGGCGGCCTGAGAACCGAGTCCCGCACCGATCGACGTCTGACGTTCACCAGCCGCGGGCGCGCCACTCCGGCAGCGAGGGGCGCTCCGCGCCGAGGGTCGTGTCCTTGCCGTGCCCCGGATAGACCCAGGTCTCGTCCGGCAGGCGGTCGAAGATCCGCTCGACGACGTCCGTGTAGAGCTGGTCGAACCTCTTCGCGTCCTTCTGGGTGTTGCCGACCCCGCCGGGGAACAGGGAGTCGCCGGTGAACAGGTGACCGCCGCCGCCCTCGTAGAAGAGGGCGATCGACCCGGGGGTGTGCCCGCGCAGGTGGATGACCTCCAGCGGGACCCGTCCCACGGTGATCCGGTCGCCGTGCTCGACCGTACGCCCGACGGCGACCGGCAGCTCGGGGGCGTCGAGGGGGTGGGCGATCACCCGCGCGCCGGTCGTCCCGGCCACCTCCTCCAGGGCCATCCAGTGGTCCGCGTGCCGGTGCGTGGTGACGATCGTGCCGACGGGCCGGTCCCCGATCAGCCCGAGCAGGCGGCGCGGCTCCGCGGCGGCGTCGATGAGCAGGCCCTCACCCGTCTCCGCGCAGCGGAGCAGATAGGCGTTGTTGCCGAAGTCGCCGACCTCGATCTTGGAGATCGTCAGCTCCGGCAGCTCACGCACGTCCGCGGGACCGCCCTTGGTCACGTCACCGGTGTAGCTCATGCCGCTCCTTCATCTCTGGTCCCGGGCGTGGCCGGGGCGTACACCATCATCTCCGACTCCGGGGACGTACGGTCGATGGAGCCCATACCCTGGACAGACAGGGGCCGCGCCCCCGGAGCGTGCACGCGGACCCGGCGGCGATTCCGGCCCCCACGAAATTGTCAGTGCCTCTGGATAGCCTGCCCGTGCACCTCCTGTTGACTCCAACGACCTATCGGGACCGCTGTGGCTGACCGCCTGATCGTGCGTGGCGCACGTGAGCACAATTTGAAGGACGTCTCGCTCGACCTCCCGCGAGACGCTCTGATCGTCTTCACCGGGCTTTCTGGCTCGGGCAAGTCCAGCCTGGCCTTCGACACCATCTTCGCCGAGGGCCAGCGTCGCTATGTCGAGTCGTTGTCCTCCTACGCCCGGCAGTTCCTCGGCCAGATGGACAAGCCCGACGTCGACTTCATCGAGGGCCTGTCCCCGGCCGTCTCGATCGACCAGAAGTCGACCAGCCGCAACCCGCGCTCCACCGTGGGCACCATCACGGAGGTCTACGACTACCTCCGGTTGCTCTGGGCGCGCATCGGCAAGCCGCACTGCCCCACATGCGGGCGGCCCATCGCCAGGCAGACCCCGCAGCAGATCGTGGACCGCGTCCTCGAGCTGGAGGAGGGCACCAGGTTCCAGGTGCTGGCGCCCGTCGTCCGAGGCCGCAAGGGTGAGTACGCGGAGCTGTTCCGCGAGCTCCAGACCAAGGGTTTCGCCAGGGCCAGGGTGGACGGCACGATCGTCCGGCTCGAGGAGCCGCCCACTCTCAAGAAATACGAGAAGCACGACATCGAGGTGATCGTCGACCGTCTCTCGGTGAAGGACGGCGCGCGCCGCCGGCTGACCGACTCGATCGAGACGGCCCTCCAGCTGTCGGGCGGCACGATCACGCTGGACTTCGTCGACCTGCCCGAGGGCGACCCGAACCGCGAGCGCTTCTACTCCGAGCACCTGTACTGCCCCTACGACGACCTGTCGTTCGAGGAGCTGGAGCCCAGGTCGTTCTCGTTCAACTCGCCCTTCGGCGCCTGCCCGGACTGCACCGGTCTCGGCACCCGGATGGAGGTCGACCCCGATCTCGTGGTGCCAGACCCGGAGCGGACGCTCGGTGACGGGGCGATCAGCCCGTGGTCCGGCGGCCACACCAGCGACTACTTCATCCGGCTGATCGAGGCGCTCGGCCACGCGCTCGGGTTCGACCTCGACACGCCGTGGGAGCGGCTGTCCAAGAAGGCGCAGAAGGCACTGCTGCACGGCTACGACGAGCAGGTGCACATCCGGTACAGCAACAGGTTCGGCCGGGAGCGCTCCTACTACACCTCCTTCGAGGGCGTCATCCCGTGGGTTCAGCGCAGGCACGCCGAGGCGGAGAGCGACGCCATGCGCGAGCGCTTCGAGGGGTTCATGCGGGAGATCCCGTGCCCCTCCTGCAAGGGCTTCCGGCTCAAGCCGGTGTCCCTGGCGGTCACGGTGGGCGACGCCTCGATCGCCAAGGTCTCGGCCATGTCGATCGCCGACTGCGCCGCCTTCCTGTCCTCTTTCGAGCTCTCCGAGCGCGACATGCACATCGCCGAGCGGGTGGTCAAGGAGATCAACGCGAGGCTGGGCTTCCTCCTCGACGTCGGCCTCGACTACCTCACCCTCGACCGTGCCGCGGGCACTCTCGCGGGCGGTGAGGCGCAACGCATCCGCCTGGCCACCCAGATCGGCTCCGGACTCGTCGGCGTGCTGTACGTCCTGGACGAGCCGTCGATCGGCCTGCACCAGCGGGACAACCACCGGCTGCTCGAGACACTGATCAGGCTCCGTGACATGGGCAACACGCTCATCGTCGTCGAGCACGACGAGGACACCATCGCGGCGGCCGACTGGGTCGTGGACATCGGCCCCGGCGCGGGCGAGCACGGCGGCCAGGTCGTCGTGTCGGGCACCGTCCAGGAGCTGCTCGCCAGCGAGCAGTCGCTCACCGGGGCCTACCTGTCCGGCCGCAAGGCGATCGAGGTCCCCGCCAAGCGCCGCAAGCGTGACAGGAAGCGCCAGCTCGTCGTCAAGGGGGCTCGGGAGCACAACCTGGCCGGCGTCGACGTGGAGTTCCCGCTCGCCGTCTTCACCGCGGTCACGGGCGTATCGGGTTCCGGCAAGTCCACGCTGGTGAACGACATCCTCTACAGCGCTCTCGCCAAGGAGTTGAACGGCGCCCGCACGGTACCCGGCCGCCACGCTCGCGTGACCGGCACCGACCTGGTGGACAAGGTCGTGCACGTGGACCAGTCGCCGATCGGCCGCACGCCGCGGTCCAACCCCGCCACCTACACCGGCGTCTTCGACCACGTACGCAAGCTGTTCGCGGCGACCACCGAGGCGAAGATCCGGGGCTACCTGCCGGGCCGCTTCAGCTTCAACGTCAAGGGCGGCCGGTGCGAGGCCTGCGCGGGCGACGGCACCATCAAGATCGAGATGAACTTCCTGCCGGACGTCTACGTCCCGTGCGAGGTCTGCCACGGCGCCCGGTACAACCGGGAGACCCTGGAGGTCCACTACAAGGGCAAGACGATCTCCGAGGTCCTCGACATGCCGATCGAGGAGGCGCTGGAGTTCTTCGACGCCATCCCGGCGATCCGGCGTCACCTGCAGACGCTCCACGACGTCGGTCTCGGTTACGTACGGCTCGGCCAGCCGGCGACCACGCTCTCCGGCGGCGAGGCCCAGCGCGTGAAGCTCGCCTCGGAGCTCCAGCGCCGGTCCACCGGCCGGACGATCTACGTGCTCGACGAGCCGACCACCGGCCTGCACTTCGAGGACATCCGCAGGCTGCTCGGTGTGCTCAACCGGCTCGTCGACAACGGCAACACGGTCATCGTCATCGAGCACAACCTCGATGTGATCAAGACCGCTGACTGGATCATCGACATGGGGCCCGAGGGCGGTTCCCGGGGCGGCAGGGTCGTCGCCACGGGCACCCCGGAAGAGGTCGCGGGAGTCGAGGCGAGCCACACCGGCCTGTTCCTGCGCAAGATCCTCGACGTCTGACCGGCGATTGCGCCGGGCGTGAACGCGGCCGGGCCGGTTTCGGAGGCGGGTGGCTCCGTCCATAGGCTGGAGCCACACCCCGATCCCCGAGAAGGACTCCACGATGACCAGCAGTTCCTCAGGTATGCCCACGCGCCGCCAGGTGCTCGGGACGGCCGGCGCCGCCGCCTGCGGCGTCGCACTGGCCGGATGCGGCGCGGGCGTGCCACCTGAGCCCGTGGTGCCCCCCGGGATCAAGGGGAAGGTCATCGCCAAGGTGGCGGAGGTCCCGGTGGGCGGCGGCACCGTCATCAAGGACTGGAAGATCATCCTCACCCAGCCGTCGGAGGGCGTGTTCAAGGCGTTCACGGCGAACTGCCCGCACAAGGGCTGCCTGGTCGGGCGATTCGAGGGCAAGGCGGTGGAATGCCCGTGTCACGGGAGCACGTTCGCCATCGACACCGGCGCGTGCCTCAGCGGTCCGGCCGGCGCGCCGCTCAAGGAGTTCCCGCTCAAAGTGGAGGGCGACGGCATCGTGATCGTCTGACCGCGCCGCCGGGAGCGGTGGGCGTCAGATCGAGATCGTGGATTGTCGGTAGCTGACAGTAGGCTGGTTTTTGTGGCGGATCCGGCAACTTATCGACCAGCGCCCGGCGCGATTCCCGAGTCACCGGGCGTCTACCGCTTCCGCGACCCCGGCGGCCGGGTGATCTACGTCGGCAAGGCCAAGAGCCTGCGCCAGCGGCTCAACTCCTACTTCGCGGATTTCGCCGGGCTCCATCCGCGGACGCAGACGATGCTGACCAGCGCGGCCGGCGTCGACTGGACGGTGGTCGGCACGGAGGTCGAGGCGCTCCAGCTCGAATACTCCTGGATCAAGGAGTTCGACCCCCGGTTCAACGTCAAGTACCGGGACGACAAGTCCTATCCGTACCTCGCGGTCACGATGGGGGAGGAGTTCCCCCGGGTGCAGGTGCTGCGCGGCGCCAAGCGCAAGGGCACACGCTATTTCGGGCCCTACTCGCACGCGTGGGCCATCAGGGAGACCGTCGACCTGCTGCTGCGGGTCTTCCCCGTACGGACCTGCTCGGCCGGGGTGTTCCGGCGGGCCGGCCAGATCGGGCGGCCCTGCCTGCTCGGATACATCGACAAGTGCTCCGCGCCCTGCGTGGGCCGGGTCACCCCCGAGGAGCACCGCGCGCTGGCCGAGGACTTCTGCGACTTCATGGCCGGGAACACCGGCCGGTTCATCAAGCGGCTGGAGCGCGCCATGCGCGACGCCGCCGCGGTGGAGGAGTACGAGCGGGCGGCCAGGCTGCGCGATGACATCCAGGCGTTGCAGCGGGCGCTGGAGAAGCAGACCGTGGTGCTCGGGGACGACACCGACTGCGACGTGATCGCCCTGGCGGAGGACGCGCTGGAGGCCGCAGTCCAGGTCTTCTACGTGCGCGGGGGCCGCATCCGGGGCCAGCGTGGCTGGGTGGTCGACAAGGTCGAGGACTCCACTCCCGGCGACCTGGTGGAACACTTCCTGCTCCAGATGTACGGCGAGGGCGCGATCCCCCGGGAGATCCTGGTGGCCGCGGAGCCGCCGGACGCGGACGCCCTGGCCGAGCTGCTGACCGAGCAGCGGGGCGCCAGGGTCGACCTGCGCGTGCCGCGGCGCGGCGACAAGAAGAGCCTGATGGAGACCGTCGAGCGCAACGCCAAGGAGTCCCTGGCGCAGCACAAGCTCCGGCGCGCGAGCGACCTCACCACCCGCAGCCGCGCGCTGCAGGAGATCGCCGACGCGCTCGGTCTGGACCAGGCCCCGCTGCGAGTCGAGTGCTACGACGTCTCCCACATCCAGGGCACCGACGTGGTGGCGTCCATGGTCGTGTTCGAGGACGGCCTGGCCCGTAAGAGCGAGTACCGCCGGTTCTCGATCAAAAGCGCCGAGGGCGACGTCGCGTCCATCCACGAGGTGATCTCGCGGAGGTTCAAGCGCTACCTGGAGGAGCGGTCGGCGACCGGCGAGCTGGGCGCCGAGCCCGCCCCCGACGCCACCGACGCCACCGCCTCGGCCGCCGACGGCGCGGAGGGCGAGGGCGCGGATCCGCGCACGGGCATGCCGATCGACCCCGACACCGGCCGCCCGCGCAAGTTCGCCTATCCGCCCAACCTGGTCGTGGTCGACGGCGGGCCCGCGCAGGCGGCGGCCGCGCAGCGCGCGCTCGATGAGCTCGGCGTGGACGACGTCGCGGTCTGCGGCCTCGCCAAGCGGCTGGAGGAGGTGTGGCTGCCGGGCGACGACCAGCCGGTGATCCTTCCGCGCTCCAGCGAGGGCCTTTACCTCCTGCAACGCGTCCGTGACGAGGCGCACCGGTTCGCCATCACCTACCATCGTTCGAAGCGGTCCAGAGCCGTGAAAGAGAGCGCGCTGGACGAGGTTCCCGGCCTCGGGCCGGCCCGCAGGCAGGCGCTTCTGCGGCATTTCGGGTCGCTGAAGCGGTTGCGCGAAGCCGGTGTGGCCGAGATCTGTGAGGTTCCCGGCATCGGGCCCGCGACGGCCGAGGCCATCGTGGCGGCGCTGAGCGGTGCGCGGGACGCCGACCGAGAGAAAGCGGTGAGCGACTGATGTGCGCTGCGAGAGAACCGGCGTTCGTGATCGTCACGGGCATGTCGGGGGCGGGACGCAGCACCGCCGCCAAGGCCCTTGAGGACCTGGGCTGGTTCGTCATCGACAACCTGCCGCCCGGTCTGCTGTTCTCGCTGGCCGAGGAGGCAGGCCGGGTCAAACTGGCCGCGGACAAGGTCGCGGCGGTGGTCGACGTGCGCAGCCTCGCCTTCACCTCCGACCTCAACGCGGCGATCGGCGAGCTGGACGGCCGCGGTATCGGCTTCCGGGTGGTCTTCCTGGAGGCCAGCGACGAGGAGCTGGTGCGCCGGTTCGAGAACGTGCGGCGCCCGCACCCGCTGCAGGGTGACGGGCGGCTGGTCGACGGGATCGCGCGCGAGCGCGGCATCCTCCGCGAGGTCAGGGCCAACGCCGATCTGATCATCGACACCTCGTCGCTGAACGTGCACGAGCTGCGCAACAAGATCGTTTCGTTCTTCGGCGGGGAGGACCGGCCGGGGCTGAAGGTCAACGTGGTCTCCTTCGGCTATAAGTACGGCCTGCCCGTCGACGCGGACCTCGTGGTCGACTGCCGGTTCCTGCCCAATCCGCACTGGGTTCCCGAGCTCCGCCCGATGAGCGGTCTCGACGCCTCCGTCCGCGAGTACGTCCTCGGCCAGATCGGGGCCAAGGAGTTCCTCGACGCGTACGAGGAGGTCTTCGGCGTGGTGGCCGCCGGATACGCCCGTGAGGGCAAGAGCTACGCCACGCTCGCCGTCGGCTGCACCGGAGGCAAGCACCGCAGCGTGGCCATGGCCGAGCAGATCGGCACGCGGCTGCGCGACAGGGGCATGGAGGTGCAGGTCAGCCATCGCGATGTGGGGCGCGAGTGACGACGGTCGGCGAGCGTGACCGTGTCACAGGGCGGGTTCGGCCCGTCAGGCGAGGAGGGACGGCATGAGCGGGCCGGCCGCTGAGGACGAGGGGGCGGAGGACGCCGGTCCGGCCGGCCCGAGAGTGGTCGCCCTCGGCGGAGGGCACGGCCTGTACGCCTCCCTGTCCGCGCTGAGGACGGTGACGCGCGACCTCACGGCCATTGTCACCGTCGCGGACGACGGGGGCTCCAGCGGCCGTCTCAGGCGCGAGCTGGGCGTCATCCCGCCCGGTGACCTGCGGATGGCGCTCGCCGCGCTGTGCGGCGACGACGAGTGGGGCCAGACCTGGAGCCGGGTCGTCCAGCATCGCTTCCTCAGCCAGGGCGAGCTGCACGGGCACGCCGTGGGCAACCTGCTGATCGTGGCGCTGTGGGAGCTGCTCGACGACCCCGTCATGGGCCTCGACTGGGTGGGCCGGCTGCTCGGCGCGCACGGGCGGGTGCTGCCCATGGCGTCGGTCCCGCTGGACATCCAGGCGGAGGTCGAGCTGGACGGCGAGGTCACGACCGTACGCGGGCAGGTGGCCTGCGCGCTGACGCCGGGCCGGGTCCGGGCCATCTCGCTGCTGCCGCCGGATCCTCCCGCGTGCCCGCAGGCGGTGGAGGCCATCCGCGAGGCCGACTGGGTGGTCTTCGGGCCGGGCTCCTGGTTCACCAGCGTCCTGCCGCATCTCAAGGTCCCCGAGTTGGCCCGCGCGCTCCACACGACGAGCGCACGGCGGCTGGTGATCCTCAACCTGGCTCCCCAGCTCGGTGAGACGGACGGCTTCTCGCCGGAGAAGCATCTGGAGGTGCTCAGGGAGCACGCCCCCTCGCTGCCGGT
The DNA here is from genome assembly GCF_040656155.1 of Microtetraspora glauca. NCBI lineage: Bacteria > Bacillati > Actinomycetota > Actinomycetes > Streptosporangiales > Streptosporangiaceae > Microtetraspora > Microtetraspora glauca. The sequence continues at coordinate 30,756 of NZ_JBFALK010000009.1, forward strand.
GGACGCGGTGCTCGCCGACCACGGGGTGGTCGACGATCCACGCGAGCTGGAGAAGGCCGCGGTGTCCATGGGGGCACGTCTCGTATTGGCCGATGTGGGTGCCTCTGACGGTTCTCCACGGCACGATGGACCACGTCTTGCCAGGGTCCTGGACGAGATTTTCCGTGAGAAGCGGTGAGACCGGCCCTCTGTGGTGCGAGAGACTGGCTGTCAAAGTCTGTTTGGGGGAGGACACGCGCAGATGGCCATGACGGGTGTGGTGAAAGACGAGCTGAGCCGCCTTGCGGTGCTGAAGCCTTGTTGCCGTAAGGCCGAGGTCTCGACGCTGTTGCGGTTCGCGAGCGGCCTGCACCTGGTCGGCGGGCGGATCGTGATCGAGGCCGAACTCGACACCAACGTCACCGCGCGCCGGCTGATCAGGGACATCGGCGAGGTGTTCGGCCACAAGGCGGAGGTGCTGGTGCTGGCGCCCGCCGGGCTGCGCAAGGGCTCCCGCTACGTCGTACGGGTCTACCGGGACGGCGAGGCGCTGGCCCGCCAGACCGGTCTGATCGACAACCACGGCCGTCCCGTCCGCGGGCTGCCCCGCCAGGTGGTCGCGGGCGCGACCTGCGACGCGGAGGCGGCCTGGCGCGGCGCGTTCCTGGCCCATGGGTCGCTGACCGAGCCCGGCCGCTCCATGTCGCTGGAGGTGACCTGCCCTGGCCCCGAGGCGGCCCTGGCCCTGGTCGGCTCCGCCCGTCGGCTGAAGATCCACGCCAAGGCGCGCGAGGTGCGCGGCGTGGACCGGGTCGTGGTCCGCGACGGCGACGCGATCAGCGCCCTGCTCACCCGGCTCGGCGCGCACGACAGCGTGCTCGCCTGGGAGGAGCGGCGGATGCGCCGGGAGGTCCGGGCCACGGCGAACCGGCTGGCCAACTTCGACGACGCCAACCTGCGCAGGTCGGCGCGGGCCGCCGTCGCCGCCGGCGCCCGGGTGCAGCGCGCCCTGGAGATCCTGGGAGAGGAGGCGCCCGAGCACCTGGTGGTTGCCGGGCGGCTCCGCGTCGAGCACAAGCAGGCGTCGCTGGAGGAGCTCGGCCAGATCGCCGACCCGCCGCTGACCAAGGACGCCATCGCGGGGCGGATCCGCCGGCTGCTCGCCATGGCGGACAAGCGCGCCCAGGACCTCGGGATCGCCAACACCGAGGCCAATCTCACGGCGGACATGCTGGCCACCTGACCTGGTCGTTTTCCCGCGCCGTCTCCGGCGTGCGACATGGCGGCCGGTTTGCGCGGACAAGCCGGCCGCTTTGCCGTGCGCCGCGTCCTGTGACGCCTGCTTTGCCGCTGTCGATCATCGGTGGGGCGCGTTGGTCTAAACCAATTTGAGTCGGATAGGGTCTGTGACTGAGGTTTCAAAGCCAGCCCTGTCGCCGGAGAGACAGCCGGCGCACGACGTACGAGGAGACCGATTCCGTGAGCATCCGCGTAGGCGTCAACGGCTTCGGCCGTATCGGCCGCAATTTCTGGCGCGCTGTGGCAGCCAGCGGTAAGGACATCGAGATCGTCGCGGTCAACGACCTGACCGACAATGCCACTCTTGCCCACCTGCTGAAGTACGACAGCATCCTTGGCCGCCTGCCGTACGAGGTGAAGGCCTCGGCGGACGAGATCACCGTGGACGGCAAGGCCATCAAGGCGTTCGCCGAGCGTGACCCCGCCAAGCTGCCCTGGGGCGACCTGGGCGTCGACGTGGTCGTCGAGTCGACGGGTCTTTTCACCGACGCCACCAAGGCCAAGGTGCACGCCGAGAACGGCGCCAAGAAGGTCATCATCTCCGCTCCGGCGAAGAACGAGGACGTGACGATCGTCATGGGTGTCAACCACGACACCTATGACCCGGCCGCGCACACGATCATCTCCAACGCGTCGTGCACGACCAACTGCCTGGCCCCGATGGCCAAGGTCATCAACGACACCTTCGGTATCGAGAAGGGTCTGATGACCACGATCCACGCGTACACGCAGGACCAGAACCTGCAGGACGGCCCGCACAAGGACCTGCGACGGGCCCGTGCCGCCGCGCTGAACATCGTCCCGACCTCCACCGGTGCCGCCAAGGCGATCGGCCTGGTCCTGCCCGAGCTCAAGGGCAAGCTGGACGGCTTCGCGCTGCGCGTGCCGATCCCCACGGGTTCGGCCACCGACCTGACCGTCGAGGTCCGGCGCGAGGCTTCGGTCGAGGAGGTCAACGCCGCGCTGAAGGCCGCCGCCGAGGGCCCGCTGAAGGGCATCCTCAGCTACACCGAGGACGAGATCGTCTCCTCGGACATCGTGACCGACCCGGCCTCCTGCATCTTCGACGCCGGCCTCACCAAGGTGATCGGCAACCAGGTCAAGGTCATCGGCTGGTACGACAACGAGTGGGGCTACTCCAACCGCCTCGCGGACCTGATCGAGTACGTGGGCGCCTCTCTCTGATGCGAACCATCGACTCGCTCGACGTGAAGGGCCGGCGCGTCCTCGTGCGCGCCGACCTCAACGTCCCTCTCGACGGGGAGACGATCACCGACGACGGGCGGATCCGGGCCTCGGTGCCGACGATCAGGACGCTGCTGGACAGCGGCGCCAAGGTGATCGTCTGCGCCCACCTCGGCCGCCCCAAGGGTTCGCCCACCCCGAAGTACTCGCTGGCCCCCGTCGCCCGGCGGCTCTCCGAGCTGCTCGGCGAGCAGGTCGCCTTCGCCACCGACGTGGTGGGCGAGTCGGCCCGTGCCACCGTGGCCGCCCTGCAGGACGGCCAGGTCGCGCTCCTGGAGAATCTGCGCTTCGAGCCGGGTGAGGAGTCCAAGGACGACGCGGTCCGCGGGGCGTTCGCCGACAAACTGGCCGCCCTCGCCGAACTGTACGTCGGCGACGGCTTCGGCGCGGTGCACCGCAAGCACGCCAGCGTCTACGACGTGCCCAAGCGGCTTCCGCACGCGGCCGGCGGCCTGATCGTGGCCGAGGTCGAGGTGCTCAGGAAGCTCACCGAGGACCCGGCCCGGCCCTACGTCGTCGTGCTGGGCGGCGCGAAGGTCTCCGACAAGCTCGGCGTCATCGCCAACCTGCTGTCGAAGGTCGACCGGCTGCTGATCGGCGGCGGCATGGCCTACACCTTCCTGGCGGCCCAGGGCCACGAGGTCGGCCAGTCCCTGTTGCAGGAGGACCAGCTCGACCAGGTGCGCGGCTTCCTGGAGGAGGCCAAGACCCGCGGCGTCGACCTGGTGCTGCCGGTCGACGTGCTCGCCGCGACCGAGTTCGGGCCGGACGCGCCGCACGAGGTGGTCGACGCCACCGCGATCCCGGCCGACCGGCAGGGGCTCGACATCGGCCCGCGTACGCGTGAGCTGTTCGCGTCCAAGCTGGCCGACGCGCGAACCGTGTTCTGGAACGGCCCGATGGGCGTGTTCGAGTTCGACGCGTTCGCGGGCGGGACCCGCGCCGTGGCCGAGGCGCTGATCGCCTCCGAGGCGTTCACCGTCGTGGGCGGCGGCGACTCCGCCGCGGCCGTGCGCCGGCTGGGCCTGCCGGAGGACGGCTTCTCGCACATTTCCACCGGTGGCGGGGCCAGCCTCGAATACCTCGAGGGCAAGACCCTGCCCGGACTCGCAGCTCTGGAGGACTCGTGAGCCGCACGCCGCTGATCGCCGGCAACTGGAAGATGAACCTCAACCATCTCGAGGCCATCAACCTGGTCCAGAAGCTGGCGTTCTCGCTCACCGCCAAGGACTTCGACGCCGTCGAGGTCGCCGTCCTGCCGCCGTTCACCGATCTGCGCAGCGTGCAGACCCTGGTCGACGGGGACAAGCTCCAGATCGCGTACGGCGCGCAGGACCTGTCCCGCCACGACGCGGGCGCGTACACCGGGGAGATCTCCGGCACGATGCTCGCCAAGCTCGGCTGCACCTATGTGCTGGTCGGCCACTCGGAGCGGCGGCAGTACCACGGCGAGGACGAGGTCGTGTGCAACGCCAAGGTTAAGGCGGCCTACCGGCACTCGATCACGCCGATCCTGTGCGTCGGGGAGGGCCTTCCCGTCCGCCAGGCCGGTGAGCAGGTGGCCCACACCCTGGCCCAGCTCGACGGCGCGCTCGAGGGGATCACCGCCGAGCAGGCGAAGTCCCTCGTGGTCGCGTACGAGCCGGTCTGGGCGATCGGGACCGGCGAGGTCGCCACTCCGGCGGACGCGCAGGAGGTCTGCGGGGCGATCAGGACGCGACTCGCCGAGCTCTACGACGGCGAGGTGGCCGCGGCCGTCCGTATCCTTTACGGAGGATCGGTGAAGTCCGACAACATCGCCGGGATCATGGCGCAGCCCGACGTCGACGGCGCCCTCGTCGGAGGGGCCAGCCTCGACCCGGGTGAGTTCGTGAAGATCTCCCGTTTCGGCGAGATGTCGGCGGGCTGAGCCGTTTGGAGGGTGCGACTTGACAACAGGTCGTACCCTCATAGGGCAAGATTGAATCGTCACACCGCTGGTGCCGCGCGGACGCGCGGGTTATAGGAACAGGTCAACGGTGATTATCGGAATCTCCATCGCCCTCATTCTGTCGAGCGCTCTGATGGTGCTGCTCGTCCTGCTGCACAAGGGCAAGGGTGGTGGTCTCACGGACATGTTCGGCGGCGGGTTCTCGTCGTCGTTCGGCGGGTCGGCGGTGGTCGAGCGCAACCTCGACCGTCTCACGATCATCACGGGCGTGGTGTGGTTCGTCTGCATCATCGCGCTGGGCCTGCTGCTCAAGCCGTAACAACCGGCACACCGAAACCGGTCAGGCTGTAAAAAATCGGGCAGAAATGGCTTATCTGCGGCGACACGTGACATAGATTCATCTTTCCCCCGTGTCCCGCGGGGCGTGAGTGCGAGGAGTTCATTCGTGGGTAGTGGCAACGCGATCCGTGGCAGCCGAGTCGGCGCGGGCCCCATGGGGGAAGCCGAACGCGGCGAGGCGGCCCCCCGAGTGCGGGTCTCGTTCTGGTGCGCGAACATGCACGAGACGCGTCCCAGCTTCGCCAGCGACGCGGCCATCCCTGAGCACTGGGACTGCCCCCGGTGCGGGCTTCCGGCCGGTCAGGACGAGGCTAACCCGCCCGCTCCGCCGCGAAACGAGCCGTACAAGACGCACCTCGCGTACGTGAAGGAGCGTCGCAGCGACAAGGACGGTGCGCAGATCCTGGCCGAGGCCCTGGAGCGGCTGCGGTCCTCGTCGCGCCCGATCTACTAGGCCCGTCTCACGGCATACGGCGAAGGCCCCCGTTCCCCTGCGGAGCGGGGGCTTTGCCGTGCACCCGGACTCCGGTCCCGCATGGATCATCCGTAGGAGCGGCTCCTCCAGATCCGGATCGTGACCGTGATCCGGCCCGCGTTGTCGCCCAGGCAGCGGTCGTCGTCGTTGATCCGCAGCCGGAGCGTTCCCGACCCTTTGGCCCGCAGCTTGCGATAGCTGCCCATGGCGGTGAGCGAGCGGCCCCTCTTGGCGAGGAGGGTGCCGTACGTCTCGTCGTCGTCGATCTTGCAGCCCTGGTAGATGCGGGCGTCCGTGTCCCAGTCGTAGCCGTCGGCGTCCACCCAGCCGAACTTGGCGCGGTCGACGGTCCACTCGCCGCGCACGTACTCGACGCTGTAACGGTCGCCGCGCCGCACGTAGATGCCGGTGCTCTGCCATCCCGAGGTGGCGCTGACCACGTACCGGTAGGAGCGGTAGCTCTGGGAGCCGGCCGTCGCCGCCTCGGCCGCGCCCGCGGGTAAGAGCGCCAGGGTCGTGGTCGCCGCGGCCGCCGCGGCCGCCGAGCGCGCCAACAATCTGCGCATGAGGGGGTTCTCCTGTCGTGGGAGATGATGGCTTTTCTCGAATGTAAGCGCGAACCACCGCGTGATCCAGAGACCCGGATCGAGCACCCGCTCCGGGGTACGGTCAACCGGACCGAAGGGTGACGAGACGGTGGTTGACCAGAGCGAGCCGGCGTTCGATCTCGGGGAGGAACGCGGGATCGAGCAGGTCCCGGTCCGCGGCCAGGCGCTCCGACGCCTCGCGGCCCGCGTCCTCGACCAGGCGCAGGACGTCCGCCCGACCGGCCAGGAAGCCCGCGGCGGCCGCCGCGTCGTGGGCGTCGGCGACGGAGTTCGCGAAGGCGCCGGTGTCGCGATCGAGCAGGTCCCGGAGCCCTGAGGCGCCGACCGTGAAGGCGAGCGGCCACACCAGGGTGGACAGGTCGGCGACGGAGACGGAGTGGGGCAGCAGCCAGGCGCAGCCGCCCAGGACGAGGAGGAGGAAGGCGAGCGCGGCGACGCGCCGGCGCATGGTGAGGTCGCGGAGATACATGGCCGTCAGCGGTCCGGTCCAGAGCAGGAAGTGCAGGAACGGCAGCCGGGTGAGGCCACCGGCGGTGACGTTGCCGAGCAGCGCGGTGGACACCGTCGCGTCGAGCCCGCCGTACGCGAGGGCCGCCGCCAGCACGGGGGCGTGCGCGGCGGCCCCGCGCCGGACGATCAGGGCATGCGCCCGGTACGCGAGGCGGAACGCGAGCAGCGCCAGGGGGATCGTGGCGGCGAGAGGCACCCTGTCCATATCGGGCCAGGAGTGCGCCAGCGAGCCGACGCCTCCGATGGCGATCACAGGCGGGCCGAGGTCCAGCGGCGGTACGGCCGCCCTCCCGTCGGCGGGCAGGACCACGCGCCGGCCCGCCACCCGCAGGACCTGTTCCCCGCCCAGCGGCGCGGCGCGCACGACCGCCACCTCCGCCGTTCCTGAGAGGTCCATGGCGTCCAGAGAGGCGCCGAGCTCCGCCACCTGGGCGGGGGACAGCAGGAGGCCGCCGTCCGGCGTCGCCGGGAACTCGACGTCGCGGGAGAGGTCGGGTCCGGCGGCGTTGTGCCGCTGCTCCCAGCGCAGCTCCCTGGGCGAGGCCGAACGCGGGCCAGAGGAAGGGAGCGAGGGACTCGGGACGGCCCCCGAGGCGCAGGACGAGGGTCGTCACGCCGCCCACGACCAGTGGCACGAGCACGGCGGCCGCTCCGCGGTCGATCACCGCCTCGGCGGCGAGGGGCGCGGCGAGGAGCGCGGGGGCGTCCACGGGATGGCCGAGTGCGACGGCCCAGGCGGAGACGTCGGCGGCGTCCAGTGCCAGCCGGTACCCGAGCCGGATCCGCCCGCCGCGCCGGAAGTACAGGAAGGCCGCCACGTCGTAGGCGCAGCAGGCGGCCCCCGCGGCGCAGGCGACGGCGGGAGGCAGAGTGCCCATGACGACGGCCATGACCACGCAGGCGACCCGGGAAGCCAGCCGTACGTTGAGGTAGACGCGCCGCAGGGTGTACGAGGCCGAGCCGGCCGCCACCTGGGTGATAGGGGGCAGGTCAGCCATCGCCTGGCGGCCGCCGGGTCTTCACCCGGGTGGCCCAGGCCAGGAACCGTGAGATCTGCGGCAACGACGGCGTGGCCTGCTCGCGGTGCTCTGTCCCGTTCACGTCACCCCCTGGGGGACGGATGCACGCAATCTTCACCCGGTGAAGATCGGGATGGTCAAGTGTGCCCGGACATCCCCAGGTCCGGGGGTACGCGATGTGACGTGAGCGTGTCCTCGCGGCCGGGCGGGCCGCCCGGGTCAGCTCTTGTGCCAGGCCGACACGCGGCGCGGCCGGAGCGGGCGAGCCGGGTGCGTGATCTCGGGGATCGGATCACGCATCGTAGGCTCCTACTTTCTTCCGTGAAGGTTCGGCGAGGCTGTCACGGGAGGAAAGATGCGCGGACGCGCGGGAATTGTCACGGCGGCTCTGCTGACGGGGCTGGTGGCGTCGCTGCCGCAGGGCGCGGGCGCCCAGACCGGGGCGTCCGCCGACTGGCGGCAGGGAAAGGTCTTCGGCGGTAGCGAGGCCGCCGTCGCCGTACGCGATCGGCCGTACGGGAGCGTGGTCGGCTTCGCCACCGCCGAGTCGACCATCCGTGCCCTCTGCTACGTCGACGGAGGCAGGCCGGTCACGGGCTGGTGGCATCCGGCCAATCCCTACTGGGACCGTGTCGAGGTCGCTGCGAGCGGCGGCCGGGGGTACACCGGATACGGGTACGTCGCCGACGTGTGGCTCGACACCGGCGGCGACATCACCGCGCAGCTCAAGCCCTGCTCGTCCAGGAAGGCCGGATAGGGAACGGATAGGGGACAGGGGCTGGGTGGTCAGCCGGTCGTGTCGTCCGCGACGCATTCGCCGTCGACGAAGGTCATCCGTACGCGGGTGGTCCAGATGTCCTGCGGATCGAGGGTGAAGGGATCCCGGTCGAGCACGACGAGGTCGGCCGGTCGGCCCTCCTCGATCACCCCGGCGGGCGAGCGGTTCAACCAGGCCGATCCGGCCGTGTACGCGGTCAGGACGGTCCGCAGGTCGATGCTCTGGCCGGGGAGGAACGGCGTCTGCGCGGTCGGGTACGACGCGTGGACCGAACTTCCCGGCTCGGTCCGGTTGACGGCCACGTGCACGGCCTGCAGCGGGTCGGCGGAGGAGACCGGCCAGTCCGACCCGGCGGCCAGCCGCGTGCCGTGCCGTACGAGATCGGCGAAGGGGTACTGCCACGACGAGCGCTCCTCGCCGAGGTAGGGAATGCACAGCTCGTCCATCTGCGCGTGGTGGGTGGCCCACAGCGGCTGGAGGTTGGCGGTCACCCCGAGCGCGGCGAAGCGCGGCACGTCCTCGGGGGTGACGATCTGCAGGTGGGCGATGTGGTGCCGGTTCTTTGGCGCGGTGCCCGCGAGCGCGTCCAGGGCCTCCCGCACGGCGCGCTCGCCGATGGCGTGGAAGTGCACCTGGAACCCGTGGGCGTCGAGCTCCCTGACGTACCCCTTGAGGAGACCGGGGTCCACGTACGACAGCCCGGTTCCGCCGCAGCGGCAGTAGGGCTCGATGACGGCGGCGGTGAAGTTCTCCGCGATGCCGTCCTGCATGATCTTCACGGAGGTGGCGCGGAAGCGGTCCAGGCCCTCCGCGGCGGCCCGCCGCTCGACCAGCTCGGGGATCTGCTCGGCCCCCCGCGTACGGTCCCACCACAGGGCGCCCACCACGCGGGCCTTGAGGCGGCCGCTCGACGCGGCGGACAGGTAGGCGGGCAGCTGGTCGTCGGAGCCCGCGTACGAGCCGACGATGGCGTCCTGCCAGCCGGTGATGCCCAGGGAGAACAGGTACTGCTGGGCCTCCAGCAGGGCCGCCTCGGCGTCGGCGGCGGTCGGGCGCGGCGTGAGCAGGCCGACGAGGTCCATCGCCCCCTCGTGCAGCACGCCGCTGGGGGTGCCGTCGGGTTCGCGCTCGATCCGGCCGTCGGCGGGGTCGGGCGTGTCCTTGGTGATCCCCGCCAGTTCGAGCGCGCGCGTGTTGACCCACGCGGCGTGGTGGTCGCGCTGGATCAGGTACGCCGGGCGGTCGAGGAAGTCGAGCTGGGTGCGATGGGGGAGCCCGCCGGGGAAGGCCGCCATGTCCCAGCCGCCACCGCTGATCCACGTCTTCTCCGGATGCGCCGCGGCGAACGACGCGATATGCGCCAGATACTCATCGAGTCCGTAAATTTCCGCCAGGTCGCACGCGGCCCGCTCCAGCCCGGCCTGGACCGGATGGATGTGGGCGTCGACGAACCCCGGGGTCAGCAGCCCGCCGCGCAGGTCCACGGGTTCCGCGGCGGGCGAGAGCCGTACGAGATCGGACTCGGCGCCGACGGCGGCGATGACGCCGTCGCGGACGAGCACCGCCTCGGCGAAGCCCCCGGGGGTGAGGACCCGGCCGCCGCGAAACAGGATGTGGGAGCTCACGAAGCCGCCCTTTCTTCATCGGTTGTTCCACGTCACCCGCGCCGACGTGGTGGCGAACACGGTATCCGCGCGCCCGGCACGCGCCGGAACGCGCGGCGCGTCAGTGGCCGGTGATCCGGTCGGCGACGCGGGCGAGCACGGAGGTCCGCGTCATGCCCTTGGCCTCACGGGCGTCGGCGATGCGGTACAGGCGGTACATGGAGTGGACGCCGAGCCAGCGCAGCGGCTCCGGCTCCCAGGCGCGGACGCGGCGGTCCACCCAGGGCAGGCCGGTGAGCGGCGTCTCCCGCCCGAGCACCAGGTCGCGGAGGGTACGCCCGGCCAGGTTGGTCGTCGTCACGCCGTGCCCGGTGTACCCGCCCGCCCATCCGATGCCGCTCGCGCGGTCCAGGCCCACCGTGGCGCACCAGTCGCGCGGCACGCCGAGCACGCCCGACCACGCGTGCGCCACCCGGGAGGAGGCGACGGCGGGGAAGAACGACGTCAGCAGGTTCCACAGCGCGTCCACGGTCCAGTCGTGCGTGTGCCCGCGGTCGTCCACGCGGGAGCCGTACAGGTAGGGCCGGCCACGCCCGCCGAAGGCGATGCGGTCGTCGGCGGTGCGCTGCGCGTACATGTAGTAGTGCGCCATGTCGCCGAGCAGTTCGCGCCGCTCCCAGCCGATCGTCTCCCACACCTCGGCGCCCAGCGGCTCGGTGACGATCAGCGAGCTGTTCATCGGGAGCCAGTCGCGGTGGTGGCCGGGCACCGTCGCGGTGAACCCCTCGGTGCAGCGCAGGACATGTGCCGCCCGCACCGTGCCGTACGGCGTGACCGCCCGGCCGGGAGCGATCGCGGTCACCGGGGTCCCCTCGTAGAGCTCGACGCCGAGGCCGCGTACGGTCTCCGCCAGCCCGCGAGCGAGCTTGGCGGGCTGGATCCTGGCACAGTGCGGGCTCCAGGTGGCGCCGGCCGCCCCGGAGACGCGCAGCCGCTCGTCCATCTCGGCGGGGGAGAGCAGCCGGACGTCCTCCTCGGTCCAGCCCCACTCGCGCTGCGCGGCCAGCTCCTCGCGCAGCCGGGCCTCCTGCGCGGGGCCGCGCGCGACGTTGAACAGCCCGCCCTTGACGATGTCGGCGTCGATGCCCTCGTCCGCGCAGACCGCGATGACCTCGTCGATCGCGGCGAACATCTCCCGCTGCAGCCGCTGGGTGGCGTCCCGCCCGTGGGTCCTGGCGTAACGTTCCGGCGAGCCCGCGAGCGCGCCGGTCAGCCAGCCGCCGTTGCGCCCGGACGCGCCGAACCCGGCGAACTCCTTCTCCAGGACGGCCACCCGCAGCGACGGGTCGGCCTTCTTCAGGTAGTAGGCGGTCCAGAGTCCCGTGTAACCGCCCCCGACGATCGCGACGTCCGCCTCCCGGTCCCCGTCAAGAGGGGCGCCCGGCGCGGGAATCCCGAGGGATCGGAACCAGAAGGACACATCACCGTTGACGAAATCTGAGGACAGCGGAGCGTTCATGAGATATATCCTGCTATATCCGTACTACCTGGTGAACCTCGCCACGGAAGTCGTGGCGAAAAGGCTCTTTACATGCCGATAACGTCGGTCATGACAGGATTCGCCAGGATGAAACGGTCGGCACACCTCCGTGTAGCAATCACGTAACAGATCTACGACAGGATTGCCTCAATGACGGAGGGAGCGGTATCGATGGGGTTCTTGCGGATTCGTACGACGGTGGACGAGCGGCCCGGGCGGCTGGCCTCGCTGGCCACGGCGCTGGCCGAGAAGGGCGGCAACATCCTCGGCCTGTCCGTCCAGCCGGACACGGACGGCACGGTCGACGAGTTCGTCGCCGAGATCCCCGCCTCCGCCGAGAGCGTACGCGAGGCCCTGGAGGCCGTCGGCGGACGCAGAGTCCAGGTCGTGACCGCGACCGCCCATGACCTCACCGACGAGCCCACCCGCGTGCTGCTGCTCGCCGCCCGCCTGCGCTCCATGCCGTGGCGGCTGCCGGAGATCCTCCGCGAGCTGCTGCGGGCCGACGACGCCCGCTGGGTCTACGGCGCGGACCTCTCCGACCTGCCCGACCCGACCCTGCTCACCGTGCCCGTGGCCCCCCGGCGCGCGATCCGGCTGCGCCGCGTGGAGCTGCCGTTCACGCTCACCGAGGCGGCCCGCGCCGCCGCGCTCGTACGGCTCGCGCAGCCTCCGGTCGAGGCGCAGGGGGCCGAGCGGCCGGTACGGCTCGGCGACGGGTCCGAGGCCGTCATCAGGCCGCTCACGTCGCTCTACCGGGAAGCCGTCCGCGACCTGCACGAGCGCTGCTCGCCTGAGTCCCGCAGGTTCCGCTACTTCACCGCCATGCCGTCGCTGCCGCCGCGGGTGTTCGAGCGCCTCTGCGACCGCAACCACGGCCACTCCATCGTCGCCGGGCACGACGGCCAGGTGGTCGCCCTGGCCAACCTGGTGTTCACCCCCGACCCCGGGATCGCCGAGATGGCCTTCCTCGTGGAGGACCGCTGGCAGGGACGGGGCCTTGGCCGCGTGCTCGGCCGGATGCTCCTGGAGGAGGCGCGCGACCTCGGTTTCGCGGAGGTCAGGGCGTCCTTCCTCTCCGACAACGCCCGCATGCGCAGGCTGCTGCTCTCCCTCGGCGCCACGCTCGCCTACACCGAGGACCCCGGTGTGATCGAGGCGCGGATCGCCGTGGGCGTGATGGCGACGGCATCCCCGAGCTGATCCCATCACGGTGAATCATCCCGGCTCGCGGCAGCTCAGGGGGCCGCGGGCCGGGATGGTCGCCTCCGCCGGCCGGTGACCCGCTCCGCGGGATGACCGGCCGCCGCCAGTCTCAGCCGTGCCGCCGCCCGCCTCAGTCGCGCCGTCGGCGCCCGAAGGCGTAGGCCATGTTGACGGCCACGATGCCGGCCCACGCGACCATCATGCCGGGCATCCCGCTGGTGGCCCCGGCCGCCGCCGTCAGCGGGACGGCGATGCCGAGCGAGCCCAGGGCCAGCCCGAGCCCCCGCTTGCGCTCCTGCTGCTCCTCCCACGCCGTGTGCCGCGCGTCCGGAAGCCTGCTGTCGGCCTCCGCCTTCACCCGCTGCGCGATGGCGGTCTCGATCCGGTCGAGGAAGGCGTCCGTCAGGGCGGGCTCATATTCGGGACCCAGATCGCGGCGCGCCTCGATGGTCGCGCGCAGCTCGTCACGGGGCAGGGGGGCATCCGGCATAGGACCAATGTGCCAGATTTCTCCGGGCTTCGCGTCTTCCGGCGACGCGGATCGCGGGTAGGGACCGGACGTGGACCTCAACGCGGCCGCCGACCGGCTGTACGGACTGCCTCCCGACGAGTTCACCGCCGCGCGCGACGCCCTGGCGAAGGAGATCAAAGCCGCGGGAGACGGCCGCCTGGCCCGCGACATCGGGAAGCTGCGCCGCCCCACGGTCGTGGCCTGGGCGGTCAACCAGGCGTCCCGGCGCCATCCAGAGGAGCTCGGCGAGCTGCTCGACCTCGGGGAGCGGCTGCGCGCGGCCTGGTACGCGCAGGACGCGGTGGCGCTCTCGGAGCTGACCGGCAGGCGCTCCGAGCTGACGGGCCGGCTGTCCCGGCTCATCGCCGGCGACGCCGAGAGGGAGGGGCGGCGGCTCACGGCGCTCCCGGAGGTCGAGCAGACGCTCGACGCCGCGATCGTCGACGCCGACGCCGCCGAGCGGGTACGGAGCGGCCACCTCGTCACCGCACTGAGCTACAGCGGCTTCGCCCCCGCCCCCACGCCTCGGCCGTCCCGTACGGGGACCGGGGAGCGCCCCGGGGCCCGGCGCGGAGGACGGGCCCGCGAGCGCGACCGGGAACCGGAACGGCGAGCCGTGGGCGGCCGCGCGGAGGACCGGCGGGACACGGAGCGGGAGCGGGAACGGGAGCGGAGAGACAGGGAACGGCGGGAGCGGGAACGCCGGGCCGAGCGGCTGCGACGCGCGGCCGAGGACGCCGGACGCGCCGCCGCCGAGGCGGAGCGGAGCCACGCCGAGTGGGCCGCCGAGCTGGAGGCGGCCGTGCGGGAACGCGACCGGCTGGCGGCCGAGGTCGCCACCCTGCGGGACAGGCTCGATGCGGCCGCGGAGCGGCTGGGCGCGGCCGAGCAGCGCCTGCGGGTGACGGAGCGGGACGAGGCGGCCGCCGCGAAAGCCGCCGCCGGCGCCCGCGACGAGGCCACCCGCGCCCGCGCCGCCCTTGAAGACTGAGAGCGAGCCGACCGCCCGCGTACGCCACCGCCCCGGGGGCCTCACGGTCTGTCGGCAGGTCCGCCGCCCGCGTACGGCACCGCCGCCCCCGTCAAGGGGAGGCGATGCGCCCGAGGCCGGGCGGGATCTTGCCTGCGGCGGCTCGGTCGAGCAGGAACAGCGTGCGCTGGCGGCCACGGGCACCGGCCGCCGGAACCTGGATCGGGCCCGCGCCGGACAGGGCCAGATGGACGGCCTGCGCCTTCTCCGCCCCAGCGGCGACGATCCAGACCTCGCGCGCGGCCCGGATCGCGGGGAACGTGAGCGTCAGGCGGGTCGGCGGCGGCTTCGGAGAGCCGTGCACCGCGACCACCGTGCGGTCCTCCTCGTAGAGGGCGGGCTGCCCGGGGAACAGCGACGCGACGTGGCTGTCCGGGCCCATGCCGAGCAGCAGCACGTCGAACGACGGCACCGGGCCGTGGTCCTCGGGCCTGGCGGCCTTCTCCAGCTCGGCGGCGTAGACCTCGGCCGCCTCCTCCGCGGTCAGGCCGGAGTCCGGGGACGGCATGGCGTGCACGCGTGCCGGATCCACGTCCACGTGGTCGAGCAGGGCCGTACGCGCGCCGGTCTCGTTGCGCTCGGGATCGCCGGTGGGAAGGAAACGCTCGTCCCCCCACCACACGTCCAGGGCGCGCCAGTCGATGGCGTCGCGCGCGGCCGTTCCGGCGACCGCCGCGAGCGTCGCGATGCCGACGCTTCCGCCGGTCAGCACGACGTGGGCCGACCCGCGGGCCGCCTGGGTGTCGGCCAGGCGGGTGATCAGGCGGGCCGCCACGGCCTGGGCGAGCACGTTGGCGTCGCGGTGGACGATGACGTTCGGGACAGTCACGGCGTCTTCTTCTCCATCAGGACGTCGGGGACTTCGCCAGCCACTGGATCGCCGCCCCGTAGGTGTCGTCCGGGTCGAGGCGGCGCAGTTCCTCGGCGAGCAATTCGGCGGTCGGCCTGCGGGCGAGGGCGACCCGCCGGTCCGGCTGACCCGGCCGGGACAGCGTCGCCAGCCGGGCGTCCGTCCTGGCGATCTTCAGGTCGCCGGCGGCGAGCGTGAGCCGTACCTCGGTGAGGCCCGGCCCGTCGCTCTCGGCGAGCTCCATCGGGATGCCGAGCCGCTCGGACAGCCACGCCGCCAGCAGCGGCGCGCTCGGATTGCCCGCGGCGCCCGACACGACGCCGGACCGCACCGGCCCGGTCGGCCGGTCGAACGCGGCGGCCAGCAGGCTGCGCCACGACGTCAACCGCGTCCACGCGAGATCGGTGTCGCCGGGCAGATAGCCCGTGTGGCGGCCGCCGATCGCCGCCACGGCGTCGCGTGCCGCCCGGGCGTCGGTGATCCGGCGGGTGGCGAGCTGGCCGACGGCGTCCCGCGCCGGTACGGCGGGCGAGTCGCCCGGCCACCACGCCACGACGGGCGTGTCGGTCAGCAGCAGCGGGCTGATGACCGAGTCGGCGTGCTCGGTGAGCCGGCCGTACAGGCGGAGCAGGACGACCTCGCCCGGGGACGACTCGCCCATCCGCACCTCGGCGTCGAGCCGGTCGGGTTCGTAGGGGTCGCGCTTGATGACCGTCAGGACGCGGGACGGATGCTCACGCGCGGCCTCGGTGGCCGCCCGGACGGCGTCGTACTGGCCGGCCTCGTCGCACACCACGACCAGGGTGAGGACCATGCCCACCGCGGGAGCGCCCATCTGGTGGCGCAGCTGGGTGAGCGTCGCGGAGATCTTCGAGGCCGTCGTGTCGGTCAGGTTGAAGGTGGTCACGGCGCTTTCCGTTCACTCACAGCCGACGCCAGACGCGCCCGTCACGGGCCATCATGGCGTCGGCGGACGGCGGGCCCCAGGTGCCCGCGGGATAGCCCTCCGGACGGCCCGAGGCCGCCCAGTGCTCCTCGATGGGATCGAGGATCATCCAGGACAGCTCGACCTCCGCCTGGTGCGGGAACAGGGGCGGGTCCCCGATGAGGACGTCGAGCAGCAGCCGCTCGTACGCCTCGGGGGAGGACTCCATGAACGACTCCCCGTAGGCGAAGTCCATGCTGACGTCTCTGACCTCCATGGCCGTGCCCGGCACCTTCGAGCCGAAACGCACGGTGATCCCCTCGTCCGGCTGGACGCGGATGACCAGGGCGTTCTGCCCGAGGATCTCGGTGTCGGTCGAGCTGAACGGCAGGTGCGGCGCCCGCTGGAAGACGACCGCCACCTCCGTGACCCGGCGGCCGAGACGCTTGCCCGCCCGCAGGTAGAAGGGGACGCCCGCCCAGCGGCGGTTGGCCACCTCCAGCCTGATGGCGGCGTACGTGTCGGTGATCGAGTCCGGCGGGATGCCGTCCTCCTCCAGGTAGCCGACGACCGGCTCGCCGCCCTGCCAGCCCGCGGTGTACTGGCCGCGGGCGGTGCCGAGCGACAGGTCCGACGGCAGCCGGACCGACCGGAGCACCTTCTCCTTCTCGCGGCGCAGCGAGTCGGCGTCGAAGGACGTCGGATCCTCCATCGCGACCAGGGCGAGGAGCTGCAGCAGGTGGTTCTGGATCACGTCCCGGGCCGCGCCGATGCCGTCGTAGTATCCGGCCCGGCCGCCGATGCCGATGTCCTCGGCCATCGTGATCTGGACGTGGTCCACGTAGCCGCGGTTCCAGATCGGCTCGTACAGCGTGTTGGCGAACCGCAGGGCCAGGATGTTCTGGACGGTCTCCTTGCCGAGGTAGTGGTCGATGCGGAAGACCGACTTCTCGGGGAACACGCCGCTGGTGATCGCGTTGAGCTCGCGCGCGCTCTTCAGGTCGTGGCCGAACGGCTTCTCGATGACCACCCGGCGCCAGACCCCCTCGGGCGCGTTGGCGAGGTTGGTCCGCTTGAGCTGCTCCACCACGACGGGGAAGAACTTCGGCGGCACCGAGAGGTAGAACGCGTAGTTGCCGCCGGTGCCGCGCGTCTCGTCGATCTCCTTGAGCATCATCGCGAGCACGTCGAAGGCGCCGTCGTCGTGGAACTCGCCGGGGCAGAAGTGGATGCCCTCGGCGATCTGCCGCCATACCTCCTCGCGGAACGGCGTACGCGCGTGCTCCTTCACCGCCTCGTACGTGACCTGGGCGAAGTCCTCGTGCGCCCAGTCGCGGCGGGCGAAGCCGACCAGGGAGAAGCCCGGGGGCAGCAGGCCCCGGTTGCCCAGGTCGTAGATCGCGGGAAGCAGCTTCTTCTTCGCCAGGTCGCCGGTGACGCCGAAGAGGACGAGCACGCACGGGCCGGCCACGCGGGGCAGCCGTTTGTCGCGCGGGTCCCGCAGCGGGTTCTCCGCGCTCATGTCCTCCACCGACAGGCCGAGCGCGGCCTCCAGGTCGCGCTGCTCCGGCGTCACCTCCGGGCCGGCCCCCGCCGGGACGTCACGCGTCCCGGCGGGGGTCTCCGCCGTCTCGGTGGGGTGGTTGTCCCGCTCACCCATCGGACCTCCTCGCCTCCCGGCTCGTCGCCAGCGGCGTGTTCATGGTCAGAGTTCCTCGGCCACGGACAGCAGGTGCTTGACGCCCGCCACGCGGTCGGTGAGGTGCAGGCGCACGGCGGGCCGGCCCCGCGACGCCAGCGCGCCGAAGTCGCCCAGCGCCTGGGCGAGCTGCAGCCTGCCCAGGGTGTACGGCTTGCCCGGCACCTCGACGTCCTCGGTGACCGCGCCGGTGATCTGCAGGAACACGCCCGACTGCGGACCGCCCTTGTGGAACTGGCCGGTCGAGTGGAGGAAGCGTGGTCCCCAGCCGAAGGTCACCGCGTGGTCGGTGCGGTAGTCGAGCAGCGCCCGGAGCGTCGCCGGGTCGGCGGCCGCCCACGCCTCGGTCAGCTCCTCGAACGAGGCGTCACCGACCCGGGCGGCGTCGAACGCGGCCTCCCGGTCCAGGTACGCCATGATCGCGAGGTAGCCGCGCTCCGGGATCGCCCGCAGCAGCGCGGTCAGCACGTCCGCCAGGTTCTTCGGGTCGCCGGGCACGTCGCCGTAGATCTCGACCGGGCCGTCCGTCAGGAACGGCGTGCCGGTCGGCAGCGGCCCGTCGCCCGCCTCCTGGAGGATCCGGGTGGTGTTCTCCTTGGACTCGGCCACGTTCGGCTGGTTGAACGGGTCGATCCCGAGCACCCGGCCGGCGATCGCCGTGGCGTACTCCCAGACCAGGAACTGCGCGCCCAGCGGGCCGTCGACCGACGTGCCGCCGTCCGGGCCGATGTGCACCAGGAACTGGTCGTCGGCCTCGGCCGCCTCGGCGCCGACGACGGGCAGGATGCCCTTGCCCGACTTGCCGGTCGACTCGGCGATGAGCTGCTCGATCCAGTCGGGCAGCCCGTTGATGTCGGTCATGCTGTCACGCAGGACCAGCTTGTCGCGTCCGGCGAGGGCCTCGGCGCCGAGCAGCACGCCCAGGTCGAGACCCGGGTTGCCGTCGTTCTCCGCGAGCCGGCGGACCACCGCCGCCGCGTCGTCGAGCAACCGCCCGACATCGGCGCCCGCCAGCGCGCTGGGCACCAGCCCGAAGGCGCTGAGCGCGCTGTAGCGGCCCCCGACATTCGGGTCGGCCAGGACGACCTGGTACCCCGAGTCGATGGCCGTCTGCTCCAGCGGGGAGCCCGGGTCGGTGACCACGACGATGCGGTCGGCCGGGTCGATCCCGGCGTCACGGAACGCCTTCTCGTAGATCCGTCGGTGGCTGTCGGTCTCGATCGTGCCGCCGCTCTTGCTGGCGACGACCACGAGCGTGCGGTCCAGCCGGTCGTTCAGCGCCCGCCGCACCTGCCCGGGGTCGGTGGTGTCGAGCACGGTCAGCGGCACGTCCTCGGTCGCGCAGATCACCTCGGGGGCCAGCGACGAGCCGCCCATCCCGGCCAGCACGATGTGATCGAGGCCCTCCGCGCGCGCCATCTCGACGAGCTTGGTGATCTCGGGCAGCAGTTCCCTGCTGGTCAGGGGGAGGTTCAGCCAGCCGAGCCGGGTGGCCGCCTCGGCCCTGGCCTCCGGCCCCCACAGGCCGGGGTCACCGGCGGCGAGCGCCGCCGGCACCCCCTCGGCGACCAGCTTCTCGCGGAGGGCGCGTACGGCCTCCGGCTCCTGGCCGAGCGTTACCTCGATGGTCATCTCAGGCCTTCCCGAGCTCGGCGGCCACGGTCTCCAGGAGCTCCTTCCAGGAGACCTCGAACTTCTCCACGCCTTCGTCCTCGAGCGCCCGCACGACGTCGTCGTAGTCGACGCCGACCTCCTTGAGCGCCGCCATCGTGTTCCACGCCTGCTCGTAGAACGGCCGTACGGTGTCGCCCGAGATCTTCCCGTGGTCGGTGACCGCGTCCAGCGTCTTCTCCGGCATCGTGTTGACCGTGCCCGCGGTGACGAGCTGGTCGACGTACAGAGTGTCCGGGTAGTCGGGGTTCTTGACGCCGGTCGAGGCCCACAGCGGGCGCTGCGGCCGGGCACCCGCCGCGCGCAGTGCCTGCCAGCGCGGGCTCGCCATGACCTCCTCGAACGCGGCGAACGCGAGCCGCGCGTTGGCCACGGCGGCCCGGCCCTTCAGCGCGATCGCCTCGGGCGTGCCGATCCCGTCCAGGCGGGCGTCGATCTCGGTGTCGACGCGGCTGACGAAGAACGACGCCACCGACTCGATGGTGGCGAGGTTGACGCCGTTCGCCCTGGCCTTCTCCAGGCCCTCAAGCCAGGCGTCCATGACCGCGCGGTACCGCTCGAGGGAGAAGATCAGCGTGACGTTGACGCTGATGCCCTCCGCGACGCACTGGGTGATCGCGGGCAGGCCCTCGACGGTCGCGGGGATCTTGATGAACAGGTTGGGCCGGTCGACCAGCCACCACAGCGCGCGCGCCTCGGCGATGGTCTTCTCCGTCTCCCTGGCCAGCCGCGGGTCGACCTCGATGGAGACCCGGCCGTCCACGCCGCCCGTGGCGTTGAAGACCGGCCGCAGCACGTCGGCGGCCCAGCGGATGTCGAAGGTCGTGATCGCCCGGACCGCCTCCTCGACCGTGACGCCACGCACCTTGAGGTCGTGCAGCTGCGCGGCGTACGCGTCACCCTTGCTCAGGGCGCCCGCGAAGATCGTGGGGTTGGACGTGACGCCCACGACCTGCTTGTCGCGGATCAGGGCGGCCAGATTGCCGGTGCGCAGCCGGTCACGGCTGATGTCGTCCAGCCAGATCGACACACCGGCTGCGGTGAGGCGCTTCAGGTTCTCGCTCATGATCTCCTCAGTTTCCGGTCGTCTCGCCCTTGTCGGCCCCCGTCTTGGCGAGGCTCGCCCTGGCGGCGGCCACCACCCGGTCCGCGGTCAGGCCGAACTGCTCGAAGATGGTCCTGTACGGCGCGGAGGCGCCGAAGTGCTCAAGGCTCAGCACTTCCCCTTCATCACCGACGAACTCGCGCCAGCCGAGGGAGATTCCCGCCTCGACGGCGACCCGGGCGCGGACCGCCGGGGGCAGCACGGACTGCTGGTAGGCGGCGTCCTGGGCGCGGAACCACTCCACGCACGGCATCGACACGACCCGGGTCGGGACGCCCTGCTCCTCAAGGATCCTGCGGGCGCCGACGGCCAGTTCGACCTCGCTGCCCGTACCGATGATCACGACGGAGGGCTGGCCGGTGGAGGCATCCTCCAGGATGTAGCCGCCGCGCGCGACGCGGGCGGCGTCGCCCGTGCCCTCGTACACCGGCAGGTTCTGCCGGGTCAGCGCGAGAGCCGCGGGACGGTCGTTGTGCTCCAGGATCGCCTTCCAGGCCGCCGCCGTCTCGTTCGCGTCGGCCGGCCGTACGACGTCGAGGCCCGGGATGGCGCGTAGCGACCACAGGTGCTCGATCGGCTGGTGGGTGGGGCCGTCCTCGCCGAGGCCGATGGAGTCGTGCGTCCACACGTACGTCACCGGCAGCTTCATCAGCGCGGCGAGCCGTACGGCCGGGCGCATGTAGTCGCTGAAGACCAGGAACGTGCCGCCGTACGGGCGGGTGCCGTTGTGCAGGGCGATGCCGTTGAGGATGGCGCCCATGCCGTGCTCGCGGATGCCGAAGTGCAGCGTGCGGCCGTAGCGGTTGCCCGGGAACTCGCGGGTCTGGTACTCGTCCGGGATGAAGGACGGCTCGCCCTTCATGGTGGTGTTGTTGGACTCGGCGAGGTCGGCGGAACCGCCCCACAGCTCGGGCAGCACCGGCGCGAGGGCGCTCAGCACCTCACCGGACGCCTTGCGGGTCGCGATCGACGCGCCGGTCTCGAACGTGGGCAGCGCGTTGTACCAGCCGTTCGGCAGCCGGCGGGCCGAGATCCGGTCGAACAGCTCGGCGCGCTCGGGGTTGTCCACCCGCCAGGTGTGGTAGGTCTTGTCCCACTCGGCGCGGGCCTCGCGGCCGCGCTTCACGACCTCCCTGGAGTGGTTCAGGACGTCGGCCGGTACCTGGAAGGTCTGCTCCGGGTCCAGGCCGAGCACCCGCTTGGTGGCGGCCACCTCGTCCTCGCCCAGGGCCGCGCCGTGGATCTTCCCGGTGTTCTGCTTGCCCGGCGACGGCCAGCCGATGATCGTGCGCAGCTTGATGAACGTCGGCCGCTCGGTGTCCGCGCGCGCCTCCTCCAGCGCGTCGTACAGCGCCTGGACGTCCTCCTTGTACTCGCCGGTGGCGGTCCAGTCGACCTCGAGGACCTGCCAGCCGTACGCCTCGTAGCGCTTGGAGATGTCCTCGGAGAGGGCGATCTGCGTGTCGTCCTCGATGGAGATGTGGTTGGAGTCGAAGACGACGACGAGGTTGCCCAGCTTCTGGTGGCCGGCGAGCGCGCTGACCTCGTGGCTGATGCCCTCCTCGATGTCGCCCTCGGAGGCGAAGCACCAGATCATGTGGTCGAACGGGGACGTGCCGGGGGCGGCCTCGGGGTCGAACAGGCCGCGCTCGCGCCGGGCGGCCATGGCCATGCCGACGGCGTTGCCCAGGCCCTGGCCCAGCGGGCCGGTGGTCGTCTCCACACCCACGGTGTGGCCGTACTCCGGGTGGCCGGGGGTGAGGCTGCCCCACTGGCGGAGCGCCTTCAGGTCCTCCAGCCGCAGGCCGTAGCCCGACAGGTACAGCTGGATGTAGAGCGTCAGGCTGCTGTGGCCGCAGGAGAGGACGAACCGGTCCCGGCCCACCCACTTGGCGTCGGACGGGTCGTGCCGCATGACTCGCTGGAAGAGGAGGTAGGCCGCGGGGGCCAGACTCATCGCCGTTCCGGGGTGACCCGAGCCCGCCTTCTCGACCGCGTCCATCGCCAGTGCTCGCACCACGTCGACTGCTCGCCGGTCGAGGTCGGTCCACTCAAGGCTTGCGCTGCTCAACTGCTCGATCCCCTCTAGTTCATTGCGCCGGTTTTGGCATTTCCCGCCCACACCGGACCCTAACGGGTCGGGGGTCCTACCGTTCGGTAGACCACCACCGCACCGGCCGCCCGGCGCCCTGAGCGGCGGCGTTCTCATGGGTGTCCGGACGCGTCGCTTCCGGCCCCAGTTCAGGGACCACCGGTCCTCCCGACTACAGTGAGTCCACAAGTGCCTGGCTGCTGCCCGGAGATCCGCTCAATTCAGAGGTTACGCGTTGACCCCGCACGTGCTGGAAGCGCCTTGACGGTGCTGACGAAGATGGAATCGGTGCCCCCGCTCGGAACGGCGGTGGCGGCCGCGCCGCGCTCCCTGGGCGCGCTTGTCCGCGCGTACGTCGCGCTCACCAAGCCGCGGATCATCGAGCTGCTGCTGATCACGACCCTTCCCGTCATGTTCCTCGCCGCGCGCGGCCTGCCGCCGCTGTGGACGGCCATCGCGACGATGGTCTTCGGTACCCTGTCCGCGGGTAGCGCCAACGTGCTGAACTGCTACATCGACCGGGACATCGACAAGACCATGCGGCGCACCCGCCGCCGTCCGCTGGCCAAGTCCGAGGTCTCCCCGAGGGGTGCGCTGGTCTTCGGCGTGGCCCTGGGCGTGGCCTCCACGGTGGGTCTCGGCCTCACGGTGAACTGGCTCGCCGCCGCGCTGTCGCTGGGCGCGATCCTGTTCTACGTCCTCGTCTACTCGATGGTGCTCAAGCGGCGCACCGTGCAGAACATCGTCTGGGGCGGCATCGCGGGCTGCATGCCCGTGCTGATCGGCTGGGCCGGCATCACCGGCAGCCTCTCCTGGGCTCCCGTCGTCCTGTTCGGTGTGGTGTTCTTCTGGACCCCGCCGCACACGTGGACGCTGGCCATGCGCTACCGCGAGGACTACGCCTCGGTCGACGTGCCCATGCTGCCCGTCGTCGCGACCGAGCGCCGGGTGGTCCGCGAGGTGATCGCCTACACCTGGGCCACCGTGCTCTGCTCGATGCTGCTGTGGCCCGTCGCCGGGACCTCGCTGCTCTACCCGATCGTCGCCGCCGTCCTCGGCGCGGCCTGCCTGTGGGAGGTCTACCGCCTGCTCGGCCGGCTCAACGCGGGCAAGACCGGCGTGGACCTGCGCCCGATGCGCTTCTTCCACTGGTCGAACATCTATCTCGCGCTGCTGTTCCTCGCCGTCGCGGTCGACTCGCTGCTGATCTGAGCCGCGCCCGGGCGCGCGCCCGGGCGCTTCCTCTACGAGATCCTCTCCGCGCGGTTCCTCTACGCGCAGGCTCTCTACGCGGTTTCTCTACGCGTAGAACGCGTGGACGTTGTCACGCGGGGCCGCACGGTGCTCCCCGGCCGGCCCCCTGGCGAAGGCGCGCAGCAGGTTGGCCGTCGTCTTCGTCACGAACTTGCGGGTCCTCGCGTTCATGTCGTGCGCGCGCGGGCCTCCGGGGCGGCCCGCCATGAGCGCCTCCACCCACCGCATCGTCCCCGTCGCGAAGACCCCCGCGCCGCTGGGCGTGGTGTAGTACGCCGAGTCGGCGAAGCTGGGCCGGTTCCCGCACATCAGCGGGGAATGGGCGAGGATCTCGATCGGCCGGGGCGTCGGCACGCTGGGCGTCACCCTGTCGTACTCGACGCCGACCAGGTGCGGGAACGCGTCGCCGCGCCGTACCCCGGTCCCCTCGAACAGCCAGTGGTGCGGGTTCGTGACGACGTACGGCGCGTCGGCCGGGTATCCGTCGTAGTAGACCCCCGTGAGTGAGGACTCCGGGTCGGGCGCGGGAGAGGACCGGAAGTCCGCCGTCACCTCCGCGGGGCGCTGGCCGTACATGGGGTCGCTGGCGTACTGGTCCTTGTAGCAGATGACCAGGCGGCCCTCGTTCGCCACGCGGATCCGGCGGTAGCAGGTGTTGGCCCCGAGGAAGGCGATGTTGGATCCGGCGTCCCTGGCTCGGGTGACCTGCCTGCGCGCCTGCGGCGTCCAGTACTCGTCGTGGCCGAGGAAGACGATGGAGGCCGCGCCCCGCATCGCCTCGGGGGTCAGGTCCAGGTTCGTCGTGTACGCCAGAGGGATGCCGAGACGCTCGGCGAGCACGACCATCGCGCGCTCGTGGACGAGGAACTTCTCCGCGCCGTTCTTGTCGTAGGGGCGGTCGAAGCTGACCGCGAGGGAGCGGGCGCCGTAGCTGCCGTCCCGCCCGTAGTAGAGGCTGTAGCCGCCCCACTGGTTGTACGCCTGCCAGGTGGCGGCGGCGTGCACCAGCAGCGTCCTGCCCGTGGCGTCCGCGGACCGCACGACCAGCGGCACGTACCGCTGGTGCCCCTTCGCGGAGTCGAGTCGCAGCAGGTAGGCGCCCTCCGGCCAGCCCGCCGTCGGGACGGTGAGGGACCGTCTCCAGTTCGCGTGCACGGTACGGGTGGCCCCGTCGAGGTCGCCCCGGCCCTGCCTGCGGCCCGGCAGCCACTCCGACCGCCACACCCGGCGCGCCTCCGCTCCGCCGTACCAGCCCATGCGGTAGGCGGTGACACGGAAGCGGTCGGCGGTGGTCGAGACGCGCAGCTCCACCGGATGTCCCGGAAGCACGCTCGCCTGGTCGCAGTATCCCTCGATCGCCTCGGCCGGGCCGTACGAGCGGGCCCGCCAGCCGGGGTCGCCGGGCCTGAGCCGTTCGAAGCGTACGGGCTCCGCGGTGGCCGACGGGCTAGCGGCCGGGAGCGGCGGCGCGGACGCCGAGGAGGTCCCCGGGCCCGGTTCGGCCGTGACCGGTTCCGCCGCCGTGTTCGCGCAGGCGGAGGCGCCGGCGGTGGCGGCGGCCACCACACCGAGGAAGCTTCGGCGGCTCAGCCGGCCGTCGTCGGTCTCGTTCATCCGCTCCGCCCCCCTGTGACGAACGACCCATGGGAAGATCAGTTCGGCAGCACCGTACTGCGGCCCGGGGAAGGGCCGGTCCAGCTGACGGTCAGACGGGTGTCCGCATTCGGGAAAGGCGGGGAGCGCGCGCGGCCTTGAGGATCTTCGGGGGCGGGGCGGACAGCGGGTCTCCGGTCGGTTACATTCGCGGAATGGCGAGCCTGGATCCGCGAAACGTGCTGAAGGAACGTCCGTCGGTCGGCCTGATCATCGGCCTGGTCCTCGCAGGCATCTGCACCCTCGTGACCTTGTCGTTCGACATATTCAACGGCGGTGCCGTCCAGTTCTTCATCGCCCTCGTGCTCGCGGTCGCCCCCGTCCCGCTGCTGCTGGCCGGAGTGCTCGCCCTCGACCGCATGGAACCGGAGCCGCGCGCCAACCTCGCCTTCGCGTTCGCGTGGGGAGCCGGGGTCGCCGTGCTCTTCGCCGGCCTGCTGAACTCGCTCAACCTGATCTACGTCGAGCACCAGATCGGCAACGCGGCCAACGCGCGCAACATCGTCGCGACGTTCGTCGCCCCGCTGGTCGAGGAGACGATGAAGGGCCTGGTCCTGCTGGGCCTGCTCCGGTTCCGCCGCCAGGAGCTCGACGGGCCCACCGACGGCATCATCTACGCCAGCATGGTCGGCCTCGGGTTCGCCATGTCGGAGAACGTCAGCTACTACCTGGCCGCGCTGTCCGAACACGGCGCCGAGGGGCTCGCGGCCACGGTCGTGCTCAGGGGCGTGCTGTCCCCGTTCGCGCATCCGCTGTTCACATCCCTGATCGGCATCTCCGTGGCGTACGCGGCGCAGCGGCAGGGGAAGTCGGGCATCGGGGTCGTCGTCGCGGGCTGGATCGGCGCCATGGTCCTGCACGGCCTCTGGAACGGGCTCGCCTCCTTCGGGGGCTTCGCCGGGCTCGCCGTCGCCTACCTGGCGCTGATGATCCTGCTCTTCATCGAGATCGGCGTCATCTTCAGGGACCGCAAGCGCATCGTCGGGCTGATCAACCGCTTCCTGCCGCCGTACGAGGTCAACGGCCTGATCAACCAGGCGGACATCTTCATGTTGTCGTCGCTCAAGGGCAGGCGCCAGGCCCGTCAGTGGGCCAAGGCGCACGGGGGCAAGGCGGGCTCGCGGGCGATGAGCGACTACCAGCTCGCCGCCACCGAGCTGGGACTGCTCCACGAGCGGGCGTACCGCGGCGGGATCGACGAGAAATCCTTCCGCGAGCGGCAGTGGGCCCTCGCGGACCTCATGGCGCACGCGCGCATGTCGTTCCCGCTGCCGGGACGGCACCAGTCGGCGGCCGCGAGGGGAATGCCGCCGCCCGGATACGCGCCGGGAGCCCCGCCGGCCGGCCATCCGCAGAACGGCAGGGAGGGGACGCCGCCGCAGTATCCGCCTCCTCCGTTCCCGGGGCCCGGCCAGCATCCTCGCGGGGACCAGCCGCCGAGGACGTAGCCGTTAGTTCTCCGGCGAAGGTGCTCTTTTCCGGCGACGTTCCCGCGTGCTTGAATCGGGGTGCGCGATGGCCCTGATGGGTGGGCTCAGGAGGGGCGTACGGCGTGCCGTACGCGGTTCTCGTACCGACCACGCCGTTCAGGCGTGCCCGGCGCGCTCCACCGCAGGGAGGGGCGCGCGTCTGCGGCGCGCCCGCCCATCACGAGGAGAACCCCTGTGAGATCCAGGCGCAAACTCACCGTCCTCACCACGATCACGGTGGCGGTCGCCGGAGTCGCCATCGCCCTGTTCCAGGGCGCCGCCGAAGCGCACGGCGCGCTTCAGGCCCCCGCCAGCCGGACCTACGCCTGCTACGTCGACGGCCTGACCGGGGGCGAGATCAAGCCCAACAATCCCGCCTGCAAACAGGCCGTCGCGACCGGCGGCACCCAGCCGCTCTACGACTGGTACGGCGTGCTCCGCTCCGACGGAGCCGGCCGTACGCGGGGCTTCATCCCGGACGGCCAGCTGTGCAGCGGCGGGTCCAGCAAGTACGCCGCCTACGACGTGCCCCGGGCGGACTGGCCGACCACCACCGTGCGGGCCCGTGACGTCTACAACTTCGTCTATGGCGCCTGGGTGCCGCACCCGGGCGGGTTCAAGCTCTACGTCACCAAGGACGGCTACGACCCCGCCAAGCCGCTCACCTGGGCGGACATGGAGGATCAGCCGTTCCTGACGGCCGACCCGGAACCCGCGGTGAGCAACGGCGCCTACCGCTTCTCCGGCACGATGCCGGCCAAGCACGGACGGCACATCATCTACGCGGTGTGGTATCGCTCCGACAGTCAGGAGACCTTCTACGGCTGCTCGGACGTCGACTTCATCGGCGACATGGCGTCCCCGTCCCCCTCGGCGTCGCCGTCTCCGAGCGTCTCGCCCAGCCCGTCTCCGAGCCCGTCGCCCGGCGGGCCGCTCGGGGCGTCCTGCACGGCCACGGTGACGCTGACCAACTCCTGGTCCGGCGGCTTCCAGGGTGAGGTCACCATCAAGAACACCGGCACCTCGGTGCTGAACGGCTGGTACGTCCAGTGGACGCTGCCGACCGGCGCCAAGGTCACCCAGGCGTGGAACGGCACGTCCATGCAGAGCGGGCCGACGGCCATGATCCATGCGGAGACGTGGAACTCGGCCCTGGCGCCCGGGGCGGGCGCGACCGCCGGGTTCCTCGGCACGTCCACCTCGACGCCCACGTTCACGGACGTGAGCTGCGGCTGATCCGAGCCGGGAAACGGAACCGGGGAGGGCGGCGTCCCGCTCTCCCCGGTTCCTGCGATGGGTGGGCGGAGGAGGGTCCGCCCTCATACACGCGATGCGATGGCCTCGGTCGTACGGCCTCACCTCCCGAATGGGCTCTGGGAGCGCTCCCATGGACACGGTGATCGGACCCTACGTCCGGGCTGGGAGAGAAGGCCAGGCAAGCGGCCACAGGCGGCCGGATCGCCACAGGTCAGAGGGGGCGCCGGGATGAAAGTTTCGTTCTCCGGCGCGTCGCGGACGTGGCTCGGGACGCGAGCGCCCGGTCGAGCGTGACCTCGCGCGGGCCGAGGAAGTGAGGGTCCGCATGGAGGACCTTCGCCTCCAGCAGCGCCTTCGCCGAGGCGAAGAACTCCCGTGTGGCGTAGACATACGTGTCGACCGGCCAGTCCTTCGAGGAGTCGTCGCCGACCCCGAACGAGTCCAGCCCCGCCGTACGGCACAGCGTCACGGCACGGGGGAGATGGAAGTCCTGGGTCACCACGATGGCGCGGGACGCTCCGAAGATCTTCTTGGCGCGGACGCAGGAGGCCCACGTGTCGAATCCGGCGTAGTCGAGGACGACCTTCTCCGCCGGGACCCCGTGCGCGGTCAGGTAGTCGCGCATCGCGGTCGGCTCGTCGTAGCCGACGCGGCTGTTGTCGCCCGACACCAGCAGCGCCCGGACCTTGCCCGCGCGGTAGAGCCGCACCCCGATGTCGAGCCGGGTGCGCAGCATCGGCGTGGGCCGGGCGCCCGCGGTGAGCCCGGCGCCCAGCACGAGCGCGACCGGCATCGAGGGAACCGAGGCCATCCACGCGTCCGACCGGCCGGCGCTGACGCGATGGCCGGAACTGTCCAGCCAGGCCCAGGTCATCGGGGCGAGGGCGAGGACGCTCAGCGCCACCAGGATCTGGAAGCCGCGCCGCAAACCGGTGCGGGACCAGGTCCAGGGGAGGAGACGGCTCAGAGAGTGGCTCATGGAGCGCCAAGTCTAGATCGAGTCTTCACGGATCTCTCCCGGTTCGCGGAACCGGGCGTCGGCGGCGGGCGCCTCTGCGGGTGGCCGCGCGGCGTGCCGCCGCCCCCGGGTCCGCTCCGAGAACGCGGGCCGCCCTTGGTGTCAGGACGCCCGTCCCGCCGCCTCGGCGTCATGGACGATCAGCGCGATCTGGACCCTGTTGTTCAGCCCCAGCTTGGTGAGGATCCGCGACACGTGCGCCTTGACCGTCGGCACGCTCATGTAGAGCTCGCCGCCGATCTGGGCGTTGGACCTGCCCTCGCCGACCGCGATCGCGACCTCCCGCTCACGCCCGCTCAGCCTGTCCAGCTGGGCGCGGGCCCGATCACGGCGGCCGCCCGCGCCGCCGTCGGAGACATGCGAGATGAGCTGGCGGGTGACCGCCGGCGACAGGATGGGCTCGCCCGCGGCGACCCTGCGCACCGCGGCGACCAGGTCGGCCGGGTGGATGTCCTTCAGCAGGAACCCCGCCGCTCCCGCACGCAGCGCCCGCAGCACCTGCGCGTCGGCGTGGAAGGTGGTCAGCACCACCACCTCGGGAGGGCCGGCCGTGGCGCGCAGCCTCTCGGTGGCGACCAGCCCGTCGACGCGGGGCATCCGGATGTCCATCAGCACGACGTCGGGCCGGCGCTCGGCGACCATGGAAGGCACCTGGTCGCCGTCCGACGCCTCACCGGTGATCTCGATGTCGCCCGCGCCCGCGAGGATCATCGACAGTCCCGCGCGTACGAGCGCGTCGTCGTCGACGACGAGCACCTTGATCGGAGCGTTCATGCCTTCCCTTCCCGCGGTGTCTCCCGGCGGCTTCCAGGTGTGTTCCAACGTCTTTCTCAGGGTGGTCCGGCGTCACGGCCACGGCAACCACGCGTGCAGCACGAACACGCCTCCGGGCGTGAGGCGATGGTCCAGGCGGCCGCCGGCCAGCTCCGCGCGCTCGGCCAGGCCGATGAGGCCGGTGCCCGTACCCGGGATCTCGGAGATCATCGAGCGGCGGTGCGCCGCCACGGGTGCCGGGTTGCTCACCTCCACCGTCACCCCCTCGCCCGGCGCGCCCGACACGCGTACGGTCACCGGCGCGCCGGGGGCGTGCTTGCGGGCGTTGGTGAGCGCCTCCTGGACGACGCGGTAGGCGTTGCGGCCCAGGACCTCGGGCGGGGCGGCCTCGTCGGACATCGGTACGGCGAGCTCCAGCGCCACCTCGGTACCGGCCTGGCGCGACTCCTCCACCAGCGGGGCCAGGTCGGCCAGCGTGGCCTGCGGACGCTCCGGCCGCGCGTCTTCCGGGACCTGCCGCAGGACCCCGATCACCTCGCGCAGGTCCTGCAGAGCCTGGTGCGCACTGGCCCTGATGGCGCTCGCCGCGCGCCGGATCTGCTCGGGAGGGGCGCCTGGGCTGTACTCCAGCGCCCCCGCGTGCAGGCTCAGGATCGAGATGCGGTGGGCGAGCACGTCGTGCATCTCCCGGGCGATTCGCTCCCGCTCCAGCCGCCGCGCCTCCTCGGCCGCGATGGAGGACCTGGCACGCAGGGAGAGGACCAGCTGCCGCCGGGCCCGTACGACGATGCCCCAGGCGAAGATCATCAGAATAAGGGTCGTCATCAGCAGGAACGACCCCCAGACGCCGAGGAGAGGGTCCGGCCGCAGGTGCACGTACGGGATCGCGGTCAGGATCCCGAACGCCACCACCGGTCCGGCGATCTTGAACGGGCGGTGCACCGCCACGGTGAACAGCGCCACGATGGACGCGCCCCCCACCAGCGTGAGCACCGAGGTGAGCGACGACGTCACCAGGGCCAAGGTGACCGGCCGGCGGCGGCGCAGCCACACCGCCGCGCAGGACAGCACGCCCAGGACCTGCTCGACCACGATGTAGCCCCGTGCCTCGCCCGCGATGTCCGGCGCCGAGAGCAGCGTCACCCCGCAGGCCGCCAGGAACATGCACGTGTCCACGATCCAGTCGCGGGTCGAGCGCCGTACGGGGCGGTCCTCCTCGCCCTCGCCGAGAAGGACCGAGGGCAGCAGCCACCGGTATTCCATTCTCGACGTCATGGTCATCGAGGTTACGGCGTGGCTGCCGATCCACGACACCGACCAAAGTAGGTAGCGCCGGCTACCTCGGCACGAGGCGGCCGGCCGCGCCGCGAGCCGATGCTTGGAGCATGAAGACGTTGCTCGAAATCGCGGGCTGGGCGGCGGTCGTCCAGGGAGTGGGCGGAGCCGTCACCCACCTGCTCGGCTGGTGGAGGTGGGCGCACGACCTCCTGATCGTGAACCGCCTCGACATCCTGGCCGGATACGAGGTGTTCGCCTCGCTCGCGCTCGTGGTGCTCGGGTTCGCCCTGCTCGGGACCTCCGAGACGCTGAACAAGGACCGGACCTCGTGACGCCGTCCCTGCGGATGCGACCGCCGCGCAACCAGGCCGACCCGCGCGCGGTGGCGTGGTGGACGGTCCAGGCACTGCTGCTCGCCGTCCCGCTGGTGATCGCCGCGTCCCTGGCGTACTGGCTCCTCACCGACCGGCCGGTCTGGCTCGGTGCGATCGTGATCGCGTTCGGGCTGGCCTGCCTGGGGTTCGTCGTCCTGGCGCCCCGGGCGTACTACCGGGTCGAGCGCTGGGAGGTGACCGGCGAGGCGGTCTACACGCGTACGGGCTGGCTCACGCAGACCTGGCGGGTCGCGCCGATGTCGCGCATCCAGACCGTCGACACCGTCCGCGGGCCGGTGCAGCGGCTGTTCGGGCTCGCCGGCGTGACGGTGACCACGGCCTCGGCCGCCGGCCCGGTCAAGATCGAGGCGCTCGACCGGGAACTGGCCGCGGAGCTGGCCGAACACCTGACCCTGATCACCCAGAACACCCCCGGGGACGCGACATGACCCTCGGCACCGACGAGGCCGCCGCGCGGGAGGAGACCGGCTGGCTCGCGCCGCACCCGCGCGTCGTGGCCGCGGCCGCCGTGTTCTCCCTCGGCGTCGCGGTGCCCGCGGTGGTCGCGCTCGCGCGCTTCCTGCTCGGCAGGGACGTCGCCGTCGGCCTGGTCGTCGCCGCGGGGGCGGGCGCGACGGTCCTCATCGCCGCCGCGGGCGCGGCCTACGAGACCGCGCGCCTGCGCACCACCCGCTACCGCCTCACCGGGCAGCGCCTGGAACTGCGCTCCGGCATCTGGACCAAGGAGCACCGCGCCGTCCCGCGCGAGCGGGTGCGCAGCGTGGACGTCACCGCCGATCCCGTACGGCGTGCGCTCGGCCTGGCCGTGGTGAAGGTGGGCACCGGCGAGCACGCCTCCGGCGAGCGGGCCGAACTGACGCTCGACGCGCTCGCCGTGGCCGAGGCCGAGGCGCTGCGCCGCGTCCTGCTGGCCGAGCGCCCGGCGGAACAGGCGGAGGGGCCGCTCGCCGAGCTGCGCTGGTCGTGGATCAGGTACGCGCCGCTGACGGTGTGGACGGTCGTCGGCGGCGGGCTGGTGCTGGGCGGCCTGTACAAGCTGCTGGGCACGCTGGGATTCGAGCCGTCGGAGTCGGAGGCCGTCGCGCGGGCCTGGGAGTGGTTCACCGCCACGCCGTGGCTCACCGTCCCGATCCTCCTGCTGGCCAACGTCCTGGTGGGGCTGGTGGGCGCGATCGCGCTGTACGCCGAGTCGTGGGGGAAGTACCGCCTGGAGCGCGAGCCGGCCACGCTGCGGATCCGCCGCGGCCTGCTCACGACCCGCTCGCTCACCTTGGAGGAGCGGCGGCTGCGCGGGGTGGCGGTGACGGAGCCGCTGCTGTTGCGGCTGGGCGGCGGGGCGAGGGTCACGGCGGTCGCGACGGGCCTGAAGAAGGCGGAGGAGAACCAGACCGAGGACGTCGCCGCGCTGACGCCGCCACTGCCGGCGGGAGAGGCCCGCCGGATCGCCTCCGGCGTCCTGCGGGAGGAGTTCGACCCCGCCGGGCTGCGCGGCCACCCCCGGGCGGCCAGGGGCAGGCGGGTGCGCCGGGCGCTCCTCACCGTGGTGACACTCGCCGCCGGGCTGGGCGTGCTCGCCTCGCGGACCTCCTGGGTGCCCGGCTGGGTGTGGGCGCTGCCGGTCCTGGCGGTTCCGGCCGGATGGGCGCTCGCCGCCGACGCCTATCGCTCGCTGGGCCACGGCCTCACCCGGCGGCACCTGCTGACCCGGTCGGGTACGGCACGGCGCAGGACGGTCGCCCTGGACCGCGCCGGGATCGTCGGTTGGACGATCAGCCAGTCGGTGTTCCAGCGCCGGGCCGGCCTGCTGAACGTGTCGGCCACGACCGCCGCGGGTGCGGGCCGCTATGACGTGCTGGACGTGGGCCAGGACGACGGGCTGCTGCTGGCCTCGCGGGCGGTGCCCGGCCTGCTGGAGCCGTTCGTCGAGGAGTTCGTCGAGTAGAGCGGGTAGCCGCTCAGGCGGACCCGCCGTGCGGCGCGGCGGCCTCCAGGGGCTGGGCGTCGCCCGCCGTGGCCGCCGCGCGGCCGTCCGCCTCGGGGTCGACGGGGTCGCGGGTCCGCATCAGGAACACGACCCGCAGGGTGGAGATCCACACCAGGGTCGAGCCGAGCACGTGCAGCAGGACGAGCAGGGCGGGGATGGCCAGGAAGTACTGCACGTAGCCGATCACGCCCTGGGCCAGCTCCACGCCGAACAGCACCAGAGCGGCCCGCCGGACCCTCGCGGGCGAGTCGGTCAGGTGGAGGGCGAACAGCAGCGCGAACGTGAGGCCGACGACGATCCAGACGATGTCGGCGTGCAGCCGGGCCACGGTCTCGATGTCGAAACCGAACCGTGAGGCGGCGTCGTCGCCTGAATGCGGTCCCGTCCCGGTGACCACGACGCCGGCGACGAGGAGCAGGCCGACCGCGCCCAGCAGGACGAAGCCGAGTGTGCGGATATCCCGGTGCACGAGCCGCCGCGGCGGCTCGTCGCCCTCCCCGGCCCGCGCGAACATCGCGTACGCCGCCGCGATCATGGCGATCGACAGCAGGAAATGCACGCTCACCGTGAACGGGTTGAGCATGGTCCGCACGACCAGGCCGCCCCACAGCGCCTGGGCGAGCACCCCGATCGGCTGGAGCCAGGCGAGCCGTACCAGGTCGCGACGGCCCCGGCCGTCGCCGTCGATGTCGCGGACGAGCCGGACGGCGGCGAGGACGCAGGCGACCCCGACGGCGAGGACCAGGAAGGTCAGCAGCCGGTTGCCGAACTCGATCGCCATGTTGAACGCGGAGTGCGCGTCGTGCTGGGCCGGGACGAAACTGTCCGGCGTGCACCTCGGCCAGGTAGGGCAGCCGAGGCCCGATTTGGACACGCGTACACCCGCGCCCGTGACCGTGATGCCCGCGTTGACGACGACGCTCGCGAGCGCCCATCGACGCATCGTGACGGTGCTGGGCAGCCAGTACGACCGGTGGAAACCGGTGGCGCGATCACGGATCTGGGCGGAGAGGCTGGTCACGCTCAAATGGTAGGCGGCGGTAGGGGTGGTCCCGCCTCCGGCCCGTTTGGACGGATATCGCCGGGTATTGCGATAAGCCAGTGAAATATGACACATTACTGAGCCGAAAGGGAGGTGAGCGGGCGTGCCGGATGTCGTGGTCATCGGTGCCGGAATGGTCGGCGCCGCCTGCGCCTATTACGCGGCCCGCGAGGGCCTGACCGTCACGCTGGTGGACCGGGGATCCGTCGCGGGGGGTACCACGGGATCGGGTGAGGGCAACGTCCTCGTCTCGGACAAGGAGCCCGGCCCCGAGCTCGACCTCGCCATGTTGTCCTGCCGTCTATGGACCGAGCTGGCCTCCGAGGCCCGCGAAGTCGGCGGGTTCGAGTACGAACCCAAGGGCGGCCTGGTCGTCGCGGAGAACGACGAGGTGCTGCGCGCGCTGACCGAGCTGGCCGGTCACCAGGGCGGGAGCGGTGTCGTGGCCCGTCCCGTGGCCGCCGACGAGCTGGCCGACCACGAGCCGCATCTCGCGCCGGGGTTCGCGGGCGGGATCCTCTACCCCCAGGACGCCCAGGTGCAGCCGATGCTCGCCGCCGCCCGGCTGGTCCGGCGGTGGCCGGGCGTCACTCTGCGTACCGGAACCGAGGTCACCGGCATCCTCATGGAAGGCGGCCGGGTCACCGGTGTGCGCACCGCCACGGGCGACATCCCGGCCGGCGCGGTGGTCAACGCGGGCGGCACGTGGGGCGGGGAGATCGCCGCGCTCGCGGGCGTGGAGTTGCCGATCCTGCCGCGCCGGGGCTTCATCCTGGTCACCGAGCCGCTGACCGGAGGGCCGTCGGGTGGGCCCTCCGGGCCGCTGGTCCGGCACAAGGTCTACACGGCCGCCTACGTGACCAACGTGGCCAGCGACTCCGAGGGCCTGGAGACGTCGGCCGTGGTGGAGGCCACCCAGGCGGGCACCGTCCTCATCGGCGCCAGCCGCGAGCGTGTCGGCTTCGACCGGACCGTCTCCCTGCCCGTGCTCGCGCGGCTGGCCCGGCAGGCGGTCGCCCTGTTCCCCGCGCTCGCCGACGTCCGGGCGATCCGGGCCTACTGCGGCTTCCGGCCCTACTGCCCCGACCATCTGCCGGTGATCGGGGCCGACCCGCGGGTCCCCGGGCTGTACCACGCGTGCGGCCACGAGGGCGCGGGCATCGGCCTCGCCCCGGTGACCGGGCTCCTCGTCGCGCAGCTCATCACGGGAGCGGAGCCCGAACTCGATCCGGAGCCCTTCAGCCCCGGCCGCTTCGCCGGAGCGGCCGCATGGACAGCGTGAACGGCGTGACCGGCGTGACCGGCGTGACCGGCGCCGAGGGCACCGACCATGCCGACCGCGCCGAGCGCACTGGCGGCACCGGTCGCGTGGACGGCGCGGTGAGCGGCAACGTGGACAAGGGAGGCGGCATGTCCGGGGCTTCGCCGTACCGGCTGGTGGGGGCACGGCCCGAGCCGGGGTTCGAGGTGCGCGTGGACGGGCGGGCCGTGCCGGTGGTGCCGGGCCAGACCGTCGGCGCTGCCCTCCACGCCGCCGGGATCCGCACCTGGCGCACGACCCGGTTCGGCGACCGCCGGCGTGGCCTGTTCTGCGGCATCGGCGTCTGCTTCGACTGCCTCGTCACGGTCAACGGGGTGGAGAACCTGCGGGCCTGCCTGACCGAGGCCCGTCCCGGGGACGAGGTGACCACCTCGTGACCGCGTACGACCTGGTGATCGTGGGCGCGGGACCGGCCGGCCTGGCGGCGGCGGGCGTGGCGGCGCGGGCGGGCCTGCGCGTGGCGGTGCTGGACGCCGGGGCGCGGATCGGCGGCCAGTACTTCCGCCAGCTCCCGGACGGGTTCAACGCCGCGCGGCCCGGTGCGCTCCACCACGGCTTCTCCACGTTCGTACGGCTCCGCGAGGCGCTCGGCGGCGCCGACGTCCTGCTCGGCCACCGGGTCTGGGCCGTCGAGCACGGGCCGGAGGGCGGCTTCGCCGTCCACTGCCTGGAAGGGCGGGAGGAGCGGGCGCGCACCGTCGCGGCGGCACGGCTGCTCATCGCGACCGGCGCGTACGACCGCGTCCTTCCGTTCCCCGGCTGGGACCTGCCCGGGGTCATGACGGCGGGCGCCGCCCAGGCGCTGCTCAAGGGCAACCTCGTGCTCGCCGGGCGGCGCGTCGTCGTCGCGGGGACCGGGCCGTTCCTGCTGCCCGTCGCGACCTCGCTGGCGGAGGCGGGGGCGAAGGTCGCCGGGGTCTTCGAGGCGGGCGGCCGGTTCGGGCTCGCGCCCCGGGCGCTCGCCCGGCCGGGCAAGGCCGCCGAGGCGCTCGCGTACGGCTACCGCCTGGCCCGGCGCCGCGTGCCGTACAAGGGCGGCCGTGCGGTGGTGGCGGCGCACGGCGACGGCGAGCTGACCCACGTGACGGTGGCGAAGGTGGACGCGGACTGGCGGCCCTACCGGGGCGGTTACGAGACGATCGAGTGCGACACCCTCGCCGTGGGCTACGGTTTCGTGCCCCAGCTCGACCTTCCGGCGCAGCTCGGCTGCGAGATCGCCGGGGACGCCGACGGCGGCCCCGTCGCGCGGGTGGACCGGCGCATGCGGACCAGCGTCGAAGGCGTGTACGCCGCGGGGGAGACCACGGGGGTGGGCGGCGCCGACCTGGCCGCGCTCGAAGGAGTGATCGCGGGCCGCGCCGTCGTGGCCGACGCCCTGGGCGCCCCCGCGGCCGGCGACCCCGAGGATCCCCGCATGGAGGCCAGGAGGCGGCGGCTCGCCGGGTTCGCGCGGGCCCTGCTGCGCGCCTACCCGGTCAGGGACGGCTGGATGTCCTGGCTGCGCGACGACACCCTGATCTGCCGCTGCGAGGAGGTGCCCTACGGCCGGATCAAGGAGGTCCGCGACCTGGGCGCCGCCGACGCGCGCTCCATCAAACTGCTGGCCCGGCCCGGGATGGGCTGGTGCCAGGGCCGGATCTGCGGCCACGCCGTGGCCCGCCTCGCCGGGGAGGACCCGGCGCCGCCCCGGCGGCCGATCGCCCAGCCCGTACGCCTCGGCGACCTCGCCGCCATGGATGGAAGGACACTTGATGACGACACGTGAGAAGCCCTGGCACGGAGTGATGGTGGCCACCGCGCTGCCGCTGCGCGACGACCTGACCGTCGATCACGACGCGTACGGCGAGCACTGCCGGTGGCTGGTGGACAGCGGATGCGACGGCGTGGTGCCCAACGGCTCCCTGGGGGAGTACCAGACGCTGACGCCCGAGGAGCGGGCCCGGGTCGTGGAGACCGCGGTCGCGGCCGTCGGCGGCGACCGGGTCATGCCGGGCATCGCCGCCTACGGTGCGCTGGAGGCGCGCCGCTGGGCCGAGCAGGCCCGCGACGCGGGCTGCCGGGCCGTCATGCTGCTGCCGCCGAACGCGTACCGGGCGGACGAGCGGGCCGTCCTGGCGCACTACCGCGAGGTGGCCGCCGCCGGTGTGCCCGTCGTGGCCTACAACAACCCGATCGACACCAAGGTGGACCTGACGCCCGGGCTGCTCGCGACGCTGTACGCCGAAGGGCTCATCGTGGGTGTGAAGGAGTTCACCGGGGACGTGCGGCGGGCCTACGAGATCGCCGAACTCGCCCCCGGGCTGGACGTGCTCATCGGCTCGGACGACGTGCTGCTCGAGGTGGCGCTCGCCGGGGCGGTCGGCTGGGTCGCGGGCTACCCCAACGCGCTGCCCGCCTCGACCGTCGAGCTCTACCGCGCGGCCGTCGCCGGCGACCTGGAGACCGCGCTCCCGCTGTACCGGTCCCTGCACGCGCTGCTGCGCTGGGACTCCAAGACGGAGTTCGTCCAGGCGATCAAGCTGTCCATGGACATCGCCGGACGCAGGGGCGGGCCGTGCCGTCCGCCGAGGCGGCCGCTCACCGCCGAGCAGGAGGCCGCCGTGCGCGCCGCCACCGAGAAGGCGCTCGCCGAGGGGCTGCGCTAGTGGGGCGTCGCCGTACCATCGCCCGGTCCGGCGATTGCGGACCGGCACATCGGAGAGCGGACCGGAGAGGGGTGCGATGAGGACGAAGCGGGTCTTCCACGCGGTGGACTCCCACACCGAGGGCATGCCCACCCGCGTGATCACCGGCGGGGTGGGGGTGATCCCGGGCGCGACCATGGCCGAGCGCAGGGAGTACTTCCTGGCCAACCTCGACCACGTGCGCACGCTGCTGATGTACGAGCCGCGCGGCCACTCGGCGATGAGCGGGGCGATCCTGCAGCCGCCCACCCGGCCCGACGCCGACTTCGGCGTGCTCTACATCGAGGTGTCCGGCTGCCTGCCGATGTGCGGCCACGGCACCATCGGCGTCGCCACGGTCCTCGTCGAGACGGGGATGGTCGAGGTGACCGAGCCGGTGACCGTGATCCGGCTGGACACCCCGGCAGGGCTGGTGACCGCCGAGGTGCGGGTCGAGGACGGCGCGGCCGTCGCGGTGACCATCACCAACGTGCCGTCGTTCAGCGTCGCGCTGGACCGCACGGTGAAGGTGCCCGGCCTCGGTGAGGTGGCCTACGACCTCGCATACGGGGGCAACTTCTACGCGATCCTGCCCATCGAGTCCGTCGGGCTGCCGTTCGAACGGTCGCGCAAGCAGGAGATCCTCGACGCGGGACTCGCCGTGATGGCGGCGATCAACGACAGGGACGAGCCGGTGCACCCCGGGGATCCCGGGATCCGCGGCTGCCATCACGTCCAGTTCGTCGCGCCGGGCTCGGACGCGCGGCTCTCCCGGCACGCGATGGCGATCCATCCGGGCTGGTTCGACCGCTCGCCGTGCGGTACGGGCACGAGCGCGCGGATGGCGCAGCTACACGCGCGGGGGGAGCTGCCGCTGGACACCGATTTCGTCAACGAGTCGTTCATCGGCACCCGGTTCGTCGGCCGCCTGGTGGAGGAGGCGACCGTCGGCGACGTCGCCGCGGTGGTCCCCGCGATCACCGGGCGGGCGTGGGTGACCGGGACCGCGCAGTACTTCCTCGACCCGCGCGACCCCTTCCCCGCCGGGTTCCTGCTCTGATCCGAAGATCGGGCAGTGACGGGCCGGTCGCGCGGCCCTGACCGCGGACAGTGCGAGGGTGTCCAGGATCCGCTTCACGGAAACCGGTCCGGACACCCTCGTGATCGCGCGTTCGCACGCGGCGGCGGGTCGGCTCTCGTTTCTCAGATGTCGAGCAGATCGCGGGCGGACTCGACGGCGACGGCCGCGCGGATCCAGGCGTCGAGCTGGTCGATGTCGGTGCAGGCGCCTATCTCGGCGCGTACGTCGTCCGGGACCTCGAGGTCACGTGCGGACAGTACCTGGAGGATCGACTCCGCTTTGCCTTCAGCTTTGCCTTCAGCAATGTTGTTGCGGGCCCACTCGCTGAGGTATTCGTAGGTTTCAGTCTTCATGAGCTTCTCCAGGTGCTCCCAGATCTCACGGGGCAGCGCTGCACGTACCATGTCAGCGTATCGGCCGCCCTTGTACGGGTCGAGGTCATGTACGGCTTTGAGCAGGGCGTTCAGAATGTCGGGGCCCTGCGGCGTGTTGGCGTGGGTGATCACCGACAGCACGGCGAGTTCGGGGTCTTCGGCCGCGTCACACGGGTCGAGGATCATGGGGACTTCGGTGGGGCCGGCGACGAGTGGGGTCAGCGTCAGCCCCGGATGGCCCAGCTCGATGGGGTGCCGGGACCAATGGGCGATCGCGGCGTCGGGACAGACCACAAGCAGGATCGCGGGGCACCTCATGCGGGTGCGAAGGCTGATGAGGTACATCGGCCAAGACCAGCGTTTGCCATTGTCCCGACCGCGTTGGACTTCCATGACCACGGCGAGGACAGGCTCGGGGTCGGCGTCGGACTGTTTCTTGCGGAAGACGATGACGGAGTCGGCGCGGAGTTCGGTGGGGGTGACCTCGGTGAGGTCGCCGGACTCCACGGCCGCGTGGTCGTAGTCGGGCAGAGGGATCTTGAGAGTTTCGGTGAGAAGCTCGGCCGCCAGAACCGGACGTTCATGGAACAGGCGCACGATGACTTCGTGTTCGCTCGTAAGCACAGCGTGACCGTAAAGTGGGCCGGGCTGCTGGCGCGCCAATTGGTGACTATCTGTAATTGAACAGTTACCGAATGTCCTCTGGTCTGAGTGGATATGAGGGGAGTGATTCGGAGTTCCCACCCCGGGCGGTCACCATTCGGCGGGTGCTCCGTCCGCCATCTCGTGCGTCGCGATCCGGAGGAGGGTTTCGCCGTCTCCGGTGATCAGTGCGGTGACGCCGAACGCGAGGACCACGGCCACGTAGGCGACCGCGATCAATACGGCGACCCAGTCGAAACGGTAGTGGCGCACGTGGAGTTTCCGGGGCGCGGGGCGGCCGATCGTCCAACCCTGGCGCCTCGGACCCTGAAACGATCTTCAGTGATGTGCTCGAGGAGCGCTGCTTACCTTTTCGCGGCGGTGTCTTCACAGGGGGCTAACGGTCTGATATCAGACCTTGACGCGATCTTCCGAGGACGTGCAATGTCACATTCCACATTCGGAAGAGGAGGCGCGGATGCGCAAGCTCTACGGGACGGCTCTCGCGGTCGTCATGGCATCGGCGGCCCTGATGACCGCGGGCTGCGGGCAGGGTCTGCTCGGCGGGGACGACGCCGGCTCCGCTGAGAAGAAGGACGAGCCGATCGTGCTCGGCATGCTGATCCCGCAGTCGGGCAGCGAGGCGGCGATCGGTCCCTACATGAGCAACGCCGCCCAGCTCGCGGTGGACGAGATCAACGCCAAGGGCGGCGTCCTCGGCCGCAAGCTGGAGTTGAAGACCGCCGACGACGCGTGCGACCCGCAGACGGCCGCCGCGGGCGCCAACAAGCTGGTGACGGCGGGCGTCCACGTCTCCATCGGCGGTTACTGCTCGGGCGCCACCCTGCCGACGCTGCCGATCTTCGGCAAGGCCGGGATCCCCATGATCATTCCGGCGGCGAACTCGCAGGAACTGGTCGACCAGAAGCTCAAGAACGTCTTCCTCATCAACGGCACCGGCTCGCAGCAGGCCGGAGCCGCGGCCGCCTGGATGACCAAGGATGGGGCC
Source organism: Microtetraspora glauca (assembly GCF_040656155.1). Classification (NCBI taxonomy): domain Bacteria; kingdom Bacillati; phylum Actinomycetota; class Actinomycetes; order Streptosporangiales; family Streptosporangiaceae; genus Microtetraspora; species Microtetraspora glauca. The sequence goes on from NZ_JBFALK010000009.1 coordinate 72,385, forward strand.
ACGAAGGTCGCCCTCATGCACGACAACACCAGTTATTCCAAGGACATCGCGCTGCGGACCCAGACCCTGGTCGACGAGCCGGGTGGCCCGGAGACCGCGATCCTCGAGGCGGTGACCCCCAAGGAGAGCGACTACAGCGCCAACATCACCAAGGTGCTGGCCAAGAAGCCCGACTACGTCTACTGGACGGGCTACTTCCAGGAGGGCGGTCTGATCGCCAGGCAGCTCCGCCAGGCCGGTTACCAGGGCAAGATCATGGTCGGGGACGGCTCGGTCTCGCCCAAGCTGATCGAGATCGCCGGAGCCGAGGCGGCCACGGGCGTCTACGCCACCATGACCCAGACCCCGGACACGCTCCAGGGCGCGGAGAGCTGGATCGCGGACTACACGAAGAAGTTCGGCTCCGAGCCGGGGCCGTACTCCAACCAGGCCTACGACGCCGTACGGCTGGCCGCCGAGGCGGTCACCAAGGCCGGCGGCACCGACGGCCAGAAGGTCATCGCCGCCCTTGAGGCGATCGACGGGTTCTCGATGTTCTCCGGGCCGCTGAAGTTCACGCCCGAGCACACCCTGAGCACCGGCGGCTTCCAGATCCTGGTCGTCAAGGACGGCAAGTTCGCCCTCCAGGACGCGCTCCAGTGACCTCCAGGGAATCGTGACATGTCACAGTTGGTCTGGAACGGACTCTTCGTCGGGTCGTTCTACGCGCTCGTGGCGCTCGGCTACAGCATGGTCTACGGGATCATCAAGCTGCTCAACTTCGCCCACGGCGACCTGTACATGCTCGGCGCGTTCATCGGCTTCGCCGTCCTCGGCGCGGCCGGTGGCGTGTCCGCGGGCATGGCCCTGCCCCTGCTGCTCTTCGTGCTCGTACTCACCATGGGCGTCACCGGCCTGGCCGGGGTGCTGCTGGAGCGGGTGGCCTACCGCCGGCTCCGCGGCGCCCCGCGCCTCTCGCTGCTCATCACCGCGGTCGGCGCCTCCTTCGCCCTGGAGTACGGCATGCGGGCCGCCTCGGGCGCCGACCCCCGCGTCTACCCGGTGCGGCTGGGCGGCACCTCGCTGGAGGTGTTCGGCGCCCGCGTCACCCTCCAGCAGCTCGCCCTGGTCGCCGTGGCCGTCCTCCTCATGATCGGCCTCAACCTGCTCGTCACCCGCTCCAGGGAAGGGCGGGCCATGCGGGCCGTCGCGCTCGACCCCAAGGCCGCCGCGCTCATGGGGATCGACGTGGACGCCGTCATCTCCCGGACGTTCTTCCTCGGCTCCGCCCTCGCCGGCGCCGCCGGAGTCATGGCCGGCGCCCACTACGGAAAGATCGACTTCATGATGGGCTTCCTGATCGGCCTCAAGGCGTTCACGGCGGCCGTGATCGGCGGCATCGGCAACATCCCCGGCACCATGCTGGGCGGGCTGCTCCTCGGCCTGCTCGAATCGTTCGGCACCTTCTGGCTGGGCGGCGAGTGGCGGGACGTCTTCGCCTTCGGCGTGCTCATCCTGTTCCTGACCGTGCGGCCGACCGGCCTGCTCGGCGAACGCGTCACGGAGCGGGTGTGACCGGGCCGGGGGACCAGGCGCCCACCGGCGCCGGCCCCGCCTCCGACACCACCACAGGCACTCCCGCCACGGGCACTCCCACCACAGGCACTCCCGCCACGGGCACTCCCGCCACAGGCACTCCCAGCAGGGGCATCCCGCCCCGCCGCACCGGACCCCGTGGCGCCGGGCCGCGCTCGATCGCGTCGCGGCTGATGGACAACCGGTGGGCCGGGCTAGCCGGGCTGCTCGTCGCGCTGCTCGCGCCCTTCGTCAACGCCACGCCGTACGCGCTGTCGGTGATGACCAGCGCCGCCATCTTCGTGATGCTGGCGGCCGGGCTCAACATCGTCGTCGGCTACTGCGGCCTGCTCGACCTCGGCTACGTCGCCTTCTTCGCGGTCGGCGCGTACACGAGCGGGGTGCTGTCCACCCGGTTGGGGCTGCCGCTGGTCGCCACGCTGCCCGCCGTGCTGGTGGTCACCGTGATCGCCGGCCTGGTCATCGGGGCCCCGACGCTCCGGCTGCGCAGCGACTACCTGGCGATCGTCACGCTGGGCTTCGGCGAGATCATCCGGGTGACCGCGAACAACCTCGACGTGACCGGGGGGCCGTCCGGGATCTACGGCATCCCCGGGCTGACCGGGGGCCCGGTCTCCTTCTACTACGTGACCGTGCTGATCGTCGCGCTCGCCGTGGTCGGTGCCGCCCGGCTGGGCCGGTCGCGCCTGGGCCGGGCGTGGCGGTTCGTCCGCGAGGACGAGGACGCCGCCGAGGCCATGGGCGTGCACACCTACAAGGTCAAGATGGCGGCCTACGTCGCCGGGGCGATCTGGGGCGGGCTGGCCGGGGTCCTGTTCGGAGCGCACCTGTCGGCGATCTCGCCGACGAGCTTCACGTTCCTGCAGTCCGCGCTGGTGCTGATGGCCGTCGTGCTCGGCGGCATGGGCTCGATCAGGGGCGTCGTCGTCGGCGCCGTGGTCATCAGCGTGCTGCCCGAGCTGCTGCGTGACCTGGCCGACTACCGCTACCTCGCCTTCGGCGTGCTGCTGATCATCGTGATGCTGGTCCGGCCGCAGGGTCTGTGGCCGGCCAGGTCCCGGGAGGCCGCCCAGTGAACAGCACAGTGAAGAGCACAGCGAACGCCCCGCTGCTGTCCGTCGAGGACCTGCGGCTCTCCTTCGGCGGCGTGCTCGCCATCGACGGGCTGTCCTTCGGCGTCGGCGAGGCCGAGATCGTCTCGGTGATCGGCCCCAACGGCGCGGGCAAGACCTCCGCGTTCAACTGCGTGACCGGCTTCTACCGGCCGACCGCGGGAGCCGTACGGCTGCGCGGGCGTGACATCACCGGGCTGCGGCCCTCGGCGGTGGCCGCGCTCGGCGTGGCGCGGACGTTCCAGAACCTTCGTCTCTTCGGCGAGATGTCCGTCCTCGACAACGTCAGGGCGGGCACCCACCTGCGGATCAGGCAGAACGTCTTCGACGCGCTGCTGCACACCCCGCGCTACCGCAGGGGCGAGCGGGAGAGCACCGAGCAGGCCCACCACTGGCTCGACTTCGTCGGGCTGCGCGGCGACAGGTACGGCCCCGCCCGCGCCCTGCCGTACGGCGAGCAGCGGCGGGTGGAGATCGCCAGGGCGCTCGCCCGTGAACCCGACCTGCTGCTGCTGGACGAGCCCGCGGCCGGCCTCAACCACGGCGAGAAGGCCGAGACGCTCGACCTCATCCGCCGCGTCCGCGAGCTCGGCGTCGCGATCGTCCTGATCGAGCACGACATGGGGCTGGTGATGGACGTCTCGCAGCGGGTGGTCGTGCTCAACTTCGGGCGGGAGATCGCCGACGGGCCCCCGGACGAGGTGCGGCGCGATCCCGAGGTCGTCGAGGCGTACCTCGGCAGGGACGCCGACGAGGCCGAGATCGAGGAGGCCAGGGCGAGCGTGGCGGGAGGACGCGATGGCGGCGCTTGAGGTCGACGGGCTGGACGTCCACTACGGCGGCGTCCACGCGCTGCGCGGGCTGTCCCTGACCGTCGGGGAGGGCGAGGTCGTCGCCCTGCTCGGCAACAACGGCGCGGGCAAGACGACGACCCTGTCGGCCGTGTCCGGACTGGTCCGGCCCAGCGCGGGACGGGTGGCCTACGAGGGGCGTGACATCACCGGCGCCAAGCCGAGCGCGATCGTCCGGCTCGGCCTGGTGCACGTCCCCGAGGGCCGGCGGGTGTTCAGCACGCTCAGCGTCCACGACAACCTCTTGCTCGGCGGGTACGCGGTGGGCGACCAGGCCGAGGTCCGGCGGCGGATCGACCGGGTGTACGCGCTGCTGCCCCGCCTGGCCGAGCGGAGCGGTCAGCAGGGCGGCACGTTGTCCGGCGGCGAGCAGCAGATGCTCGCCATCGGCCGCGCGCTGGTCACCGGACCCCGCCTGCTGCTGCTCGACGAGCCGTCCATGGGCCTGGCCCCGCTGGTGGTCGCCGCCGTGATGGACGTGATCAGGGAGATCAACGCCGAGGGCACGGCGGTGCTGCTGGTCGAGCAGAACGCCAGGGCCGCGCTGAAGATCGCGCACCGGGGATACGTCATCGAGAACGGGACATGCGTCCTGACGGGGACGGCCGCCGACCTGCGCGAGGACACGCGGGTCGCCGAGGCGTACCTGGGCGGCGTGTGATGGGCCCGCGCGTGATGGACATGCCTGTGATGGACATGGGGCGAGCGCTGGAACGGGAACGGACATCGGAGTGAGCACAGGGATGAACGCGGGGAGCGCGGCATGGGCGCCCGCCCGGATGGAGACGAGCCGGGACGTCCGTACGGTCGACTACCACACCGGCGGCGAGCCGTTCCGGATCGTGGTCTCCGGAGCGCCGGACATCCCCGGCGCGACGGTGCTGGACCGCAGGACGGCCGCCGCCGCTCCCGAGGTGGACGCCGTGCGGCGGCTGCTCTGCCACGAGCCGCGCGGCCACGCCGACATGTACGGCTGCTTCCTCGTCCCGCCCGACGACGGAGCCCACCTGGGCGTGTTGTTCTGGCACAAGGACGGCTACTCCACGGCGTGCGGGCACGGCACCATCGCCCTCGGCGCCTACGCCGTGGAGTACGGCCTGGTGCCGGCGGACCCCGACGGCGAGACCGGCGTCGCGGTGGACGTCCCGTCGGGCCGGGTGCTCGCGCGGGTGCGCTGCGCGGGCGGGCGGGTCGAGGCGGTGACGTTCCGCAACGTGCCGTCCTACACCGTCGCCCGCGACGTGCCCGCGCTCGGGACCGCGGTGGACGTGGCGTACGGCGGAGCCATCTACGCCTCCGTCCCGGCCGCCGCCTTCGGCCTCGCGGTGACCCCGGGAGACCTCACCGAGTTGATCGCCCTCGGCCGGGCGATCAAGGCCGACCTGGCCGGGCACCCGTCGGCGCGGCATCCCGTGGACGACCGGCTCTCCGGCATCTACGGCGTGATCTTCCACGACGATCTCGGGTCGGACGGCGACCGGTACCACCAGCGCAACGTGACCGTCTTCGCGGACGGGGAGGTCGACCGGTCCCCGTGCGGGTCCGGCACCGCCGCGCGGCTGGCGCTGCTCGCCGGGGACCACCCCGACCCGAGGACGGTCACCCTGCGGCACGAGGGCATCGCGGGCAGCGTGTTCCTGGCGAGCGTGGCCGCGGTGACCGAGGAGGCGGGACGGCCCGCGATCGTCCCGGAGATCGAGGGCACGGCGTTCCGCACCGGGGAGCACCGGTTCACGCTCGACCCCCGGGATCCCCTCGGCACCGGATTCACCCTCCGGTGACGCGGGCGGGACGAGACGAGGACGCGAGACGCGGGGGCGAGATGAGGGGGATGGGCGGATGAACGGAGTGCCCCACCTGGACGACGGGCTGCCCTATCTGGACGGGGATACGGTGCGCGGGCTCGTGCCGCCGGGCCGGGCCGTCCAGGCTCTGGAGGACGCGCTGCGCGGCGGGCTCGACCCCGAGACGACCCCGCCGCGGCCGGTCGTCGACGTTCCGGCGGGGCAGCTCCTCCTCATGCCCGCGTTCTGGGGGGCGTACGCGGGCGTCAAGATCGCGACGGTGGCGCCGGACAACCCCAGGCGCGGGCTGCCCCGGATCCAGGCCGTCCACCTGCTTCTCGACGCCGCCACGCTGAGCCCCGTGGCGACGATGGACGGCACGGCGCTGACCTCGCTGCGCACGCCCGCGGTCTCGGCGCTCGCCGTACGGCGTCTCGCGTCGCCGGACGCCCGGTCGCTGGTGGTGTTCGGCAGCGGCCCGCAGGCGTGGGGGCACGTGGCGGCCCTGCGGGAGGAGCGGCCGGTGGATCGGGTCACCGTGGTGGCCCGCGATCCCGGCGGCGCGGCCCGGCTGGCGGAGCGCTGCGCCGCCGAGGGGCTGACCGCCCGCTCCCATCCCGCGTCGGATCCGGCGTGGCACCGGGCGGTCGAGGAGGCCGACCTGATCGCCTGCTGCACGACCGCGAGAACCCCGCTGTTCCCCGGCCGTCTGGTCCGCGACGGCGCCGTGGTCGTGGCCGTCGGATCGCACGAACCCGGCGCGCGCGAGCTGGACGACGACCTCGTCGCCCGGGCGGTCGTCGTCGTGGAGGCCCGCTCCGCGGCCCTGACGGAGGCCGGGGACCTGGTCGTCCCGATACGGGACGGTAGGATCACGGCTGACCATCTCGCCGGGAACCTCGCCGAACTCGTCGCCGGCCGTGTTGACCCCGGTTCGGGCCCCCGCGTCTTCAAAAGCGTGGGCATGGCCTGGCAGGACCTTGTGGTCGCCGCCGCCGCGTACGAGGCGTGGACCTCCCGGCGGGGAGATCTCCAGTGAGCACGAAAGAGGGTGGGGACATGGCGCCTTCGGCCGCGGACGGGCTCGGCCTGCCGTTGGTGGGCGAGCGGCAGAGCCTGCGCGAGCAGGTGGCACAGGCGCTGCGGGACGCCCTGGTCGCGGGCGAGATGCGGCCGGGCGTGGTCTACTCCGCGCCGGTGCTCGCCGCGCAGTTCGGCGTGTCCGCGACCCCCGTACGCGAGGCGATGCTCGACCTGGCCAAGGAGGGCCTGGTCGAGGCTGTGCGCAACAAGGGTTTCCGGGTGACCGAGATGACCGACCGCGATCTCGACGAGATCACCGAGATCCGCCAGCTCATCGAGGTCCCGACGGTGGCCCGGCTGGCGGGCACCCGCGCGGCCGCCGACTTCGAGGAGCTGCGGCCGGTCGCGGAGGAGATCGTCGCGGCGGCGCGGAGCGGCGACCTGATCGCCTACGTCAACGCCGACATGCGCTTCCACCTGGGGCTGCTGAGCCTGTCCGGCAACACGCACCTCGTCGAGGTGATCCGCGACCTGCGCGGCCGGGCCCGCCTGTACGGCCTGCGCGGCCTGTCGGAGCGCGGCACCCTGATCAACTCGGCCCGCGAACACGTCAGCATCGTGGACGCCCTCGTCCGGGGCGACGCGGGAGCGGCGGAGCGCGTCATGAGCCACCACATCCAGCACGTGCGCGGCATCTGGGCCGACAAGCCCGAGAGCCTGGAGCGGCCGGAGAGCGCCGGACAGCCGGGGAATCCGGGAGCGTAGGCCCGCCCGACCGGTGCCCGGTTCAGCCGGATCTGGTCGCGCCGATGGAGGCGATGACGACGCAGCCGATCGCCGCCCACTCGCGCACCTCGAGGAACTCGCCGAGCACGAGAAGGCCGACCATCGCGGCGACGGCGGGTTCGAGGCTCATGAGGATGCCGAAGACCCGCTTCGGCATCCTCCGCAGGGCCTCCAGCTCGATCGAGTACGGGATGACCGAGGAGAGCAGCCCGACCCCGGCCCCCAGCAGCAGGATCTCGGGGCGCAGCAGATCGGCGCCGCCGGAGGCCACCCCCACCGGGGCGACGGCGATGGTGGCGACGACCATGGCGAGCGCGAGCCCGCTGGACCCGGGGAACCGGGCGCCGGTGGCCGCCGACAGCACGATGTAGGCGGCCCACAGGGCGCCCGCGAGCGCGGCGAATCCGATGCCCACCCAGTCGGCGCCGTCCGCCCCGCCCCACGGCGCGAGCAGGATCACCCCGGCGCCGGCCAGCGCCACCCAGAGGAGGTCGAGCCGCCGCCGGGAGGCGACGACCGCCACGGTGAGCGGCCCGATGAACTCGATCGCGACCGCGATCCCCATGGGCAGCCGGGCCAGCGCCTCGTAGAACGACAGGTTCATCAGGCCGAGGCTGAGTCCGAAGGCGGCGCCGACGGCGAGGTCGCGCCGGGTGAGACCCCGCAGGCGGGGTCGGGCCACCGGCACGAGGATGAGCGCGCCGATCGCGATCCGCAGGAACACCACGGCGCTCGGCGACAGCTCGGCGAAGAGGTTCTTGGCCAGCCCGGCGCCGACCTGCACGGACAGGATCGCGAGCAGCACCAGGCCGGGCGGCGGGATCGAGTCCGACGCCGCCCGCAGCAGCGCGCCGGGACCGGCCCCGGCCCGCCGGGCGCGGAACGGCCTGATCCGGTACGGCTCCGCCGCCCCCCACACGGGTTCAGCCGTCATCCGGCCGCCACCTCCCACGTTCGTCGACCGCCTCGTACCGGCGCCGACCACTCGATCCGAGCGCAGAACCTATCGCCTCGGTCTGAGCCGCATGGCACCGAGGTCGGGCTCGTCCGCCGTGCTCGCCTCCGTGCCGTTCTCCCCGGCGCCGTTCCCCGGCCCTCTCCCGGGCGCCTACTCCCAGCGGAAGGTGCGGCCGGCCAGCCCGAGCGTGACCACCGCCCACACGAGCAACACGAGCACCGGGCCGGTGGGGAACCCGCCGCCGGAGGCCAGCACCGAGCGCATGCCGTTCGTCAGCGCGGTGATGGGCAGGAGCTCCAGGATCGGGCGGACGCCCTCCGGGAACGTGGCGACCGGGAACACGACGCCGCCGAGCCCCAGCAGGACGAGGTAGACGAGGTTGGCCGCGGCCAGCGTGGCCTCGGCCCTGAGCGTGCCGGCGATCAGCAGGCCGAGCCCGCTGAACGCGGCCGTGCCGAGCACGATGAGCAGCGCGATCCAGAGCGGGTCGCCGTGCGGGGACCACCCCATCAGCAGCGCGACCACGGTGATCACCGCGACCTGGATCGCCTCGACGCCGAGGACCGCGGTGGTCTTGGCGAACATCAGCCCCGGCCGGGACAGGGGCGTGGCGCCCAGGCGCTTGAGCACGCCGTACCGGCGTTCGAACCCGGTCGCGATCGCCTGGCCGGTGAAGGCCGTCGACATGACCGCGAGCGCGAGCACGCCGGGGGTGACGAAGTCGACGCGGGTGCCGTCCACGCTGATCAGGGGCGCCCGTGAGAAGCCGACGAGCAGCAGCACGGGGATGATCAGGGTGAGCAGCAGCTGCTCGCCGTTGCGCAGCATGGCGCGCATCTCCGCGCCCGCCTGCGCCAGCACCATCCGCGGCAGCGGGGCCGCCCCCGGACGGGGGGCGAAGTCGAGCGTCGAGGTCATCACGTGGTCCGATCGGAGGAGGCCGGCCGCGCCTGGCCCCGCCTGAGGGGGGTCATCGCAGCTCCCGGCCGGTGAGTTCGAGGAAGACGTCTTCGAGGGTGCGCCGCTCGATGCTGAGGTCCTCGGTGGTGACGCCCTCGCTCGCGCACCACGCGGTGACCGTCGCGAGCAGTCCGGGGGCGACCTGACCCTCGATGATGTAGTGCCCGGCGGGCGACTCCTTGGCGGCGCTTCCCTGCGGCAGGGCGCTGAGCAGCTCGTCCAGGTTCAGCCCGGGACGGGCCCGGAACCGGAGCTGGCGCTCCGCGCCGGTCAGCGTCGCGGGGGTTCCGGTGGCGACGACCCGCCCATGGTCGATGATGATCACCTGGTCGGCGAGCTTCTCCGCCTCGTCCATGTAGTGCGTGGTGAGGACGACGGACACCCCGGCCTCGCGCAGTCCGGTGACGACGTCCCAGCAGGCGTACCTGGCCTGCGGGTCCAGGCCCGCCGTCGGCTCGTCGAGGAAGACCAGCTCCGGCCGCCCCACGATGGCCCCGGCCAGCGACAGCCGCTGCTGCTGCCCGCCGGACAGTCGCCGGTACGGCGTACGGGCGTGCTCGCTCAGGCCGAGGCGATCGAGGAGCGCGGCCGGGTCGAGCGGGTGCGCGTGGAAGCGGGCCATGAGGCGCAGCCACTCCCCGGCGCGCATCGCGGGCGGCACCCCTCCGCTCTGGAGCATCACGCCGACCCGCGCCTTCAGGGCGGAGTCGGACGGGTCGCGGCCGAGCACGCGCACGGAGCCCCCGTCCGGTCGGCGGAATCCCTCGCAGATCTCGATCGTGGACGTCTTGCCCGCGCCGTTGGGGCCGAGGATCGCGGTGACCTCGCCGCGGGCGCAGGACAGCGTCAGCCCGTCGATCGCGGTGGTGCGACCGTAGCGTTTGACGAGGTCGCGCACCTCGACCGCGGGAGCGCTGGCCGCGTCTCCCGCGGATCGCGTGTTCGCGGCGTCCGGCATCATGGTTCTCCTGCCTGCCGTCCGCACCATGGCAGACACCGGGGCACACAGTGGCCAGCAGTCCCCACGCTACCGGCCTCCCCCCAGCCAGATGGGACACACTTCTTGACGAAACGAGTCTAGGGAGGCGACGGCGTGCCTCCGCCGCCGGAGGTCTCCTCGCGCGTGCCGGGGCCCGTCCGAGCAGGTTAGGTAAGGCTACCCTGCGTGACAAATTGCATTCCGGACGGCTCCCTCTTCATTTGTGGCGCGGGAAGGAATTACGGCACACTGATGTTGTGAAATACGTGCCCGGGAAGACGTACGCCGAGAACTCCGCCACCGCGCGGCGATCCGGCGCGTCCGAGAGCACAGCCGGGAACACGTCCGGGAACACGTCCGCCGCGAACGCCTCCGCCGCCCATCTGTCGGCCGAGCGGGGCACACGCGCGCGGGTCGCGCGTCTCATCCTGGAACACGGCCCGGTGACGGCCGCTTCCCTGGGCGAACGGCTGGGGCTCACGCCCGCCGCCGTCCGCCGTCACCTGGACGCGCTGCTCGCCGACGGGATGATCGAACCCCGTACGGCACGGCCGCGCGGCCAGCGGGGCAGGGGCAGGCCGGCGAAGCTGTTCGCGATCACCGACGCGGGTCGCAGCACCTTCGTCCACGCCTATGACGACCTGGCGGGCAGCGCGCTGCGCTTCCTGGCCGAGCGCATGGGCGACGAGGCCGTGTCCGAGTTCGCGCGGGCACAGGTGTCCGGCCTGGTCAGCAGACTGGAGTCGGTCATGCGCGAGGTCCCCGCCGACCAGCGGATCCGCGTGCTGGCCGAGGCGCTGTCCGCCGAGGGCTACGCGGCCTCGGCGACCGAGACGGGCAAAGGGGGCGAGCAGCTCTGCCAGCACCACTGCCCGGTCGCGCACGTGGCCGCGGCGTTCCCGCAGCTGTGCGAAGCCGAGACGGAGGCCTTCGGGCAACTTCTCGGCACACCGGTGCAACGACTGGCCACGATCGCCAACGGCGACGGGGTCTGCACCACACACGTGAGTTCTCACGCGTTGGCCGTACGGCACGCGCGTAGTCATGAAACGACGAGCAAGGAGTCCGGAAGGTGACTGTCACCGACCGCCCGGAGCTTGAAGGCCTCGGGAATTACAAGTTCGGCTGGGCCGACTCGGACGTGGCCGGTGCCGCGGCCCGCCGCGGTCTCTCCGAGGAGGTCGTCCGCAACATCTCCGCGCTCAAGAACGAGCCGGAGTGGATGCTGGACCTGCGCCTCAAGGGCCTGCGGCTGTTCGGGAAGAAGCCCCTGCCGACCTGGGGTTCGGACCTCACCGGCATCGACTTCGACAACATCAAGTACTTCGTGCGCTCCACGGAGAAGCAGGCCGCCTCCTGGGACGAGCTGCCCGCCGACATCAAGAACACCTACGACAAGCTCGGCATCCCCGAGGCGGAGAAGCAGCGCCTCATCGCCGGTGTCGCCGCGCAGTACGAGTCGGAGGTCGTCTACCACAAGATCCGTGAGGACCTTGAGGAGAAGGGCGTCATCTTCGTCGACACCGACACCGGCCTCAAGGAGCACGAGGAGCTCTTCAAGGAGTACTTCGGCTCGGTGATCCCGGTCGGCGACAACAAGTTCGCCTCGCTGAACACCGCGGTCTGGTCCGGAGGGTCGTTCATCTACGTCCCGCCGAACGTCAACGTGGAGATCCCGCTGCAGGCCTACTTCCGGATCAACACCGAGAACATGGGCCAGTTCGAGCGCACCCTGATCATCGTGGACGAGAACTCCTACGTCCACTACGTGGAGGGCTGCACCGCGCCGATCTACTCGTCCGACTCGCTGCACTCCGCGGTCGTCGAGATCATCGTGAAGAAGGGCGCCCGCTGCCGGTACACGACCATCCAGAACTGGTCGAACAACGTCTACAACCTGGTCACCAAGCGCGCCGTGGCGTACGAGGGCGCGACCATGGAGTGGATCGACGGCAACATCGGCTCCAAGGTCACGATGAAGTACCCCGCCGTCTACCTCATGGGTGAGCGGGCCAAGGGCGAGACCCTGTCGGTCGCCTTCGCCGGTGAGGGGCAGCACCAGGACGCCGGCGCCAAGATGGTGCACCTCGCGCCGAAGACGTCGAGCACGATCGTGTCCAAGTCCGTCGCCCGCGGCGGCGGCCGCACCTCCTACCGCGGTCTCGTGCAGATCGAGGAGGGCGCCGCCGGGTCGGCCTCGACGGTGAAGTGCGACGCGCTGCTCGTCGACCAGATCAGCCGCTCCGACACCTACCCCTACGTCGACGTCCGCGAGGACGACGTCTCGATGGGACACGAGGCCACGGTCTCCAAGGTCTCGGAGGACCAGCTCTTCTACCTCATGAGCCGCGGCCTGAACGAGGACGAGGCGATGGCGATGATCGTGCGCGGCTTCGTCGAGCCGATCGCCAGGGAGCTCCCGATGGAGTACGCCCTGGAGTTGAACCGCCTGATCGAGCTGCAGATGGAAGGGGCCGTCGGCTGATGGGTCTGGAAACGATGCCGGTGTCCAAGCTCCACGCGGAGTCCTCGTACGACCCGGCCGACTTCCCGGTGCCGACCGGCCGCGAGGAGGAGTGGCGCTTCACGCCGCTGTCCCGCCTCAAGGGACTCCACGACGGCACGGCCGCCCCCACGGGGAACGTCGTGATCGACGTGGACGCGGCGCCCGAGGTCACCGTCGAGACGGTCGGCCGCGACGACGCCAGGATCGGCCAGGCGTACGTGCCGGCCGACCGGGTCAGCGCGCAGGCGTACGCCTCGTTCGAGAAGGCGACGATCATCACGGTGCCCCGGGAGACCGTGGCCTCCCGGCCGACCGTGGTCAACGTGCGCGGCCTCGCGGAGGGCGCCGGCCACGGGGCGGCCTTCGGCCACATCCTGGTCAAGGTCGAGCCGATGGCCCAGGCGGTGCTGGTCCTGGACCACACCGGCGGCGCCGTCTACGCCGACAACGTCGAGTTCGCGATCGGCGAGGGCGCCACCCTCAAGGTCGTCAGCCTGCAGGACTGGGCCGACGGCGCCGTCCACGTCTCCCACCACCACGCCCAGCTGGGCAAGGACGCGACGTTCCGGTCCTTCGTGGTGACCCTCGGCGGCGACCTCGTACGGCTCTCGCCGTCCGTGTCGTACAGCGCGCCGGGCGGCGACGCCGACCTGACCGGCCTCTACTTCGTGGACGCCGGGCAGCATCTGGAGCACCGCCTGTGGGTCGACCACGCCGTGCCCAACTGCCGCAGCAACGTGACCTACAAGGGTGCGCTGCAGGGCGAGGGAGCGCACGCCGTGTGGATCGGCGACGTGATCATCCGGGCCGAGGCCGAGGGCACCGACACCTACGAGCTCAACCGGAACCTCCTCCTCACCGACGGCGCCCGCGCCGACTCGGTGCCGAACCTGGAGATCCTCACCGGCGAGGTCGCCGGGGCGGGCCACGCCTCCGCATCCGGCCGTCTCGACGACGAGCACATCTTCTACCTGCAGGCCCGCGGCATCCCGTACGACGAGGCCAGGCGCCTCGTGGTGCACGGCTTCTTCGCCCAGCTCCTGGAGAAGATCGAGGTCGAGGAGATCCGCGAGCGCGTGCTGTCCGCAGTGGAGGCTGAGCTCGCGCGATGAGTTTCGAGAAGGTCTGCAAGGTCAGCGACATCCCCGACGACGGCGCCCTGGGCGTCGAGGTCGGGGAGACCCCGGTCGCGCTCGTACGCACCGGCGGTGAGGTCTTCGCGCTGCACGACGTGTGCTCGCACGCCGAGGTGAAGCTGAGCGAGGGCGACGTCTACGACCACACCCTCGAGTGCTGGCTGCACGGCTCGTGCTTCGACCTGCGCAGCGGCAAGCCCACCGGCCCGCCGGCCACCAAGCCCGTGAACGTCTACCGAGTCAAGATCGACGGCGATGACGTGTACGTCTCGCTCTCGAAGGAGTAATACGTGTCAACCCTTGAGATTCGTGACCTGCACGTCGCCGTCGGCGACAAGGAGATCCTCCGCGGGGTCAACCTGACCGTCAGCGCGGGCGAGACGCACGCCATCATGGGGCCCAACGGCTCCGGCAAGTCCACTCTCGCCTACGCGGTCGCGGGGCATCCGAAGTACACCATCACCTCCGGCAGCGTGCTGCTCGACGGTGAGGACCTGCTGGCCATGTCGGTGGACGAGCGCGCCCGCGCCGGCTTGTTCCTCGCGATGCAGTACCCCGTCGAGGTCCCCGGCGTCAGCGTCTCCAACTTCCTGCGCTCCGCCGTCACCGCGGTCCGCGGCGAGGCCCCGAAGCTCCGTGACTTCGCCAGGGACCTGAAGAACGGCATGGACGCCCTGTCCATCGACTCGGCCTTCGCGCAGCGCAACACCAACGAGGGCTTCTCCGGCGGTGAGAAGAAGCGGCACGAGATCCTCCAGCTCGAACTGCTCAAGCCGAAGATCGCCGTCCTGGACGAGACCGACTCGGGCCTCGACGTCGACGCGCTGCGCGTCGTCTCCGAAGGCATCAACCGGTTCCGCGCCTCCGGCGACACCGGCGTGCTGCTGATCACCCACTACACCCGCATCCTGCGTTACGTGCAGCCCGACTTCGTGCACGTCTTCGCCGGCGGCCGGATCGTCGAGGAGGGCGGCCCCGAGCTCGCCGACAAGCTGGAGGACGAGGGATACGAGGCCTACGTGAAGGCGTCCGCGTAATGAGCGTTCCGAGCTTCGACGTGGAGAGGATCAGGAAGGACTTCCCGATCCTCTCCCGCGAGCTGCCCGGCGGCCGGCCCCTGGTCTACCTCGACTCGGGCAACTCCTCCCAGAAGCCCAACCAGGTGATCGACACGATGCGCGAGCACCTGGCCCAGCACTACAGCAACGTCGGCCGGGCCCTGCACGCGCTCGGCAGCGAGTCCACCGAGGCGTACGAAGCCGCCCGTGACAAGGTGGCCGGGTTCATCGGCGCGCCGTCGCGGGACGAGGTCATCTTCACGAAGAACGCCTCCGAAGCGATCAACCTGGTCGCCTACGCCTTCGGCAACCCCATCAACACCGATGACAGGTTCCGCGTCGGCCCCGGCGACGAGATCGTCATCACGGAGATGGAGCACCACTCCAACATCGTTCCGTGGCAGCTGCTCGCGCAGCGCACCGGCGCGAAGCTGCGCTGGTTCTCCGTCACGGACGAGGGCCGCCTCTCGCTGGACGACCTCGACGAGCTGGTCAACGAGCGCACGAAGATCGTCTCGATCGTGCACCAGTCGAACGTGCTCGGCACGGTCAACTCGATCTCCCCGATCCTGGCGCGGGCCCGCGAGGTCGGCGCGCTGATGATGGTCGACGCCTCCCAGTCGGTGCCCCACCAGCGGGTGGACGTGGACGACCTCGACGTCGACTTCGTCGCCTTCACCGGGCACAAGATGGTCGGCCCGTCCGGCATCGGCGTGCTCTGGGGCCGCCGCGAGCTGCTCGACGCCATGCCGCCCTTCCTCGGCGGCGGCGAGATGATCGAGGCGGTCTGGATGGACCGCTCGACCTACGCCCCGCTGCCGCACAAGTTCGAGGCGGGGACGCCGCCGATCGTGGAGGCCGTCGGCCTCGGCGCCGCGGTCGACTACCTCACGTCGATCGGCATGGACGCGATCAAGCAGCACGAGAGGGAGCTCACCGGCTACGCCCTGGAGGCGCTGCGGGAGATCCCGGGGCTGAGGATCATCGGTCCGCGCACGGTCATCGCCCGTGGCGGCACGGTCTCCTTCACGCTGGAGGGCATCCACCCGCACGACGTCGGCCAGATCCTGGACGACGTGTTCGGCGTCGCCGTCCGGGTAGGACACCACTGCGCCCGTCCGCTTCACCTGCGGTTCGGAATTCCGGCGACCACGCGGGCGTCGTTCTACCTGTACAACACGACGGCCGAGATCGACGCTCTGGTTCGCGGCCTCCACCATGTCCAGAAGGTGTTCGGCTGAGCCATGATCGCTGAATCCATGTACCAGGAGCTGATCCTGGAGCACTACAAGCATCCGCAGGGCCGCGGGCTGCGTGAGCCGTACGACGCCGAAGTGCACCACGTCAACCCGACCTGCGGTGACGAGGTCACCCTGCGGGTGAAGCTGGGCGACGGCGGCAAGGTCCTGGACGTCTCCTACGACGGCCAGGGGTGCTCGATCAGCCAGGCCGCCGCCTCCGTCCTGTACGAGCTCGCCACCGACTCCACGGTCGAGGAGTCCCTCTCCGTCGTCGACGAGTTCACCCGGCTCATGCAGGGCCGGGGCCAGGTCGAGGCGGACGAGGACGTCCTCGGTGACGCCGTGGCCTTCGCCGGTGTGGCCAAGTTCCCCGCCCGGGTCAAGTGCGCTTTGCTGTCCTGGATGGCCTACAAGGACGCGGTACTGCGGAGCCAGGCGTGACCCCTCGAACGAACGTAAGGAGGATGGCGTGAGCAAGCCGACCGAGACCCCCACGGCGACGTTCGACGGAGAGACCTCCCTCGACGACGTCCTGGAGGCGCTGAAGGACGTCGTGGACCCCGAGCTCGGGATCAACGTGGTCGATCTCGGCCTGATCTACGGAGTTAACCTCGACCCCGCCGGTGCGGGCGAGCAGCCGATCGCCACGATCGACATGACGCTGACCAGCGCCGCCTGCCCGCTGACCGACGTCATCGAGGACCAGGCAAACTCGGCCCTCGCCGACCTCGTGTCCAGCGTCGTGATCAACTGGGTGTGGCTCCCGCCGTGGGGCCCGGACAAGATCACCGACGAGGGGCGCGAGCAGCTCCGCATGCTGGGGTTCAACGTCTGACCCCGGGTCGTACGGCCCCTGAGGGGCCGCGCCGGCCGATCATCCGGCCGATCCACCGATGGTGCCGCGTCACGCACGATGAGGCGGCACCATCGGCATGATCGGCCGACCGGTCGGCCGTGTTCAGCCGTGCGCCGGGGACGTTCGTCGTGATGTTGACGTCCCGGGGAATGGTGTATGGTTGCATCTCGTTATGCCCGAAGCGACTTGAATGACGGTGTCCGTGACAAGGCCGCTCGTATCGACGCGAGTGCCCTGCACGTCTGCGGGAACGCCGAAGTCGCCGGTTTGACCGCAGTGCCGCATCACCAACGCGCAGATCGCGTGGCACTGCCGCCCGACGCAGGGGCCAGCCCGCCGGATGAATCGGCGGCGCCGGACTTTGTGTCCGTCCAGGAAAGCAGTCCTGGAAGCTCCGCCCTGAACACCCCTGCGTCCGAATGAATGTATGAAGTACGGCCACGCCGTACCCGTCCTGGCTCGTCCTTTCGCAGAAGTGACGCGCCCCCGTGTTTCGACACGTCATCTTCGATGAAAGGCACGAACCTCGTGACCATGCTTGACGCTGGCCATATTTCCCCCGATTCGTCCGTGGATTCCTCCACGGTCTCCTCCGCGCCGTCCGAGGCCCCCGACGCCGAGCAGGCGAACGGCTTCGCGCTGCTCGGCCTGCCGAGGCCGCTCGTCTCCGGGCTGGCCAGGGAGGGCATCACCGCGCCGTTCCCCATCCAGAGCGCGGCCATCCCCGACGTGCTCGCCGGACGTGACGTGCTCGGCCGGGGCCAGACCGGCTCCGGCAAGACGCTCGCCTTCGGCCTGCCCACCATGGCCCGCATCGCCGGGGAGCGCGCGCTGCCCAAGCGCCCGCGCGCCATCGTCCTCGTGCCCACCCGTGAGCTGGCCCTGCAGGTGGCCGACACCCTGGAGCCGCTCGGCCGGGGCTTGTCGCTGCGTACCAGGACCGTCGTCGGCGGCATGTCCATGGGCAGGCAGATCGAGGCGCTGCGGCGCGGCGTCGAGATCGTCGTGGCCACCCCCGGGCGCCTGACCGACCTCATGGAGCAGGGCGAGTGCTCGCTCCAGGACGTCCAGGTCACCGTGCTCGACGAGGCCGACCACATGTGCGACCTCGGCTTCTTCCCCGTGGTGAGCGCGATCCTCGACGCCACCCCCTCCGACAGCCAGCGGCTGCTCTTCTCCGCCACCCTCGACGGTGACGTGGACAAGCTGGTCCAGCGCTTCCTCACCGACCCGGTGACGCACTCGCTGGCCCCGGCGACCTCCTCGGTCGAGACCATGGAGCACCACCTCTTCCAGGTCCACAGGGACGACAAGGTCGACGTGACGGCCGAGATCGCCAACCGCGAGGGCCGTACGATCCTGTTCGTCCGCACCCAGCACGGTGTGGACCGGGTCGTCAAGCAGCTCGCCCGGGTCGGCATCCGCGCCGGCGGCCTGCACGGAGGCAAGCGGCAGAACCAGCGCACCCGCATCCTCGGGGAGTTCCGCGAGGGCAACGTGAGCGTGCTCGTCTGCACCGACGTCGCCGCCCGCGGCATCCACGTCGACGACGTCAGCCTCGTGCTGCACGTCGATCCTCCGATGGACCACAAGAGCTACCTGCACCGCGGCGGTCGTACGGCCCGCGCGGGCGAGAGCGGCAGCGTCGTGACGCTCGTCATGCCGAACGAGCGCCGCTCCACCGACGCGATGACCCGGCGTGCGGGCATCAGCCCGTCGCGCCACCGGGTTCGCCCCGGTGACTCGGTGCTCACCGAGGTCGCCGGCGCGCGTCAGCCCAGCGGCGAGGCGATCCCCGTGTGGGAGCCCGACGTGCGCAAGCCGCTGCGTCCGCGCCGTGAGGGCCAGGGCGGGGAGGGACGTTCCCGCCGCTTCGGCGACCGCCGCGACGGCGGACGGCGCTTCGAGGGCCGGTTCGACCGCGACAGCCGTCCGGGCCGCGACGGTGGACGGCGCTTCGAGGGCCGGGGGAGTGACGAGCGCGACTCCGAGAACCGTGTCGCCGAGCACACCGGCGCCGAGAACCGGGGCTTCGAGAGCCGGAGCCAGGAGAACCGCTCGTTCCAGGGCCGGGAGCACGGAGGGGCCCGCGACGGAGCGCGCCCGTTCCGTGGCGACCGTGACAACCGTCCGTTCCGCGGTGACCGTGACGGCGGTTCCTACCGGGGCGATCGGGAGAGCCGTCCCTTCCGTGGCGACCGCGACGGCGGTTCGTTCCGCGGCGACAGCCGGGGCGCCTACCAGGGAGACCGTCCCGCCTACCAGGGAGACCGTCCCGCCTACCGTGGTGACCGTGACGGCGGTTCGTTCCGCGGCGACCGTGACGGCGGCGACAACCGCCGCTACCAGGGGGACCGCTCGCGCGGTTCCTGGAGCGACAACCGGGGTTCGTACGGCGGCTTCCGGGGCGACCGGTCGCGTGGAGGGAACGGCGAGGGCCGCCCGGACCAGCGTGGCGCCGGCTTCCGTGAGGGCGACCGCGCCGGGGACCGCGGCGGCGCTCCCCACGAGGGCCATCACCGTGACGGTTACCGCGGCGAGCGCCGTCCGGACAGCCGGGGCGACTTCCGCGCTCCGCGCGGCGGTGGCTTCCGCCAGGGCGGCCGTCCGGGCGGTCGCGCCGGAGGCCACTCCGGCAACCGTTCCGGCCGCTGAACACACACCGTTCGATCCGGCAGGCGCCGGTGCCCCGCGGGGGGCACCGGCGCCTGCCGCGTTTCGGCGGACCCGCCTGACGGCCCACCCTCTCCGGGCCCGGACCCGGCGTGGTGGACGACAGGCTCAGTCGCCGTGCCAGGAGCGCCAGAGGACGGCGTAGGTCCCGCCCGCGGATACCAGGTCGTCATGGGGGCCGAGTTCGGTGATCACACCGGCGTCCATCACCGCGACCCGGTCGGCGTCGTGCGCCGTGTGGAGCCGGTGCGCGATGGCGATCACGGTGCGCCCGTCCAGGACGGCGGCAAGGGCGCGTTCGGTGTCACGGGCGGTCGCCGGGTCCAGCAGGGCGGTGGCCTCGTCGAGAACCAGGGTGTGCGGGTCCGCCAGCACCACCCTGGCGAGGGCGAGTTGCTGGGCCTGGGCGCCGTCCAACCGGTGCGCGGCTTCCCCTAGGTCGGTGTCGAGGCCGTCCGGCAGCTCGTCGGCCCAGCGGGCGCCGACGGTGGCGAGCGCGGCGCGCAGCCGGTCGTCGTCCGCGTCCGGCGCGGCGATCAGCAGGTTGTCGCGCAGCGTGTCCTGGAAGACGTGATGCTCCTGGGTGACCAGCACCACCTGGCGGCGCAGACGCTCCGGCGGCAGATCGGCGATCGGTACCCCGCCGACCGTCACCGATCCGGAGCCCGGCCGGTCGATCCCGGCCAGCAGCCGCCCGAGGGTCGACTTGCCGGCACCCGACGGTCCCACGAGGGCGATCCGCTCCCCCTGCCGTACCTGAAGGTCGACGCCGTGCAGCACGTCGGCGTGGCCGGCGTAGTGGTAGCGGACGCCCGACACGCTGATCCGGTCGTCGGCGGGTTCGGCGGGTTCGGCGGGTTCGGCGGGTTCGGCGGGTTCGGCGGTGGTGGGTTCGGCGGCCAGGCCCTCCACCCGGGCATAGGAGGCGCCGCTGGACTGCAGTTGCTCGGCCCACTTCAGGATGGTGTCGATGGGCGCGTCCAGTTGGCGCAGGTAGGCCGAGGCGGCGACGACCGCGCCGAGCGTGACGGCGTGCTGGGCGTAGAGCACGCCGCCGATCAGCAGGACGCCGACCACGGGCAGGGCGTAGGAGACGTCGACGGCGGGGAAGAGGACCGTGCGCAGCCACAGGGTGCGCAGCCGGGCGCGCCGGACGGTGGCGATGGCCTCCTCGGCGGCCTGGTGGCGGCGCTGCTGAAGGCCGAGCGCCTCCATGGTCCGGGCTCCGGCGGCGGTGGTGGCGATCACTTCCGCGAGCGCCGAGGTGGCCTCGCCCTCGGCGAGGTAGGCGGTCCGAGCGCGGCGCAGGTACCAGCGCAGGGCCGGCCCGAGGACCAGCAGGCAGGCGAGGCCGGACAGGCCCAGCAGCGGGTCGAGGAAGAGTACCGCCACGACGACGAACAGCGCCTGCATGACGGCGATGAACACCTCGGGCACCGCGTCGCGCAGCGTGGAGGCGATGATGTCGACGTCATTGGTGCCACGGACGCTCAGGTCGCCGGTGACGGAGTGCTCTGCGGTGCCGGCGGGCAGCGCGAGCACCCGGCCGAGGAACCGCTCGCGGACCCGGGAGGCGGCACGCTCGCCGAACCGGGTCCCGAGCAGCAGGGCGTACCGGGACAGCAGGATCTGGCCGATCGTCGCGGCGACGATGATCAGAGCCAGCCGGTCGACGGTGGCCAGGGCGGCCTGGCCGTGCGACGTCCTGACGGTGTCCACGATGGTTCCGAGCAGCCATGGACCGACGAGCCCGACGGCCGCCGCGAGCAGGTTGAGGACCAGGACGGCGATGATCGTCCGGTTGTCCGCGCGGAGTTCGGCCCAGGCGGCCCGGCGTACCTCGGCACGTCCGGCGACGGGCAGCGGTCGGGTCATCGGTGAGCCTCCTCGGCCGCGTCGGTGTCACGGGACACCAGAGCCCGGTAGCCGGGCGCGTTCTCCAGCAGTTCGCGGTGGGTGCCGGTGGCCGCGACCCGTCCGTCGACAAGGTGCACCACCACGTCCGCCTGTTCCAGCACGAAGGGCGAGGTGCTGGTGACGACGGTGGTCAGGCCGGCGCGCGCGGTACGCAGCCGGGCGGCCATCACGGCCTCCGTGTGGGCGTCGACCGCCGAGGTCGGTTCGACGGCCAGCAGCACCTCCGGGCCGGCGCACAGCGCCCGGGCGAGCCGGAGCCGCTGGCGTTGTCCCCCGGACAGGCTCAGGCCCCGGGCGGCGACGACCGAGTCGAGGCCGTCGGGCAGCGCGTCCACGATGTCCGCGGCGGCCGCCGCGTGGATCGCGGCCCGCACGGCCGAGTCCTCGGGGTGGCCCCTGCCGCTCACCACCTCGCGGACGGTTCCGGCGAACAGATCGGCGTCGTTGTCCGCGACCAGGATGCGCTCGCGGACCTGGGCCAGGGGGACCGCGTCCAGCCGCACGCCGCCCCAGAGGACATCGGAGTCCTCGAACCGGCCGAGGCGCTCGACCACAGCCGCGGCGTCCGCGGGGCGCGCGCCGGTGAGCACAATGAACAGGCCCGGCGGCACCTCGACGCCGGAGGCGGGATCGTGGAGCACGGCCGGGCCCGCGGGCGCGTCCGCGGTGGTGGCGGGGCCCGTCCGGCCGGGTGCCAGAGCGAGGAATCCGGTGACGCGCCGGGCGGCGACCACTCCGCGGGCCAGGTCGGAGCCACCCATGATGAGGACGGTCATCGGAATGGCCAGCATCGCGACGTACCCATAGGCCGCGACCAGATCGCCGATGGTGAGCGATCCCTCGGCGGCCATCCGGGCGCCGAGCCAGGTGACCAGCGCGAGGAAGAGCAGGGGCAGCCCGCCGCTGAGCGCGCCGACCCAGCTGGTGGCGGCGCCCACCCGGTAACCCTCCTGGCACAGCTCGCGCGAGCGCCGCCGGTAGCGGTCGGCGTGCATCTCCTTGCCGCCCAGACCGTTGAGCACCCGCAGGCCGGCCACCACGTCCACCAGCCTGGCGGTCAGCGCGCCCTGCCGCTCCCGGTAGTCGTCTCCGGCGCTCAGGACCCGGCTCAGCAGGGGCCCGATGACGACGGCGAGTAACGGCGCACCGGCGAGCACCACGAGGGCGAGCGTGAGGGAGATGTCGGCGAGCACGAATGCGACGACCACGTACCCGACGACGGCGCCGATCCCCGGACCGGCGAAGGACATCGCCTGGGAGATCGTCCGCGCGTCGCTCAGGCCGATCGCCACCACCTCACCGGTCGCGACCCGGCGGGGCAGCGTGCCGCCGAGCCGGAGCGCCTGGTCCATGATCGCTCGCACGGTACGGAACATCGCGTCCATCCGGACCTTCGTCGTCGTCCGGTGCTGTGCCATGCCCAGCAGGGCGCTCCCCACCCCCGCGGCCAGCATCGCGGCCGTCCAGCCCGTCAGCGCCCCGGAGTCGTGGGCGGCCAGGCCGTCGTCGACGGCACGGGAGAGCAGGTACGGCGGTAGGGCCATGGCGACCATCCACGCGCTGCTCAGCAGCGACCCGGTCAGGATGCGGCGCTTCTGGCGGATCGCCAGCCACAGGAGGAACCGCACCGGCCCTCGGATCTGCGCGTCAGGGGATGTCACCGGCGAATGTTAGTGGCGGGCGGAGGGATGATCAACGCGTTATGGCGCCCGCTCACGCTCCCGCCGGATGAGAGGATCGCCCCCCTGAGCCGCCCGGATCATGGACGCCCGCCCGACCCGCGCGGGCGTCGGCGTCCCCCGAAGACGGCGCCCGAAGACGGCGCCCGAAGACGGCCCTTGAAGACGGCGCGGCCGTTTCGAGGTGTCGTGGGCGTTCGCTTCCGTCGTCTCCGGATGGGATGGAGTCCCGGCACTCAACCGGGTAAGTTCCGAGCGTGTCCCCGAGCGGATCCCGGCACGGCCGACCATGCGGGCGCCGACGTCGCTCCTGCGGCGAAGTGGTCCTCGTCGCGTGCTCCCGCGTCTCTTAACCGGACCAGAACCATGCTCGGTCGTCGTTCCTGTACGGTTCCACGTCACCGGGATCACGCGCGACGCGCGCTCCCGGCATGGTCCGCGTCACCCGGGATCCCCACCCGTGTGCGCCTGTCGCAAGTCGTAAGGAGCCCCCTTGTTCGTCGACCTGCCGCTCGACCAGCTCCGTGCCTACCTGCCCGAACGCGGCGAGCCCGAGGACTTCGACGACTTCTGGGAGCGCACGCTGTCGGAGTCGCGGGCGCATGATCTGGCGGCGACCTTCACCCCGTACGACGCCCACCTCGCACGCGTGGACGTGTACGACGTGACCTTCGCGGGCTTCGGCGGGCATCCGATCAAGGGGTGGCTGCTCACCCCCGCGTCCCCGGAGGGGCCGCTGCCGTGCGTCGTCGAGTTCATCGGCTACAACGGCGGGCGCGGCCTGCCGCACGACTGGCTGCTGTGGCCCTCGGCGGGATACGCCGCCTTCGTGATGGACACGCGGGGCCAGGGCGGCGGGTGGCGGCAGGGCGACACACCCGATCCGGCCCCGGGGACCGGCCCCGAGACGGCGGGGAAGCTGACGCGTGGCGTGCTCGACCGCGACGACTACTACTACCGGCGCCTGTACACCGACGTCGTACGCGCCGTCGAGGCGGCGAGGGCGCATCCCGCCGTGGACGCGGAGCGGATCGCCGTCGCGGGCGGCAGCCAGGGCGGCGGCATGGCCCTGGCCGCGGCCGCGCTGGCCCCGCGAATCGGCGCGGACATCTCCTACGCCTTCGTCGACGTGCCGTTCATGTGCCACATCCGCCGCGCCGTGGAGATCACCGACGCTTTGCCGTACGGGGAGCTGAGCCGGTTCTGCGCGGTCAACCGGGACAGGGCCGAGGACGTCTTCGCCACTCTCGCCTACTTCGACGGGACGAACTTCGCGGCCAGGGCGACGGTGCCCGCCCGGTTCTCCGTCGGGCTGCGCGACGAGGTGACCCCGGCCTCGACCGTGTTCGCCGCCTACAATCACTACGCCGGTGCCAAGGACATCTCGATCTGGCCGTTCAACGGGCACGAGGGCGGCCAGTCCCTCCAGGCCCTGGAACACCTGAGGATCGCCAGAAAGATCTTCGGCTGACGCGGACGGGTGGCGCGATGCGGCTGGTCGTACGGACCGACTACGCTGGTTCCGCATCGCCCGACGACCCTGAAAGAGATCATGAAGACCTTCGAAGAGCTGTACGCCGAGCTGTCGGAGAAGGCGCGCACCCGGCCAGAGGGCTCGGGCACCGTGGCCGCGCTGGACGCCGGGGTCCATGCCATCGGTAAGAAGGTCGTCGAGGAGGCCGCCGAGAGCTGGATGGCGGCCGAGCACGAGTCCACGGATCGGGCGGCGGAGGAGATCTCCCAGCTGCTCTACCACGTGCAGGTCCTCATGCTGGCGCGCGGCATCGGGCTGGACGAGGTCTACAAGCATCTCTAGGCCGCCCACCGGGTGGCCTGAATGCGTTCCATGACCTCGTCATCCGCATCCCGAAGGGTTTCTGCCACACCATGTTGCGTCTCGCCGTACCGAACAAGGGCGCGCTCGCCGATGCCGCCCAGACCATCCTGAAAGAGGCCGGATACCGTCCGCGCAAGGACAGCAAGGAACTCGTGGTCATCGACCCCGAGAACTCCTGCGAGCTGTTCTTCCTGCGTCCCCGCGACATCGCCGTCTACGTGGGCGAGGGCACGCTCGACGCGGGCATCACCGGCCGCGACATGCTGTTCGACTCGGGCGCCCCGGCCGAGGAGGTCGTCCCGCTCGGCTTCGGCGGGTCCACGTTCCGCTTCGCCGCCCCCGCCGGGCGGTACGGCAGCGCCGCCGACCTGTCCGGTCTGCGGATCGCCACCTCCTACTCCGGCCTCCTCGGCAAATACCTCGCCGACGAGGGCATCGACGCCCGGGTGATCAAGCTCGACGGCGCCGTGGAGACGGCCATCCGGCTGGGCGTCGCGGACGCCGTCGCCGACGTCGTCGAGACCGGCACCACGCTCCGCAACGTCGGCCTGGAGGTCTTCGGCGAGCCCATCGCCCACTCCGAGGCCGTGCTCATCAAGCGGAGCGGCGCCCCGGAGACGAACGGCTTCCAGCAGCTCATCCGGCGGCTGCAGGGCGTCCTGGTCGCCCGCGACTACGTCATGATGGATTACGACATCCGCGCCGAGCGCATCGACGAGGCCATCGCGATCACGCCGGGCGTCGAGGGGCCGACGGTGTCCCCGCTGCACCGCGAGGGCTGGGTGGCGGTCCGCGCCATGGTGCCGCGCAAGGGCCACCAGCAGATCATGGACCAGCTCTGGGAGATCGGCGCGAAGGCCATCCTGGTCACCGCCATCTACGCCTGCCGTCTCTGACGATCCGGCGCCGCCGTGACGGTCCGGCCGCGCGCGCCTTCGTCCAGGGGGAGCGCGTGGCCGGGTTCACCATCGGGCGGATGGAACGTTTCCTGTTCACCGGGACCCGCGGCCCCGCCAGGTACGTCGTCCTCGGCGGCGCCCGCCGCTGAGCCCGTCCGGGCCGTCCGCGGTCAGCGCCTCGGGCCCGACAGGAGGCCGGACCGGTTCAGATAGTCGATCAACGGCCCGCTGGAGGCCAGCCGGCCCTTGCGCTGGGCCTTGCTCAGCGTCCTGCCGAGGTCCCGCAGTTTCTTCTGGACCTTCTTGGGCTCCCCGTCCGCGAGCTCCTCCCGGATCTCCTCGATCTCCTCGCGTACCTTCTCCGCCGTGTCGGAGTCGATGCCGTGCTGCCGCTCCTGGGCGGTCAGGGCGCTCTCCAGTCCGGCCAGCCACGCCTGAGGACCGCTCGCGGTCCTGCTCGGCGAGGGAGACGGCGCGGTCGGGGGGGTGGTGGACGGCGCGGCGGACGGCGTCGTGGACGGGCTCTGCCGGGTGGGGGAGGGCGTCGTGGCGGCCCCCGTACTCATCGCGGCGGGGGAGGCGCCGGGCGACGGCGTCGACGAGGGGGACACGAGCCACACCACCGCCACGACGGGGAGGACCGCGGCCGCCGCGATCATCGCGCCCTTGCGCCGGGACATCCCGCCACGCGTCGCCCGCCCACCCGGTCCCCCGTGTACGGAGGTCCCGTGTACGGAGGTCCCGTGTAAGGAAGGGGCGGACAGGGACGGCTGGTACGCGGTCGGCCCTCCATACGCGGTGGACCCGCCGGGTCCGGTCGGCCCTCCGTACGCGGTAGGCCCTCCATACCCGGTCGGTCCTCCGTACGTGGGAGGGGCGAGCGGGGACGCGGCCGGTGGCCAGGCGGTGGGCGGGACGCCGACGTCGTGCGACGCGGCGCCTCCCACGTCGAGCACCGCGGTGTCGCCCGCCCGCGCCGGGCGCGGGTCCACGCGCATCCGGGCGATCACCTCTCCGGCGGCAGGCCGGGCGCGGGGCTCCTTGTCCAGCAGCGCCAGCACCAGCGCCTCCAGTTCGACCGGAAGGTCGGGCCGGTAGCGGCGCAGCGGAGCCGGAGCCTGTTGGACGTGCTGGAAGACCAGCTCGGTCGAGCTCCCGGCGAACGGCGGGTGGCCGCACAGGAGCTCGTAGCACACGCAGCCGAGCGCGTACATGTCGCTGGCGGCGTCCCCGGGCCGGCCCATGATCTGCTCTGGGGACAGGTACGCCGCGGTGCCGACGATCATGCCGACGGCGGTCAGCCGGCCCGCCGCCTCGTCCGCCAGCCGGGCGATCCCGAAGTCGACCACCTTGAGCTGGCCGTCCTCGGTCAGGTGCAGGTTCGCGGGCTTGACGTCGCGGTGCACCACCCCGGCCCGGTGCGCGGCGTCCAGGCCGATCGCGGCCTGTGCCGCGAGACGGCGGACCTCGTCCACCCCGAGCGGCCCGCGCGCCGCCAGTTCCTCGGCCAGGCTCCGCCCGGAGAGCAACTCCATCACGAGGAACGGGCGCCCGCCCTGCTCGCCCACGTCGTACACGCTGACCACGTTGGGGTGCACCACCCGCGCGGCGGTGCGGGCCTCCTGGGCGAACCGCGCCCGCATCGACGGGTCGGACGCCTCGGCCGCGAAGATCTTGACCGCCACGGGCCAGTCGCGGTGCAGGTCGCGGCCGCGCCACACCTCGGCCATCCCGCCCCGGCCGATCAGCGCGTCCAGCCGGTAGCGGTCGC
Organism: Microtetraspora glauca; assembly: GCF_040656155.1. Taxonomy (NCBI): domain Bacteria; kingdom Bacillati; phylum Actinomycetota; class Actinomycetes; order Streptosporangiales; family Streptosporangiaceae; genus Microtetraspora; species Microtetraspora glauca. The sequence continues at coordinate 99,986 of NZ_JBFALK010000009.1, forward strand.
CGAGCACGGAGGTGTTCCCTGCCGAGCCGTTCACCGCGACCAGACTCCCAACAAATCACCGCCAAAGGATGCAAGACACCCTAACGGAGCGATCAAGGGCTCCGGCCCGGCGTCGCGCGGGAAGCCTGACAAATGTCACGGAGAAGGCCGGAGGTATGGAACTGCCGGTCCGCGCCGCGCGCCTCTAGCGTCGAGGACATGGACGCCATCTCCTTCTCCGGAGTCACCAGGACCTACGGGGACGTGCTCGCGGTCGACGGGCTGGACCTCGACATCCCGGCGGGCCGCACGGTCGCCCTGCTCGGACCGAACGGCGCCGGCAAATCCACCACGATCAACATGCTGCTCGGCCTGCTCCGCCCCACCAGCGGCGAGATCAAGGTCTTCGGCGACACCCCGTCGCGTGCCGTCGCGCGCGGCCGCGTCGGCGCGATGCTCCAGGAGGGCTCGCTGATCCCCGAGCTGACCGTCGCGGAGACCGTCGGATTCGTGCGCGGCCTCTACCCCGACCCCCTCCCCTTCGACGAGATCCTGCGCATGGCGGACCTCACCGACCTGGCCGGACGCCGGGCCGACCGGCTGTCCGGCGGGCAGACCCAGCGGGTGCGGTTCGCCCTGGCCGTCGCGGGCGCCCCCCGGCTCCTCGTGCTCGACGAGCCCACCGCCGCCATGGACGTCGAGTCGCGCCGCGCCTTCTGGGACTCCATGCGGACGTACGCGGCGCGCGGCCACACGGTCCTGTTCGCCACGCACTACCTGGAGGAGGCCGACCAGAACTCCGACCGGGTCGTCGTCATCGCACGCGGGCGGGTCGTCGCCGACGGCACGGCCGCCGAGATCAAGGCCGGGGCCGGTGGCCAGGCGGTGAGCTTCACGCTGGGCGCCCAGCCCGCCGCCGGCCTCGACGCGCTTCCCGGCGTCGTCGCGGTCGAGATAGCGTCGGGCCGCGCCGTACTCAGGACGAGCGACGCCGACGCCACCGTCGACGCGCTCTACCGAAAGACCACTCTCGACGTGCACGGGCTCCGGATCGACGGAGCCGATCTCGAAGACGCCTTCCTCGCACTCACCCAGGAGCCCTGATGCCGGAGCACGTCAAGATCGAGGCGCTGCGGATGCTGCGCAACAAGCGCTATGCCATCTTCGTCGTGGCGTTCCCCGTCGGCTTCTACCTGCTCTACGCCAACCTGTGGGGCGACCAGGTGGACGACACGACGGGACTGAAGGCCGGCGTCGTCCTCATGGTCTCCATGGCCGCCTACGGCGCGCTCGCGTCCTCGATGATGTCCACGGCGGTGCCCTGGGCGCAGGAACGCGAGAGCGGCTGGCTGCGCCAGCTCCAGATCACCCCGCTCCCCAGGTGGTCGATCGTCGTCACCAAGCTGATCGTCTCCCTGCTGCTCACGCTGCCCTCGCTCGTGCTCGTCGGCCTCGCGGCCGTGCTCACCCAGGGTGTCTCGCTCCCGCCGGGGCAGTGGGCCGGGCTGGTCCTCGCGATGTGGCTCGGTGTGATCCCGTTCGCCGCGCTCGGCCTGACGATCGGCTCGCTGGTACGGGCCGACACCGCCCAGCCGCTCGCCATGATCTGCATGTTCGGGCTCGCCCTGCTGGGCGGCCTCTGGTTCCCCATCGACATGATGCCCTCGGCCATGAAGGCGATCGCGCACGCGCTGCCGTCGTATGACTACGCCACCATCGGCTGGAACATCGTCGCGGGCCAGGCGCCCCCGGCCTCCGCGGTTCTCGGCATCCTCGGCTGGGGCGCCGTCCTGGCCGCCTTCGCGCTCTACACCTACCGGCGGGCGACCGTACGCGCATGACCGGGCGGCTGGACGGCGTCTTCACGTTCGGCGTGGAGAAGGGACGGGGATCACGCCTGCGGCGCCTGATGGGCGTCTCGTTCGGCTTCGTTTACCTCGTCTATCCGGTGTCCGACATCGTGACGGGAAAGGTGGGCGGAGCGGGGGCGGCCTGGCAGCTCGCCGCCCTCGCCGCGTTCGTGACCACCTACGTCGCCGCCGTCCTCAGCCCCGGGGACTACGGCGACCGCGGCAGGTGGACGGTCCCGCTGATGGCCGTGACCACCGCGATGGCGATCGTGTTCCCGCTCCTCTTCGGAGGCGGCTGGACGGCGCTGCCGATCTACGTCACCGTGATGCTCTCCATGGCGCTGCCGCTGCGCCCCGCCCTGGTCGCCATGGCCGTGATGGCCCTGGTCGTCCTCGTCGACAGCCGGCTCGCGGGCGCGGAAGCGGAGACGATCGTGCTGCTCCTCGTGCAGGTGTGGACGCTCGGGATCCTGTTCGCCAGCGTGCGGAACACCCGCATGCTGGTGCTCCGCCTCGAGGACGCGCAGCGGGAGGTGGCCCGGCTGGCGGCGGGGGAGGAGCGGCTCCGCATCGCGCGGGACCTGCACGACCTGCTCGGGCACAGCCTGTCGCTGATCGTGCTCAAGAGCGAGCTGGCCGGGCGGCTGGCCGAGCAGGGGTCGGACCGTACGGCCCGGGAGATCGCCGACATCGAGTCGGTGGCGCGGCAGGCGCTGGTCGAGGTGCGCGAGGCCGTCACCGGCTACCGCCGGCGGGGATTCTCCGAGGAACTCGACGGCGCCCGCGCGGCGCTCACCGCCGCCGGGCTGCGGGTGGCCGTCCGGATCTCCGGCACCCCGCTCCCGGACGGCCTGGACGGCCTCTTCGGCTGGGCCGTACGCGAGGCGGCCACCAACGTTGTACGGCATGCCCGCGCGACCCGCTGCGAGATCGGCGTGGCCCACGACGGCTCGGGCGCGGTCCTGGAGGTCGGGGACGACGGCGACGCGGGGCCGTACGAGCCGGGCAGCGGTCTGCGCGGCCTGGCGGAGCGGGTCCGCGCGGAGGGAGGCGTCATGGAGGCGGGGCCGGTCCCGAGCGGCTTCCGGTTGAGGATCACCGTGCCCGGCCCGGCCGCCGGTCCCGCGACGGCGGACCCTGGCGCCCCGGGCGGCCGGGACTCCGGCGTCCCGGCCGTCTAGGCTCGGGCGACATGATCCGCGTCATCCTGGCCGAGGACCAGGCGATGGTGAGAGGGGCCCTGGCGTCCCTGCTGGACCTGGAGCCGGACATCGAGGTCGTGGGGGAGGCCGCCACGGGCGAGGAGGCCGTCGCCGTCGTCGAGCGGGTCCGCCCCGACGTCGCCCTTCTGGACATCGAGATGCCCGGGATGGACGGCATCGCCGCCGCCGCGGAGATCCGCGACCGGGTGCCCGGATGCCGGGTGATGATCCTGACCACATTCGGCCGCCCGGGATACCTGCGCCGGGCGATGGAGGCCGGCGCCGCCGGGTTCCTGGTCAAGGACAGCCCCGCGCGCGATCTGGCGGTCGCGATCCGCCGCGTGCTGGGCGGCGAGCGGGTGATCGACCCCGGGCTGGCCGCCGCCGCGCTGAGCGCCGGGCCGAACCCCCTCTCGCAGCGGGAGCGCGACGTGCTGGCCGTGGCGGCGGACGGTGCGACGATCGCGGACATCGCCCGAGCGTTGCACCTGTCCGAGGGCACGGTGCGCAACTACCTCTCCTCGGCCATCCAGAAGACCGGCGCGCGCAACCGCATCGAGGCCGTGCAGCGGTCGCGACTGCAGGGCTGGCTCTGACCTGAGGTCCGCGCGCGGGGACCACACGATCGCACGGTCACACGGCTACGGCGGTCGCGCGGCCACGCGGCCACGCGGTCAGCGGGACGACGGGATGGTGGCGACGTGGCGGATCAGGTCGCCGACGCGGACGATGCCCATGCAGCGGCCGACCTCGTCGACCACCACCAGGTCGTCGTAGACGCGGGTCGCGTCCCGGCCCGCGAGCTGCATGGCGGCGATCGCCGGTGTGGTCCTGGGGACCGTCCTGGTGGTGTCGGCCAGGCGTCTGGCCGGTTTCTTGGCGTGCAGCGCGTGGCCGTACGCGCCGGCCATGAAGAGCAGGAAGCGGCTCCGGTCGACGCTGCCGACCGGCCGCTGGTACTCGTCCACCAGGATGACGCTGGTGATCGACGGCTCGGAGCCGAAGGCCGCGACGACGTCCTCCGCCGTCGCCTCGGAGGACAGCGTCACCGCCGGGAGCAGCAGCTCCTGGACTCGCGGCCCGAGCAGCGCGGCCACGGGCGTGGTGTCCGGGACAGGTAGCGGGACGTGCAGCTGGACCCGTCCGCTGGACGGCTTCCAGTCGATCGGCGCGAGCAGCGGGCCCTGGGCGAGCCGGATCCCCCATCCGCGCGTCGCCGCGAGCTGGGCCTCATCCCGCAGGCCGGGGGCGAGCACGTGCGCGCCGAGGGCGCGCGCCACCCCCACGAGCGACTCGGCGAGCGCGCTCCTGCGGGGATCGCGCGGCACCCGGTCCACGAGGTCGCGGGCCAGCACGATCACGTACGGCGACGCGTCGGCGAGCAGGTCGAGGGGCAGGTGCGCGCTGCCGAGCCCGCCGAAGGCGACGAGATATCCGGCGGCGCGCAGGCCGTCGATCCCGGCGAGGAGCGCCCTCCGGTCCGCCGCCGGGATCTCCCCCTCGATCACGAGGATCAGCTCGCGCGGCCGCCTGCCCGAGACGCGTACCGCCTCGTGCAGCGGGGCGAGGCCGCCGGACCCGCCGATCACCGAGCGGGCCGGGATCGGCAGCACGAGGGGGAGCAGGGCCTCCGCGCGTGACGCGGCGAGCAGGCCCCGCACGGTGCTGGAGACGTCGGACGGCGCGAGCCCGGGGACGTCGCCCGCCGCGACCTCGACGGCGATGACACCACCGGTGTCGAGGTCAACGATCGGCAGGAAGACCGGAGCGGGAGCGTGGCCGGGACCCGGGGGATCCGCGGCGAAGGAGCCGGACGCGGTGACGTCCGGGGCGGACTGGGCGAGCGGCGCCGCGAAGGGAAGAGGGACCGACACGGTTGAATTGTGCTGTTCCTCTATCGGTGACAGGAGTGACGCGAAACGAAGTTCACCGACTTTTCCCCTACCGTTCTGTCGGGATATATCACCCCTGGTCCGGCGGCCGTGACAGGGCCGGACACGGCGCGGCGCGGTCTCGGGATAGCCTCGGGTCCCATGACGGCACGACCGGCGGCGGGCGGGGGCAGATGGGTGACGGTCACCCCCGAACGCGTCGAGCGCTGGATAGAGGGCTTCACGGCCCGCCATGGCGCCGCCGAGGTGACGGCCACCCCCGATCTCGTACGGCTGACCGCGGCCGACGGGGCGGTGGCCGAATGCCACGTGCCGTTCCCGCCCCTGGCCGTCCAACCCGGCGGGCCCTCGGGACAGCCGTTCGGCGCGTCTCCCGGACAGCCGATCGCCGAGGCCCCCGGACACCCCCTCGGATCACCCCTCGAACTTCCGCTCGGACATCCACCCGACCGGTTCCTCGGGGTGAGCGACGCGGTGGCGGCGCTCGCCGCGCACGCGCGGCGCGACCGCCTGGTGGGCGTCCTCCTGGTACGGCTCGGCGGCTACGCCGCGGGCGTGTTCGACGGAGAGCGGCTGGTGGCCTCCAAGGTCGGCTCCCGGCAGGTCCACGGACGCAGCGCGGCGGGAGGGTGGTCCCAGCAGCGGTTCGCCCGGCGCAGGGAGAAGCAGTCCGGCGAGGCGCTGGGGGCGGCGGCCGAGGTCGCCGCGCGGGTGCTGCTGCCGTACGCGGGGGATCTGGAGGCCGTCCTGCTCGGCGGCGACCGGCGGGCGATCGACGGGGTACGCGGCGACCGGCGCCTGGCGCCGCTCCTCGCCCTCGAACGCGAGCCGTTCCTCACGGTCCCCGATCCCCGGCTCGCCGTGCTGCGGGAGACGCCGGGGCTGTTCCGCGCGGTCCGCGTCCGCGTCCTCGACCAGGGAGCGTCCGGCGGCGCGTAGCAGTGGCGTGACGCATCCACTGAACCGGTGCAGGCCCGGCGATGTCCTCCAACGCCGGGCGAACCGGGCTTCGCGGCCGTGAGACCGGAGGTCACCGGCGGACAGGCCGTACACTGGGCGGTATGCGCGCTCCCGATTGATCATCTCCCCGAGTTCGCGCGGATCCGTTCTCGCACTCGCCGGCCATCCGTGCGACCACGCGCCGGTCCTGACCCCATCACACGGGATGTTCCCCTAATCATGATCATTGCTACTGACGTCGAGCTGCGCGCCGGGTCCCGGCTGCTCATCGAGGGCGCCTCGTTCCGGGTGAATCCCGGAGACAAGATCGGCCTCGTTGGCCGCAACGGCGCCGGCAAGACCACGCTGACCAAGGTGCTCGCGGGCGAGGGCATCCCCGCCGCCGGCTCGGTGACCGCGGCCGGCAGCGTCGGCTACCTGCCCCAGGATCCCCGCTCCGGCGACTTGAGCACCCTCGCCCGCGACCGGATCCTGTCCGCGCGCGGTCTGGACGAGGTGCTGCGCGAGCTGCGGGCCGCCGAGCTCGGCATGGCCGCCGACGACTCGCGCACCCGCGACCGCGCGGTCCGCGCGTACGGCCGGCTGGAGGACCGCCTGCACGTGCTGGGCGGCTATGCCGCGGAGTCGGAGGCGGCCTCGATCGCCTCCAGCCTCGGACTGCCCGACCGGGTGCTCACCCAGCCCCTGGAAACCCTCTCCGGAGGGCAGCGCCGCCGGGTCGAGCTGGCCCGGATCCTCTTCAGCGGAGCCGAGACTCTCCTGCTTGACGAGCCGACAAACCACCTCGATGCAGACTCGATCGGGTGGCTTCGTGATTTTTTACGATCCCACCAGGGCGGCTTGGTGATCATCAGCCATGACGTCAACCTCCTTGAAGCGACGGTAAACCGCGTTCTGCACCTCGACGCCAACCGCTGCGTGGTCGACACCTACAATGTCGGCTGGAAGGCCTACCTCGCCCAGCGCGAGACCGACGAGAAGCGCCGCAAGCGCGAGCGGGCCAACGCCGAGAAACAGGCCTCCGTGCTGCTCTCGCAGGCCGACCGGATGCGGGCCAAGGCCACCAAGGCCAAGGCCGCGCAGGACATGGAGCGCCGGGCCCGGCGCATGCTGGCCGGGGTGGAGGGCGAGCGGCGCAGCGACCGGGTCGCCAAGCTCCGCTTCCCCGAGCCCGCCCCCTGCGGCAAGACCCCGCTGACCGCCACCGGGCTGTCGAAGTCGTACGGCTCGCTGGAGGTCTTCACGGATGTGGACGCCGCCGTGGACCGGGGCTCCCGCGTGGTCATCCTGGGCCTGAACGGCGCGGGGAAGACCACTCTGCTGCGCCTGCTCGGCGGCATCGAGACGCCCGACACCGGCGAGGTCAGGCCGGGTCACGGCCTCAAGCTGGGCTACTACGCCCAGGAGCATGAGACCCTCGACCCGGACCGCACGGTCCTGGAGAATATGCGCTCCGCGGGCCCCGATCTCGCCGACGTCGACCTGCGCAAGGTGCTCGGCTCGTTCCTGTTCAGCGGGGACGACGTGGACAAGCCCGCGGGGGTCCTGTCCGGCGGGGAGAAGACGCGACTCGCCCTGGCGACGCTGGTGTTGTCGAGCGCCAACGTGCTACTTCTGGACGAGCCCACCAACAACCTCGATCCGGCCTCGCGGGACCAGGTCCTGTCGGCGCTGCGATCCTACGCCGGCGCCATCGTGCTCGTCACGCACGACGAGGGAGCCGTCGATGCACTTCAGCCGGACAGGGTGATCCTGCTGCCCGACGGAGTAGAGGACGCCTGGAGCGACGAATTTTCCGATCTTGTGGCCCTCGCCTGATCTTAATTTGAGCGGGTAGGGATCTTTTCCCGCCGAGTAGGTAGCCGATCCCGCCGAAATGACTGATCATGGCGTGAGTAACGCTGCGGAAGTCTGGCACTACAGGAGGTACTCGTGGCCGAGACTCTGAAGAAGGGCACCCGGGTGACCGGGGCCGACCGTGAAAAACTGGCCAGCGATCTCAAGAAGCGGTACGCCGCGGGTGAGAGCATCCGCGCGCTGGCCGCTTCGACCGGCCGGTCCTACGGGTTCATCCACCGCATCCTGAGCGAGTCCGGTGTGGCTCTGCGCGGGCGCGGCGGGGCGACCCGAGGGAAGTCCAAGCGCTAGAGATCCGCCTCGCAACGCGCGCGACCGCAGCCGCACGTTCCCGCATGCCGGGCGGTCCTGTCAGGAGCCATCCGAACGATATTCGGTAGGCTCGGGGCGGGACCGCGGAGACCACTCGACCGGGATGTAGGAGCTGAGGATGGCGGAAGCGACACTTGGGGGGAGCACGGAGGCGATCTCGGCGACTGAGCTCGCGGAGATCGGACTGCGCTTTGAGGTGGACGGCGAGATCGCGACCATCACCCTGGACCGGCCGGAACGGCGCAACGCCCAGACGTTCGCCACCTGGTCGGCACTGACCCGGATCGGGGACAACCTCCCGGATCAGGTACGGGTGGTCGTGGTCCGTGGTGAGGGGCCGTCCTTCTCAGCGGGCATCGACCTGCGCATGTTCACGCCCGAAGGGGTGCCGGGGCAGGGGTCGTTCGGCACGGTCGCCGGCCTCGGCGACGCGGCCTTCGAACAGGCGGTCGCGCAGGCCCAGCGCGGGTTCCTGTGGCTCCGCCGGCCCGGCATCGTCTCCATCGCCGCCGTCCAGGGCCATGCGATCGGGGCCGGGTTCCAGCTGGCGCTCTCCTGCGACCTGCGGATCGTCGCGGAAGACGTCATGTTCTGCATGAAGGAGCCGGCGCTCGGGCTGGTTCCCGATCTCACCGGCACCAAGCCGCTCGTCGACATCGTCGGCGTCCCTCGGGCCATCGAGATCTGCCTGACCGCCCGCACCGTCGGCGCGCAGGAGGCGTTCCGGCTCGGCCTGGCCGAGCTGGTGGTTCCGGGTGAGGAGCTGCCGCAGGCCGTACGCGACCTCGCGGCCGCGCTGCTCAGTACGAACAGGGACGCCGCGACGGCGACCAAGCGGCTGCTTCAGGGGGCTCCCGGCCGGACCCTGGAGGAGCAGGCCGCCGCCGAGCGCGCGGAACAGGCGGTCCGGATCCGCGCCCTGTTCGCCTCCAGCTGACGCAGGAATCGGAGGTATCCTCCCGGGTGCTTCACAAGCGGGAGGACGAACGTGGCGATGATGGGTGGGGGCTACGGCCCCCAGATGATGCGGTCTCTCCGGCGTGACAGCTCGGTGACGAAGGAGCGGCTCGCGCCGGGCACCGTCCGGCGCATCGCGGGGTACGCCCGCCCGTTCAAGGGGCAGATCGCCGGGTTCCTCGTGCTCGTCGTGCTCGGCGCGCTGATCGTGGTCGCGAACCCGCTCCTGATGAAGTCGATCATCGACGACGGCATCAGGCTCGGCCGAGTCGACATCGTGCTCTGGCTGGCCGCCGCCATCGGCGTGCTCGCGGTGCTGGACGCGGGGATCGGCCTGGTCCAGCGGTGGTTCTCCGCGCGCATCGGCGAGGGCCTGATCTACAACCTCCGCACGGAGGTGTTCGACCACGTCCAGCGCATGCCCGTGGCATTCTTCATGCGGGCGCAGACCGGCGCGCTGGTGTCCCGGCTGAACACCGACGTCATCGGCGCGCAGCGGGCCCTCACGAGCACGCTGTCGTCCGTGGTCTCCAACGTGGTCAGCCTCATCGTGGTGCTCGGCGCCATGCTCGCGCTGTCCTGGCAGATCACCTTGGTCGCTCTGGTCCTGCTGCCGATCTTCATCTTCCCCGCGAAATGGGTCGGCCGGCGGATGTCGGCGCTCACCCGCGAGCAGATGCAGCTCGACGCGGAGATGAGCTCGATGATGACCGAGCGCTTCAACGTCGCCGGCGCCATGGTCGCCAAGCTGTACGGCAGGCCCGACGACGAGGCCGTCCACTTCGCCGGGCGGGCCGGGCGGGTGCGTGACGTGGGCGTGATCGTCGCGATGTACGGCGCGGTCTTCCGGATCGCGCTCGGCCTGGTCGCGGCGCTCGCCACCGCGCTGGTCTACGGCTTCGGCGGGGTCCTGTCGGTGAACGGGGTGTTCGAGGTCGGCACGCTGGTCGCCCTCGGCGCCCTGCTGATGCGCCTGTACGGCCCGTTGACCAGCCTGTCGAACGTGCACGTGGACGTGATGACCGCGCTCGTGAGCTTCGACCGGGTCTTCGAGGTGCTGGACCTCAAGCCCATGGTCGCGGAGGCGGCGGACGCCCGGCCGATCCCCGGCGGACCGGTGACGATCGAGTTCGACGACGTGCACTTCCGCTACCCGGCGGCCTCCGAGGTGTCGCTGGCCTCGCTCGAATCGGTCGCGCGGCCCGACACCGGTCCTTCCCAGCCGGTGCTCAAGGGCGTGACGTTCACCGCGCGGCCGGGGGAGCTGGTCGCCCTGGTCGGCCATTCCGGCGCGGGCAAGACCACCCTCACGTCGCTGGTGTCCCGCCTCTACGACGTGAACGAGGGCGCCGTCCGCCTCAACGGGCACGACGTCAGGCACGCCACGATGGACAGCATCAGGGACACGGTCGGCGTCGTCATGCAGGACTCCCACCTGTTCCACGACACGATCGGCAACAACCTGCGCTACGCCCGTCCCGATGCGACCGACGACGAGATCTGGGAGGCGCTGCGCGCGGCCCAGATCGGCGACCTCGTCGGAGCGTTGCCCGAGGGGCTGGACACGGTGGTGGGCGACCGCGGATACCGGCTCTCGGGAGGCGAGAAGCAGCGCGTCGCGCTGGCCCGGCTGCTGCTCAAGGCGCCCGACGTCGTCGTGCTGGACGAGGCCACCGCCCATCTCGACTCCGAGTCCGAGGCGGCCGTGCAGAAGGCGCTCAAGATCGCGCTGGCCGGGCGGACGTCACTGGTGATCGCCCACCGGCTCTCCACGATCAGGGAGGCCGACACGATCCTGGTGATCCAGGACGGCCAGGTCGTGGAGCGCGGAGGCCACGACGAGCTGCTCGCCCGCAACGGCGCCTACGCCGAGCTGTACCGGACCCAGTTCACAGGTAGCCCAGACGCGTGAGCTCCTCGCGCGCGACCTTCTCCACCAGCGCGAGGTCGGAGGCGGACAGCCGCGTGCGCCGGGCGGCCGCCGTGCCGTACAACGCGACCGTGGAGACCGCGGTCCCGAGGAACTCGGCCACGCCTTCGACGGCCTCGCCGGGCGCGGCCAGCATGTCCTCGTAGCGGAGCGTCAGCAGCTGCTCGCGGGGAAGCTCCTGGCGGAGCGTCGCGCTGAGCCGTACGGCACCACGCCAGCGCAGCGCGCACTTGCCCGCGGCGGGCATCACCTTCCACCGGTCGCGGTGCTCGGCGGAGTTCACTCCGAGGAAGGGGTTGGGGAACTCCGCGTCCTCGGTGAGCATGTGGGGACGGAACCAGGCCATGCAGGCGGGGTCGGCCAGCATGTCGGCGACCACGTCCCGGCCGTCCCTGATGATCTGGACGAATCTGGCGTCAGGAAACGCCTGGAGCAGCACCGGCGCGCTGTAGAGCAGGTCGGGACCGGCGTCCCCGAACCTGGCCAGCGTCGCCGTCTCCGTGCACGGGCCCGTCCCGACGATGCCGCCCGCGTCCCGGCAGGCGGCGGGGCACTCGGCGCAGGCGTCCGGGCCGATCCGCCACGCCTCCGCCAGCGCGTCCCTGATCACGCTCGGCGCCCCGCCGCTGCGCGCGATGGACGGCCTGCGGGCGAACGCGTAGACGACGCGGGCCACCGCGGCGCGGCCCATCGTCACGTGGAAGCCCGGGGAACGTTTCAACGCACGGGCGAGGAGATCCGCGCCGGAGTGCGGGGCGGCGAGCACGAACGCGGGACGGCGGACCTTGACGCCGTTGACAACCAAGATGTGTGTCGGAGGTCGCATAGGTACGGCTAGTCTGACAGCCTTTGCGAGGTGAACGAACGCATCCACACCGGGGCGTGCCGTGGCTGAGCTTCCGCGCCGGTTGCGTCCCGGCGACACCGTGGCGGTCGTCGCCTCCTCGGGCCCGGTTGATCCGGCCCGGCTGGAACGCGGCGAGGACGTCCTCAAGGGGCTCGGTCTCGACGTGATCGTCGGCTCGCGGGTGCTGGGCAGGGAAGGTTTCCTCGCCGGTCCCGACTCCGCCCGCGTCGTCGATCTCCAGGCGGCGTGGTGCGATCCCGCGGTGTCCGCGGTGATCTGCGCCAGGGGCGGGTACGGCGCCACCCGGCTGCTCGAACCGCTCGACTGGGACGCGATGCGCGCGGCCGGGCCGAAGATCCTGCTCGGGTCGAGCGACATCACCGCGCTCCACCTCGCCTTCGCCAAGGAGATGGGCGTCGCGACGCTCTTCGGCCCCATGCCCGCGTGCGCGCTCCTCGGCGACCCGGAGGGCCCGGAGCCGGAGACGCTCGACCATCTGCGCGGAGCCCTGTTCGAGGGGGAGCGGGCCGCCCCCGTCCACGGTGACCGGGTCCTCCTCCCCGGCCGGGCCGAGGGCCCGCTCGGCGGCGGGAACCTGAGCCTGCTCGCCGCCCTCTGCGGCACCCCGTACGGCTTCCGCGCCGACGGGCACATCGTGCTTCTCGAGGACGTGGGCGAGCAGCCGTACCGGATCGACCGGATGCTCACCCAGCTCCTGCAGGCGGGCAGCCTCGACGGCGCGGCCGGATTCGCGCTCGGCTCCTGGGTGGGGTGCGGCGATCCCGGACAGGTGCTCGACGTGCTGACCGAGCGGCTGGCCCCGCTCGCCGTGCCGATCATCGCGGGACTCCCGATCGGCCACGGCTCACCACAGTTCAGTGTGTGGATGGAGGCGGATGGGGTTATTGATACACAATCGTGTTCTCTGACGGGTCTCTTCCGCGATCCTGAGGGGGCACCCTAAAGTCCGCCCGGAAATTTCCTGGCAGCGGCGGAGGGATGGTGCTTTGGGACTCTTGCGGCGACTGCGCGGCCGGAAGCGGCCTGACCTTCCCGCACCGAGATCCGTCGAGGACGTCGACCTCGACTCCCTGCTCGCCCTGGTCGCCGAGACCATGGGCTTCACGTGCGTGTTCGCCCCGGACGGCGGGTCACTGACGATGGGCTCCCCGCCGCTCGGTGACGGCCACGACACCCGGCCGGGCCAGGTCCGCGTGGTGAATCTGGTCGGGCTGCGGCGCGAGGCCGCCCGCCGGTCCCGCGAGGACTGGCCGATGCTCGTCTCCGAGCACCTCGCCCACGCCGTGTCCGGTGAGCCGTTCGACGCCTGCAACCTGGCCCCGATCCGGCCGCTGCTGCGCACCCGGGTGCGCGCCGCCGACGACCCCGCGATCCCCGATCCCTCCCGGATCATCGGCCGCCACCTCAGCGCCGACCTGATCGAGGTCCTCACGATCGGGGCCCGGCCGGTACGCCCGGAGGAGGCGTTCTGCTGGCCCATCCCCCCGGCCGAGGCGCTCGACGTGGCGGTGGCGAACGCCTTGGCGGACGAGCGGCCGGCGGTGTCGCGGATCGACCTCGGCGGGGTGCGCGCGGGCCTGCTGTCCGCGCCCAGCGCGGCGGCCCACCTGCGCAGCCTGGAGCGGTACGTACCGGTCCCGGACGACGGCATGCTGGTCGCCCTGCCCCACCCCGGCGTGGTGGCCCTCCACCCGGTCGACGGGATCGGCGTGGTCCGCGCGATCGAACGGCTGCGGATCTTCGCCCAGCGGGAGTACGACGAGCGGCACGACGGGCTGAGCCCCCACGTCTACTGGTGGCACATCGACGCCGGGCACGGATGGCGGCTGACCCGCATCCAGGCCGACGTGGTCGCCCAGGACGGGCAGACCCGCCTCGTCATCGCGCCGCCGCCGGAGTTCGCCCGGCTCCTGGCCCGGATCGCGAACCGGGCCCGGCCGTAGGGCGCGGCGAAAGCCCCGCGGCACGGCGGGGGCGTTCCGTGGCGTGTGAGGGTCAGACGCTGAGCGCCTGCGCGGTGTGGATCAGCGGCACGTGGCTGAACGCCTGCGGGAAGTTGCCCACCAGCCGCCCGTAGCGCGGGTCGTACTCCTCGGCGAGCAGGCCGACGTCGTTGCGCAGGGCGAGCAGCCGCTCGAACAGCTCGATCGCGTCCTTCCTGCGGCCCACCATCGCCCTGGCCTCGGCCAGCCAGAAGCTGCACGCGAGGAACGCGCCCTCGCCACCCGGCAGGCCGTCGACGGCGTTCTCGGCGGCGACGGGATAGCGCAGCACGAAACCGTCCGTCATCAGCTCGCGCTCGATCGCCTCGATCGTGGAGGGCACCCGGGGATCCTCCGGGGGCAGGAAGCCGACGATCGGGATCATCAGCAGCGACGCGTCCAGCTCGCGGGAGCCGTACGACTGGGTGAAAGTGCCGCGTTCGGCGTCGAAGCCCTTCTCGCACACCTCGGCGTGGATCCGGTCGCGCAGGGCGGCCCAGCGCTCCACCGGGCCGGTGCGGTGCAGCTCGTGGACCACCCGGACGACCCGGTCGACGGCGACCCACGCCATGATCTTGGAGTGGACGAAGTGCCGCCGGGGGCCGCGGACCTCCCACAGGCCCGCGTCGGGCAGCTGCCAGCCCGTCTCCAGGAACTCCATCATCCTGCGCACCAGGGACCAGGCGTGGTTGCTGGGCGGCAGCCCCTCGCGGCGCGAGACGTACAGGGAGTTGACGACCTCGCCGTACACGTCGAGCTGGAACTGCGTGGCCGCGCCGTTGCCGATGCGGACCGGAGCGGAGCCCTCGTAGCCGGGGAGCCAGCCGAGGGTCAGCTCGGGCAGCCGCCGCTCGCCGGCCACGCCGTACATGATCTGCATGTCCTCCGGGCGCCCGGCGATGGCCCGCAGCAGCCACTCGCGCCAGGCGCGGGCCTCCTCCAGGTATCCCGCGCCGACGAGGGCGTCGAGGGCCATCGCGGCGTCGCGCAACCAGCAGAAGCGGTAGTCCCAGTTGCGGGTCCCGCCGATGTCCTCGGGCAGCGAGGTCGTGGGCGCGGCGACGATCCCGCCGGTCGGGGAGTAGGTCAGCGCCTTCAGCGTGATCAGCGAGCGGACCACCGCCTCCCGCCAGCGGCCCTGGTAGGTGCACCCGGAGACCCACTGCTTCCAGAGCTGCTCGGTCTCCGAGAGCTGCTCGAAGGGGTCGATCCGATCGGGCGCGGCCTCGTGCGAGGGGTGCCAGGTGAACACGAACGGCAGCCGGTCCCCGGCCGAGACGTTGAAGGTGGCGACGTGCCGGTAGCCGCCGCCCTTCAGCGGGACGGGGGAGCTCAGCCACACCGAGTCCGGGCCGCCGACGGCGAGCAGGTGGCCGTCCACGCGGCGCACCCACGGCACGATCCGGCCGTAGTCGAACCGGATGCGGATCTCGGTGCTCATCTCGACGGTCCCGGACAGGCCCTCCACGATCCGCACCAGGTCGGGGTTGGACTGCCGGGGAGGCATGAAGTCGGTCACCTTCACCGAGCCCGTGGGGGTCTCCCACACGGTCTCCAGAATGAGCGTCTCGTCCCGGTAGGCCCGCCGCGTGGCCATGGACCCGCCCTCGCGCCAGGCGCTCGAGGGTGCCAGCCTCCAGGAGCCGTTGGACGCGTCCCCGAGCAGTGCGGCGAAGCAGGCGGGGGAGTCGAACCTCGGCAGGCAGAGCCAGTCGATCGAGCCGTTCCGGCCGACGAGAGCGGCCGATTGCATGTCTCCGATGAGGGCGTAGTCCTCGATCCGCATGCCGATCACGCTAATACGTGCGGGCGGGTACGGCGCGCAGAGCTTTCATGAAGAACTGGGTCGTGGGCCCGATCGTGAGGGCGAAGACGATCGTTCCGATGCCGACGGTGCCGCCGAGGAGCCAGCCCACGGCGAGCGCGGTCAGCTCCACCAGAGTCCTGGCCACGCGGATCGACAGGCCGAGGCGGTGGAGCCCGGTCATCAGGCCGTCACGTGGCCCGGCGCCGAACCCCGCGCCGATGTACAGGCCCGAGGCGGCGGCGATGCAGACGATGCCGCCGAGCAGGAAGGCCCACTTCAGGACCCAGTGGGACGGGACGGTGACCAGCGCCATGGTGGCGTCGGCGCAGGTGCCGACCACCAGGACGTTGCTGATCGTGCCGAGGCCGGGGCGCTGGCGCAACGGGATCCACAGCAGCAGCACCAGGGCGCCGACGAGGTTGATGCACAGGCCCATCGACCAGCCGGTACGGATCGCCATCCCCTGGTGGAAGACCTCCCAGGGGTCGAGACCGAGCCCGGAGTGGACCAGCAGGCCGATGCCGACACCGTATCCCGTCAGGCCGACGTACAGGCGCAGGAGCCGGGAGGCCAGGGAACCGGCGCGGGGCAGTGAGAGTTCGCTCATAGTGGTTCCCATATTTCGGGCCATTTACTTGCAAATAAAGGGCCAATCAGGAAAATTGGACTTATGGACCGTCATCTTAGTGCGCTCCAACTGGCCAGGATCATCGAGGTCCCGGCGGGTGCCCGGCCCTACTACAAGGCCCTCGCGGAGGCGGTGCGGACGCTGATCCTGGACGGTCGGCTGGCCGTACGGGTGCGGTTGCCCGCCGAACGGCACCTCGCCGAGGCGCTGCGCGTCAGCCGTACGACGGTCACCACCGCCTACGACCGGCTGAGGGAGCAGGGCTTCCTGGAGAGCCGCCAAGGGGCGGGCAGCTGGACCGCGCTGCCCGATCCGGCCGCGCTCGGCGCCGAGGGGCCCTGGATCGTCCCCGACGACGCCGGACGGCTCCCGCTGCACTGTGCCGCGCCGCCCGCGACGCCCTACCTCGGCGACGCCATCGCCGAAGCCGGCCGGGCCTACCACCGGTACGCGCTGGGCATGGGATACGACCCCGTCGGTGTCGCGCCGCTGAGGGAGGCCATCGCCCGGAGGTACGGCGAGCGCGGCCTGGCGACCCGGCCCGAGCAGATCATGGTCACCGCGGGCGCCCAGCACGCCATCCACCTCGTCATGACGCTGCTCGTCGGCCCGGGGGACCCGGTGCTGGTGGAGTCGCCGACCTTCCCGCACGCGATCGACGTCGCGCGGCTGCGCGGCGCCCGCCTGGTCCCGACCGGCATCCAGGAGGACGGCTGGCACATGGACCTGCTGACGGGCGCGATGCGGCAGTCCGCCGCCCGCCTCGCGTACGTCATCCCGGACTTCCAGAACCCCACCGGCCACCTCATGGGCGACGCGGAGCGGGCCGCGCTGGTGGCCGCCGCCCGCCGCCACGACACGACGGTGCTCGCCGACGAGACCTGGGCCGAACTGGCGCTCGACGACGTCGGGCGCCGCTCGCCGCTCGCCGCCTTCGACACCGACGGCCGGGTGATCAGCGTCGGCTCGGCGTCCAAGCTCTGGTGGGGCGGCCTGCGCGTCGGCTGGATCCGCGCCACCGCCGCGCTGGTCCGGCGGCTCGCGCTCTTCCGGGCGTCCGTGGACATCGCCGGCGCGGTCTTCGAGCAGCTGGTGGTGACGCACCTGTTCGACCGGCTGGAGGAGACCCGTGCCGACCGGTGCCGGTCGCTGCGCGCCTCGCGGGCCGCGCTCACCGAGGCGCTGCGCGAGGAGCTGCCCTCGTGGTCCTTCACGCCGCCCTCGGGAGGCGGCTCGCTGTGGATCAGGCTGGACGCGCCCGTCGCGACCCCGCTCGCCGACGCGGCGGCGGCCAGGGGCGTGCGGATCGCGCCCGGACCGTGGTTCGGCGTCGACGGGACGCTCGAACGGTACGTCAGGATCCCGTTCACCCAGCCGCCCGACGTCCTCACCGACGCGGTCCACCGCATCGCCGCCGGCACCGGATCGTACGGCTACCGCCCGGGGGAGCCGCTCACCCCGACCCTCTGATGCCCCTGGCGAGGGGCGCCCGCCAGCCGAAGCGCATGGCGAGAATGCGGAACGTGAAGGCGAGCAGGGCCGAGAACAGGGTGGCGGCGAACCCGCGCACGCCCGCCGTGTACAGGATGGCCATCGCCGTGGAGCCGAGCATCGCCGGGACGGCGTAGAGCTGGCGGTCGTAGAGCAGGGTCGGCATCTCGCCGGACAGGACGTCGCGGATGACGCCTCCGCCCACGGCGGTGCAGACGCCGAGGAGCACGGCGTGCAGCGGGGCCAGGCCGGCGTGCAGCGCCTTGGTGGTCCCGACCGCGCAGAACAGGCCGAGCCCCGCCGCGTCGAAGACCAGCACCCCGGGCATGGCCCGCTCGACCTGGGGATGCCAGAGGAAGGCGATCGCGGTGGCCGCGATCGGCACCAGCAGATATCCGGCGTCGCGGAAGGCGGCCGGCTGAACGCCGATGAAAAGGTCGCGCATGATGCCGCCGCCGACGGCGGTGAAGAACGCGAGCACCACCATGCCGACGACGTCCAGCCGCTTGCGCACGCCTTCCAGCGCGCCGGACAGGGCGAAGACGAAGATCCCGGCGAGGTCGAGGACGGGGGTCACGGCTCATCAGTCTCGCATAAGGCGCGCGAGCCGCTTCGAGAAGACCAGCATCGCGACGCCCGCCACCACGGCGACGAGGGCCAGGCTCAGGTAGTACATCGGCATCGGGATCACGGAGGTCAGCCGGTACGCCTGGCCGCCGATCGAGTCGCCCAGGGCGACGGCGAGGAACCAGACACCCATCATCTGGTTCACGAACGCGTGCGGGGCGAGCTTGTTGGTCACCGACAGGCCGACCGGGCTGATGAACAGCTCGCCGATCGTCTGGACGAGGTACACCGAGATCAGCCACATGATCGACACCTTGGCCGTGCCGGACGCGGCCACCGCGGCCGCGGCCATCACCACGAAGCTCAGCCCGATCACGACGAGCGCGACCGCGAACTTGAGCGGTGTGCCGATCCGGTCGCCCGCTTTGATCCAGATCTCCGCGAACACCGGCGCCAGGATGATGATCGCGACGGAGTTGACGTTGGACACCCAGCCGGGCGGCACGTCGAAGCCGAGGATGTTCAGATCGGTGCGCTCCTGGGCGAAGAGCGTGAGCGCCCCTCCGGCCTGGTCGTAGATCATCCAGAAGATCGCGGCGGCGGCGAACAGCCACACATACGCGGTCAGCCGGGTCCGCTCCTCCGGGGTGATCTCGTGCGTACCGGTGAACAGGAAGGCGAAGTAGGCCGCGGGGACGACGGCGGACAGCACCGTCAGCACGATGGTGAAGCGATCGAGGGTGAGCGTCCCGCTGGCCGCCCACAGGGCCATCGCGGTCGCCGCCGCCACGGCCGTGGGCAGGGCGATCCGCGTGAAGCGGGCCCGCTCCTCGGGCGTCAAGCGGTGCTCGGGGTGCTCGCCCGCGCCCTTCAGGTGCCGCCGGCCCAGCACGTACTGCAGGAGCCCGAAGGCCATGCCCACCGCCGCCGCGCCGAACGCCAGGTGCCAGCGGTCGCCCCGCTGCAGCCACGGCACGACCTGGATCCCGGCGAACGCGCCCACGTTAACGCCCATGTAGAACACCGAGTAACCGGAGTCGCGGCGGGCGTCGTCCTCATGGCGGTAGAGGTCGCCGACGATGGCCGAGATGTTCGGCTTCATCAGGCCGCTGCCCAGCGCGATCAGGGTGAGGCCCAGCCACACGAACCCGCCTCCCGCGGGCACGGCCATGCTCGTGTGCCCCGCCATGATGACGGCCCCGCCGTACAGCACGGCCCTGCGCGGGCCGAGGATCCGGTCGGAGATCCACCCACCCGCGAGGGCGAGCAGGTAGACCGAGGCGATGTAGACGCCGTAGACGCCGACCGCGGTGACGTTGGGCAGGCCCATCCCCCCGCGCACCGGGGGAGCGGTGAGGAACAGCACCAGGATGGCCCGCATGCCGTAGTAGCTGAACCGCTCCCACATCTCGGTGCCGAACAGCGTGGCCAGGCCGCGTGGATGCCCGAAGAACGTCCGCTCGCGTACTACCCGCGTCTCCGATTCCATGTCCTGTCCCCGCACCGTCCCCGATCACGGCGGGAAGCCGACACATCGCCGCGCGTATACGGATGAGTGCCCCCTCGCCGGTACGGCAAGCGCCGAGGGACCCGTTGCCGACTGGGTCTTGTCCGGCTTGATCGGATGTGGTGCGATGCAGGCCACTCGTCCAAGACTCCACGCACTGGAGGCGCGATGCCCGGGGTCCTTGAGGAGCGCGCCGCGATCGAGAACGAGATCGCGGGCCTGACGATCTGTGAGCAGCTCAGGCGGACGGCCGCCGATCATCCTGACGCACCCGCCTACTCCGATCCCCTGGACGGCGGCTGGACCACCCTCACGTACGCGGAGGCGCGGCGGAGGGTCCTGGAGATCGCGGCCGGGTACGCCGCCCTGGGCGTCGGTCCGGGCGACGCGGTCGCCCTGATGATGGTCAACCGGAGTGAGCACGTCCTCGCCGACCTGGGAGCGGTCCACGCGGGTGCCGTCCCCTGCTCGGTCTACAGCACCTTCACGCCCGAACAGGTGGCGTTCATCGCGGACGATGTCGCGGCCAAGGTGGTCGTCCTCGGCGGCCCCGCCGATCTGGCCCGCTGGGAGCCGGTCCTCTCGGAGCTGCCCCGGGTGGAGAAGGTCATCGTGCTCGACGGGGCGCCGGCCGGTGACCGCTTCCTGAGCTGGGAGGACTTCCTGGCACTCGGGGCCGAGCGGCTGGCCGCCGATCCCGAGGCGATCGAGTCCCGCTGGCGTGCGGTCGGCCCCGGCGACGTGGCGACCGTCCTCTACACGTCCGGCACCACCGGGAACCCGAAGGGCGTGCCGCTCACCCACACCAACGTGGTCTACGAGGCCGCTGCCACCGACAAGATGACGAAGCTGCCCACCCTGGGCACGCAGATCTCCTACCTCACCTACGCCCACATCGCCGAGCGCGTGCTCAGCCTCTACCTGCCGGTCTTCAAGGTCTCCCACGTCTACTTCTGCACCGACCTGGCGCACCTGGGCGGGGTCCTCGCCCAGGTCAAACCGATGATGTTCTTCGGCGTGCCCCGGGTCTGGGAGAAGATGGCGGCCCGGCTCCAGGCGCTGCTCGCCACCCAGCCGCAGGAGCAGCAGGACAACGTCCGCGCGGCCATGGCCGCCGGGCTCGCCTATGTCGAGGCCGGCCAGTACGGCGCGACCGCCACGCCAGAGGTCCAGGCCGCCTACGACCGGGCGGACGCCGCGCTGCTCTCCGCCATCCGGGCCATGATCGGCTTCGACCGGGCGGAGTGGCTCGCCACCGCCGCCGCTCCCATGCCGATCGAGGTGCAGCGCTTCTTCGCCGGCCTCGGCATGAAGGTCGTGGACGTGTACGGCATGACCGAGACGACCGGCGCGTTCACGGCCAACAGCCCGGCCGTGTACAAGCTGGGCACGGTCGGCCGGGCGGAGCCGGGCGTCGAGGTGCGGATCGCCGAGGACGGCGAGATCCTCACGCGTAGCCCGCTCAACACCAGCGGCTACCTCAACCGCCCGGACGCCGGTGCCGACCTCTTCGACGCGGACGGCTGGCTGCGCACGGGCGACGTCGGATCGATCGACGAGGACGGCTTCATCCGGATCGTCGACCGCAAGAAGGAGCTCATCATCACCGCGGGCGGCGAGAACATCTCACCGGCCAACATCGAGAACGCGCTCAAGGAGCATCCGCTGGTCGGGCAGGCCCTCGCCTACGGCGACCGCCGGCCGTACCCCGTGGCGATCCTGACCCTCGACGGCGAGATCGCCCCGGGATGGGCGCGGGCGCAGGGCATCGCGTTCGCCGACCTCGCCGAGTTGGCCGAGCACCCGGACGTGCTGAAGGCGGTCGAGGCCGCGGTGGAGGCGGCGAACGCCAAGCTCGCCCGGGTTCAGCAGGTGAAGAGGTGGCGGTTGCTCCCGGTCGAGTGGACGCCGGAGACCGAGGAGCTCACCCCCAGCCTCAAGCTCAAGCGGCGCGTCATCCACGCCAGGTACGCCGGGATGATCGACGCGATGTACGACTGAGGCCGGGCCGACGTTTTGCCATCCGGGGTGGTTATCCACCCCGGGGGCATTACCCGGGGCTGCCTACGGTCTTCGGCCATGAGCAGACGTCTAATCGCCAGGGCGGTCGTCACGGCCGCCGTTCCGCTTGCCACTCTCGGGGCCGCGGCGCAGACACCGGCGTCGGCCGACGACGAGCTGGCCATCCGATCCGTCACCGTCCAGCCGGGCGACCCGGTCGTCGGCCCCTCCGGGTCCGTGAAGCTGGTGATCGATGTTGTCGCCCGCGGAGCGCGGGGCGACAACGGGGTCACCGTCAAGGTCGAGCCGGGCCCGCCGCCCGCCGCCTCCACCGGGCAGCCGGGTGGCGCCATGCAGGCCGTCACCCCGGTCAAGCCGGCCACCTCCTCGACGCCGCGCCCGCCGTTCATCAACGGGAGCAGCGGCGCCGTCTCGGTCTCGGGGACGCAGTCCACCCAGGGTGGCCAGGGCGCCGACCGCTTCACCGGCTGGGAGAAGTGGCGGTTCCAGCCGGAGACCGGCCTGTCCCGCTGGTATCCGAGTGGCCAGTGGACCGTGGTCGCGACCGCGAAGGGCGCGAACGGCGCCACGGTGAACAGCTACACGACCTTCTACCTCCGGCGCGCGACGCGGCTGGAAGGGGTCAGGGTGAACCGCGACGCGAACGGCACGCAGGTCACCGGAACCCTGCTCCGGGTCGATCCGAGCGGCCAGGTCGACTACCGGCCCTTCGCCGGCCGGGAGGTCGTGCTCCGCTTCCGCCCGCAGGGGGCGGCCGAGTGGAAGGACATGGGGACCTCCGTCACGAACAAGGACGGCTGGTTCGCGAGCCAGGAGCGGGCGAAGAACACGGGCACCTGGCGGGTCGAGTTCGCGGGAACGGCACGGTACGGATCGGACACCAGTGACGTAACGGGCTGATATCACAGCTACCTGAGGGCAGGTTGCGAATTTGTGATGTTTTGCCTGTCAATCTCGGGCAACTTTTCTCATCCTTTGCGCGTCTTTGACGTAGGCGCGCCCCAATGCCGGGGCGCGTTCGCAACGGGGAGAGGAAATAACCCTCATGGTGAAACGCATCACCGCCGCAATGGTGGCGGCCGCCATGAGCGCCACGGCGCTCGCGGCGGCCACTCCGGCCTTCGCGGACGTCCCGGACGCCTCCAGCAGCACGAGCCCGGAGGTCTCCCAGACGCCCGAGGCCTCCTCCTACCGGGCGGACTCCCGGATCCTGTCGGTCGACGTCACCCCCGGCACGGTCGTCGTCAGACGGCACGGCTCGGTCCGCGTGACGGCCACGGTCCGGACGAAGGACGTCAAGGACGTCAAGATCGAGGTCCTGGAGCCCCGCGGTGGCGGGCACGGTGGTCACGGTGGCGGTCACGGTGGCGGTCACGGTCACTGGTCGGCCAGGAAGGACGACAACCCGGCCGACCGGCACGGGCCCAAGTGGGACACGAAGACCGAGTCCTGGGACTTCGACTGGAGCCACAAGACGGGCGCCTGGACGGTGCACGTCGAGGCTCTCGGCTACGACGGCCAGGTCAGGGTCGCCGACCGGACCTTCTATGTGAAGCGCGACGACTGGCGCAGGCCGCCGGCGCCTCGCGGGCCCAAGGCCACCCGGATCAGCGGCTTCGACGCCACGCCCGAACCGGTGAGGAAGGGCCGCAAGCTCAACCTCCAGGGCAAGCTCGAGGTCGCGCAGTGCTACAGCGACTGGTACTACGACTGGGACGAGTACGACAGCCGCTGGGGCCGTGGCGACTGCTACGAGAGCCGGGGCTACTGGCACAACTGGCACTGGCTCGGCACCCAGGACGTCGGGATCTACTTCCTGCCCGCGGGCTCGCGCAAGTGGAGGTACGTCGAGACCGTCGAGACCGACGGCTCCGGCCGCTTCTCCACCCAGGTCCGGGCCTTCCAGTCCGGCACCTGGGGCGTGCGCTTCGACGGCAACGGCCGTCTGAAGGGCTCGGAGGCGTCCGACTACGTGAAGGTCGTCGGCGGCTGGCACCACCACTAGGACGTGCCTCGCGGATCCAGCCGTGACGATTCACGGCGGGCACCGGATCCGAGGGCACGACCCGCGCTACATCGCTGATCGGTTCGCCCGGTTCCCTCGTGGAGCCGGGCGTTCCGCGTTTCCCGCCGCTCCGGCGAGCGCGGCCTCCTCGCATCTGATCCGTACGACCATGAGGACCGCGTTGAGCACGGTGAACCCGGCCGCGGTCAGCCACGCCGTATGCACCAGCGGCAGCGCCACCCCCTCCACGGCCACGGCCACGTAGTTGGGATGGCGCAGCCAGGAGAGCCGGTACGGCCCGCGGCGTACCGGCGGTATTCCCGGCACCACGATCACCCGTGTGTTCCAGCGCGGGCCGAGCGAGACGACGCACCACCAGCGCAGTCCCTGGGCGGCCAGGACCAGGGCGAGCATGGGCCAGCCGAGTGCCGGGACGAACGGCCGCCCGGCCAGCCGTACCTCGACCAGGCAGGAGACGAGCAGCCCGGTGTGCAGCGCGACCAGCCACGGGTAGTGAGCCCGCCCGCTGACCACGCCGCCGCGGGCCAGGCTCCACCGGGCGTTGCGCCGGGCCACGACCAGTTCGGCGACGCGTTCCGCCGCCACCCCGAGGACGAGCAGGGCGTACCAGGGCACGGCGCCGCTACCAGCGCAGCAGTACGAGCTCGGAGCAGAAGCCGGGGCCCATCGCGAGGAGGACGCCCGGAGTGCCCGGGGGAGGCGGGTGCGGCGACGCCAGCGTGTCCCGCAGCACGAACAGCACGGACGCGGAGGAGAGGTTCCCGGCCTCGGCCAGGGAGCGCCATGTCAGGTCCAGCGCGCCGTCAGGCAGGTCGAGGGCCTCGGCCACGGCCTCCAGCACCTTTGGGCCGCCCGGGTGGCAGACCCACGCGCTCACGTCACCCGTCGTCAGCTCCTGGTCGGACAGGAACCCGCGCATGTCGTCGGCCAGATGGGCGCGCACCAGCGCCGGGATGCTCACGTCGAGCACCACCTGGAAGCCGGTGTCGCGGACGTCCCAGCCCATCACCCGCTCGGAGTCGCGATACAGGCGGCTGCGGGTGGCGACCACGGCCGGGCCGGACGCGCGCCGCTCGTCGCCGCACGCCACCACGGCGGCGGCGCCGTCCCCGAACAGGCCGCTCGCCACCAGGTTCGCGATCGAGGAGTCGCCGCGTTGCAGGGTGAGGGAGCAGAGCTCCACCGAGAGCAGCACGGCCACCTCGCCGGGCGCGCCGCGCAGGTAGTCGTGCAGGCGCGCGATCCCCGCGGCCCCGGCGACGCATCCGAGGCCGAAGACCGGGACACGCTTGACGTCGGGGCGCAGGCCGAGCCGTCCGGCCATCCTGGCGTCGATCGAGGGCGCGGCGACGCCGGTCGTCGAGGCGACGATGATCATGTCCACGTCGGACGCGGCCAGCCCGGCCGTGTCGAGCGCCCCGCCCACCGCCTCGACGCCCAGATCCACCGCGGCGTCGACGTAGATCTCGTTCGCCATGCCGAAGCCGTCGAGCTTGCCGTAGTCCTCGATCGGCAACACCAGATGGCGATGCCCGACCCTGGTGCTCGTGTGCAGCCGGTCGAGGAATTCCCGGCCGGACTCCGGGATCAGCCACAGGTCCGCCAGCCGGTCCGTGATCTCCTCCTGGGCGTACCGGTTCGGGGGGAGGACGCACTGGACGGCGGCGATTCGCGTCATGGAAGCCTCCCTGCAGGGAAATGCTCTCTGTTTCCTAAATGCCCGATTCTTGGGTCGGCATGCCTGGGCCACCCGGGGGAGGACGCCGTGAGATGCGCGAACGGCCCGATGCGGGGGCATCGCACAGCCCGGAGCACGGTGGATGTTGTGGCACAGTATGGCCGTGACGGACATGTACATAAGGGACGCAACGGTCGCTGATCTGGACGCCATCGCGGCGGTGGCCGTCGCGACCGGCCAGGGCGAGGAATGGACGGGAGCCGACCCGGCCTACATCGGTCACCTGCTCGTCCACGGCCGGGTGGTGGTCGCCGAGCAGCGCGGGACGGTGACGGGATTCGGCGCGACCCGCCGGATCGGCGAGGGGCCGGAGGCGGTGACGATGCTCTGCGACCTGTTCGTCGATCCGGGATCCCACGGCCTCGGCGCGGGCCACGCCATGCTCTCCGCCCTGTGGCAGGACACCCCCCGGCGGATGACCTTCAGCAGTCTGCACGCGCACGCGCTGCCGCTGTACACGAGGTCCGGCCTGGACGCCTGGTGGCCGCTCCTCTACCTGGCCGGGGACGTACGGGCGCTGAGCACCCCGGCCCGCTGGACGGTCTCGGAGGCGACCTCCGGCGAGGTCGCCGAGTTGGAGCGGCGGTGGACCGGGACCGACCGCGCCGCCGACCACGCGGCCTGGGCCGCCCGTCCGGGAGGGCTCGCGGTCCTCGCGGTCCGTGACGGCGTGGCGGTGGCGGCGGCCACCGTGGCCGGGGCAGGGCCGGAGTACGGCATCGTGCACCTGGCCGTGGAACCCGGATCGGTCCCCCACGTGGCCCGGGACGCGGTCGTCGCCGTGCTGGCCTCCCTGGAGCCGCCCGACGGCCGGGCCCGGGTCTGCCTGCCCGCCCCGCACGCCGCCACGCGGCCCCTGCTCTCCGCCGGGTGGCGCAGCGACGCCATGGACATGTTCATGGCGACCGATCCCGGCCTGCTCGACCCGCGCAGGTCCGTCCCCTCTCCCGCGCTGGCCTGAGCGCCGTCCAGGGGCCCGCCACTCCCTCGCCGGCCCGCCTGTTCACAAACGCCGGATCCCCGCGGCCCGAGACCTCGGGGCGCCGCCCGCGGTAATTCTGTTGCCGATCAAGGGGGATTCTGGCGTTATAGGGCATGTCGTTCATGGCGGGGCACCGCCGTGAGGTCCGTACGAGAGGGGAGGCGACGATGACGTACCGCGAGGTGACCGGGGCTCGGGCGCCGATCAGGATGTGGGCGAACCCGGACGAGGTCGAGGAACAGGCGATGCGGCAGCTCCGCAACGTCGCCGACCTGCCCTGGACCCACGGCGTCGCGGTGATGCCGGACGTCCACTACGGCCTGGGCGCGACGGTCGGCTCCGTGATCGCGATGCGGGACGCGGTGTCCCCGGCGGCGGTCGGAGTGGACATCGGCTGCGGGATGAGCGCGGTGAAGACGTCGCTCAAGGTCGAGGAGCTGCCCGACAACCTTCACTACCTCCGCTCGCGGCTGGAGCAGGCGGTGCCGGTCGGGTTCGGCAAGCACAAGACGCCCGTCGACCCGTCGAAGGTGTACGGCCTGCCCCAGGAGGGCTGGAAGGAGTTCTGGCAGGACTTCGAGTGGCTGGCGGAGCCCGTACGCGGCCTCAGGGCGCGGGCCGAGGTCCAGATGGGCACGCTGGGCTCGGGGAACCACTTCCTCGAGGTCTGCGCCGACGACGACGGCGCCGTCTGGGTGGTGCTGCACTCGGGCTCGCGGAACATCGGCAAGGAGCTGGCCGAGTTCCACATCGAGCAGGCGCGCCGGCTCCCGCACAACAAGGGGCTGCCGGATCGGGATCTCGCGGTGTTCATCCACGGCTCCCCGAAGATGGACGCGTACCGCAGCGACCTGTTCTGGGCGCAGGACTACGCGCGGCGCAACCGGGCGGTCATGCTGGCCCTGGTCTGCAACGTGCTGCGCAAGCACTTCAAGGAGATCAGGTTCGACGAGCCGATCTCCTGCCACCACAACTACGTGGCCGACGAGACGTACGACGGCGTCCGGCTGCTGGTGACCAGGAAGGGCGCGATCCGGGCGGGCAGGGGCGACCTCGGGATCATCCCGGGGTCGATGGCCACCGGCACCTACATCGTGCGCGGCCTGGGCAACAGCAGGGCGTTCAACTCGGCGTCGCACGGCGCGGGACGGAAGATGAGCCGGACCCGGGCCAGGAAGACCTTCACCCTGGACGATCTGGCCGGCCAGACCAGCGGGGTCGAGTGCCGCAAGGACGCCGGGGTACTCGACGAGATCCCGGGGGCGTACAAGGACATCGAGTCGGTCATGGCCGCCCAGTCCGACCTCGTCGAGGTGGTCGCCCACCTGCGTCAGGTGATCTGCGTCAAGGGATGAACGGATCGTGATGGTTCTAGGGGAATCATCACGGTCCTTCCGCCGTTCCCGGAGGAAAGGCGACAGGTCGTAGGCTGGTGTCTTCTGACGCCCTGGAGGTCCCCCTTGCTGGTTGACTCATTCGGCCGGGTCGCGACGGACCTGCGCGTCTCGCTGACAGACCGGTGCAACCTGCGGTGCACGTACTGCATGCCGCCGGAGGGGCTCGACTGGCTGCCCAAACCCGATCTGCTCACCGCCGAGGAGATCACCCGCCTCGTCGCCATCGGCGTGGAACGGCTGGGCGTCACGGAGGTGCGCTACACCGGCGGCGAGCCCCTGCTCCGGCGGGAGCTGGTCGAGATCGTCGCGGCGACCACCCGGCTCGACCCGCGCCCCCAGGTGTCGCTGACCACCAACGGCATCGGCCTCGCCCGGCTCGCCGCGCCGCTCGCGGAGGCCGGGCTCGACCGCGTCAACGTCTCGCTCGACACCCTGGACCGTGACGTGTTCGTCCGGCTCGCGCACCGTGACCGGCTACGGGACGTCGTGGACGGCCTGGCGGCGGCCGAGCGGGCCGGGCTCACCCCCGTCAAGATCAACACTGTGCTGATGCGGGGGATCAACGAGCACGAGGCCGTGCCGCTGCTGCGGTTCAGCCTGGACCACGGCTACGAGCTGCGCTTCATCGAGCAGATGCCCCTCGACGCGCAGCACGGCTGGCGCCGCGAGGACATGGTCACCGCCGACGAGATCCTCGGCCTGCTCAAGGACTCCTTCGACCTCTCCGAGGACGACCCGAGCGGCCGGGGCAGCGCGCCCGCCGAGCTCTTCCTGGTGAACGGCGGCCCGGCGCGGGTGGGCGTGATCGGCTCGGTCACCCGGCCGTTCTGCGGGGCGTGTGACCGGGTCCGGCTCACCGCCGACGGCCAGATCCGCAACTGCCTGTTCGCGACCGAGGAGTCCGATCTCCGTACGGCGCTGCGGTCTGGCGCCTCCGACGAGGACCTCGCGTCCCGGTGGATCGCGGCCGTGCGCGGGAAGAAGGCCGGCCACGGCATCGACGACCCGTCCTTCCTCCAGCCGTCCCGCCCCATGTCGGCCATCGGAGGCTAGACCGCCGTGCGGGACGACGCGGTGCCGTACGACGCGGTGATCCTGGCCGGAGGGCGCGCGGAGCGCCTGGGCGGCCTGGACAAGCCGGGAGAGCCGGTCGGCGGGCGGCCCCTGATCGAGCGGGTGGCGGCGGCGGTGCCCGGCGCGCGGACCCTCGTCGTGGTCGGCCCTCCGAGGCCGGGACGTGGGCTGGAACGTGCCGTCCACGTCAGAGAGGACCCGCCCGGATCCGGGCCGATCCCGGCGCTGCGCGCGGGTCTCGCCCTCGTCACCGAGGACGAGGTCGCGTTGCTCGCCGCCGACCTGCCGTTCCTGGACGCGGGGCACGTGACGGCGCTCTTCGCCGCCGCGCGCGCCGCCGGGGCCCCCGGTGCGGTGCTCGTGGACGATGAGGGCAGGGAGCAGTGGCTGACCGGCGTGTGGCGGTCGGGGCCGCTCCGTGCGGCGCTCGAAAGCTACACCGGCCGGTCCCTGCGCGGGCTCCTCGGCCCCCTGGGGCCGGCGGCGATCCGCCTCGCGTCCCGCGCGGACGGGTGCGACCCGTGGTTCGACTGCGACACCATGGATGATCTCGACCGGGCGCGCCGGAGTCGAGTGACGAGCGAGGAGACCGCATGAACGTGCTGGAGCAGTGGACCGCCCTGGTGTGCCGGGAGCTGGGCATCGACCCTGAGCGGGTGGACAGGAACGCCGTGCTGGACCTGACCCGCGATGTGGCGCACGGTGTGGCCCGGCCCGCCGCGCCGCTCACCGCCTACCTGCTCGGGCTCGCCCAGGGAGCCGGTACGGCCCCGCAGGACGCGCTGGAACGCCTGTCGATGATGGCCCGGAACTGGGAGCAGGCCACGACCGAAACCATGAAGGACGCCTAAGGAGGGTCTGACAAATACGGCCCGTGCGTGGCAGGGCTTGATTTGTCAGACATGACCTCAGGAGGCGGCGGCGAGGCTCACCCGGTGAGGCTGTTCTCCGAACCTCGGCCGGGTTGCCTCCGGGGCGGGCCTCATGGCGCGTCGGTGGGCCGAGGCCGTGGGGTTTCGTTCGCGCGGGGGCTCTGGCGGGGGATCTGATCGGGAGGCTCGCGTCGCCGGACGGGGAAATGATCGGCGCATATATCGCGATATGCCGCGCAAACGACGTTCGGACGTCGCACGGGAATATGTTCGAATTAAATCGATAAAACAAGTAAAAAATAGAAGGGCGACGCCGGGTGGTTACGGGGGCAAACCACCCGGCGCCGCTTCATCGGCGTTCCGACGGGGGCCCGGAACGCCGGCACCAGCGCTCCGACGGGGGACCAGAGCGCTTGGCTAAACTGTACACCTACAACCCATGGGATGCGTCAAGACTTTGTCACGACCCGATCTCGCGTCGATGCCGTGGTATCTCGTTTTGGTTAGCTTCGGTGGTTTCCATGGGCGACGGCTGACCTTTACCTCGCTCATTGGCCCCGATCACGGCAACGTACGGCAAAACGACGGCCCCGGCGACGAGGAGCGCGCGTACCGGCCACGGCGCGGGCACGGCCACGGCGAGGACGAGGCACACGAGGCGGATCGCCATCTTGATCACGTAGCTGATCTCGCGCCGCCGGATGTCCTCGGACAGGGCGGGCCTGGCGTCCGTAACCTGATGAACCGTCCGGTTCCGGCCCCAAAGCTTCACAAACTCCACGGTAGACCCCGCATGGTGGGGGCGCGAATGCGCCGCAGCGATACGAGCATGAGTCCGAGCGAGAGGGAGGACGTCATGTCGGATCGAACCTATCGGGTGACCGAAATAGTCGGCACTTCGGGGGAGAGCGTCGACCAGGCCATCCGCAACGGCATCCGTCGGGCCGCGGAAACCCTTCGGCATCTCGACTGGTTCGAGGTGATCGAGGTCCGCGGCCACATCGAGGACGGCGAGGTGGCCCACATCCAGGTCGGCCTGAAGGTCGGATTCCGCCTGGAAGACGCCTGAGCCCGCCCCGGGGACGGGGCCGCCGCGATGGACGGCCCGCATCGCCGGGCGGGCGTGGCGCAGGCCTGAGGAACACGCCCGAGGGCCGGGCGGGTGGGAACAGGGGGAGGAGTCAGTTCGCCTGGCTGACCGTGGACATGTTGAAGTCGGGCACCCGGACCGTCGGCATGACCGCACGGGTGAAGTAGTCGTTCCACTCGCGCGGCAGGGTCTGCTCACTGCGCCCGACCTCGGTGAGCCGGCCCAGCAGATCGACCGGCGACTCGTTGAACCTGAAGTTGTTGACCTCCCCGACGACCTCGCCGTTCTCCACGAGGTAGACGCCGTCCCTGGTGAGGCCCGTGAGCAACAGGGACTGCGGGTCCACCTCGCGGATGTACCACAGGCAGGTGAGCAGCAGGCCGCGCTCGGTGCCGGCGATCATCTCCTCCAGGGAGCGCCCGCCGTCAGGGCCGGTCATGATCAGGTTGTCGATCTGCGGGGTGACCGCCAGCCCGGTCACCCCGGCGGAGTGCCGGGTCTGCACCAGGTTGGCCAGCGTTCCGCCGGAGATCCAGTCGGTGGCGCCGAGGCCCAGGCCGTTGTCGAAGACCGACTGATCGCGGCTGGAGGCGTGCGCGACGACGAACGGCGCGCACTCGATGCCCGGGTGGGCCGGGTCGCTGTACAGCCGCACGGGGACGTCGGAGAGGCGCTCGCCGACGCGCGTGCCGCCCCCCGGCTTGGAGAACACCGTACGGCCGTCGGCGGCGTCCCTCGCGCCCGCCGACCAGTAGAGGTAGATCATCAGGTCGGAGACCGCGGTCGGCGGCAGGATCGTCTCGTACCGTCCGGCAGGGAGGTCGACACGGCGCTTGGCCCAGTCGAGCCGCCGCGCGAGCGTCGCGTCGAGCGCGGCCACGTCCACGTCCGTGAAGTCGCGGGTCGCCACGCCCGTCCACGCCGACCGGGACATGTCGGGCGACTTCGCGTTGAGCTCAAGCCGCCCGGTCGGCTGGTCGTGGCGGGCCCGGAGGCCGGACGACGTCCCGACGAAGGTGGAGGTCAGGATGTGCTCGGCGAAGCCGTACAACCTCCGGCCCGAGGACTCGGCCGCCGCGAACGACTCGCCCAGCGCGGGCGCGAAGTCGCGGAAGACCTCGATGGTGGTCGGATCGACGCCCCGGTCCCAGTCGCCGTACGAGCCGCCGCCAGCGAGCGGCCGGGCGTCCTCGGACGGCTGGGCGTCCCTGGCCGCGCGGTCGGCGGCCGCCACCACGTCGGCGAGTTGGTCCGGGCGCACCGCGGCGCGGGACACCACGCCCGCGCTCTGTCCCACGATCGAGATCACGGTCAGCTGCGAGGACCGCGCCACCCCGTTGGTGGTGAGCGTGTTGCCCGCGAAACGCAGGTTGGCCGTGGACCCCTCGTCCACGATCACGACGCAGTCGTCCGCCTGGCTGAGCGCGAGAGCCCGCTCGACCGTCTCCTGGGGAGTGCTCATGCGCTCGCTCACTTGCCGCCCTCCTGCACCGTGTTGAGGATCCGGACGCCCCGGAACAGCGCCGAGGGCGTGCCGTGGCTGACCGGCGCGACCTGCCCCGGCTGGCCCTTGCCGCAGTTGAACGCGCCGCCGAGCACGTACGTCTCCGGCCCGCCGACGGCCTCCATGGACCGCCAGAAGTCGGTCGTCGTCGCCTGGTAGGCGACGTCGCGGAGCTGACCGGCCAGCTTGCCGTTCTCGATCCGGTAGAAGCGCTGGCCGGTGAACTGGAAGTTGTAGCGCTGCATGTCGATCGACCAGCTCTTGTCGCCCACGATGTAGACACCCCGCTCCACGCGGGAGATGAGCTCCTCGGTCGAGGGGCCGCCCTCGGCCGGCCGGAGGGACACGTTGGCCATCCGCTGCATCGGCACGTGGCCGGGGGAGTCGGCGAACGCGCAGCCGTTGGACCGCCCGAGGTCCTTCAGAAGGGCCATCCGCCGGTCGAGCTGGTAGCCCACCAGGGTGCCGTCGCGGACGATGTCGAACGCCTGTCCCTCGACGCCCTCGTCGTCCCAGCCGACCGTGGCCAGGCCGTGTTCCGCCGTGCGGTCGCCCACGACGTTCATGACCGGCGAGCCGTACCGCAGAGTGCCGAGTTGGTCGAACGTGGCGAAGGAGGTGCCGGCGTACGCCGCCTCGTAGCCGAGCGCGCGGTCCAGCTCGGTCGCGTGGCCGATCGACTCGTGGATGGTCAGCCACAGGTTCGACGGGTCGATCACCAGGTCGTACGCGCCCGCCTCGACCGACGGGGCCTTCAGCTTCTCGGTGAGCAGGTCGGGGATCTCGGCGAGTTCGGCGGGGAAGTCCCAGCCGGTGCCCGTGAGGTATTCGAAGCCGCGGCCGGCCGGCGGCGCCAGCGTGCGCATGTCGTCGAACCGGTCGCCGTCGGATCGCATCGCGGTCAGCGCAGGAAACACCCGGACTCGCTGCTGCGTGGTGACCGTGCCCGCCGTGTCGGCGTAGAACTTCTGCTCCTTGACCTGCATCAGCGAGGCCGAGACGTGGTCGACCCGGCCGAGCAGGCCCGAGGACCAGCCGCCGAGCAGCTCCACCTTGTCGCGCAGCGGCACGTCGAACGGGTCCACGTCGTAAGCGGACACCCATGTGACGTCGGAGTAGACGGGCTCGGGCGCGAGCTCGACGGGCTCCCTGTTGATGGGGGCGCTCACCGCGGCCACCCGCACGGCCTCCTCGGCGGCGCGGACCGCGGCCTCCGGCGTCAGCTCGACGCCGGACGCGAACCCCCATGTGCCATCCTTGATCACCCGTACGGCGAAGCCGAGATCGTCGGCGTCCATGGACCCTTCGAGACGGGCGTCGAACAGGCGCAGGGTCTCTGAGCGCACCCGCTCCAGGCGGAACGCGGCGTGCTCGGCGCCCAGGTCACGGGCGCGCTGCAGGGCCGCGTCCGCCAGTCGCCTGAGTGGCAGGGCGAGAAAATCGGGATCGATCTGGCGCATGTCCACGATCCTAACCCTGTGATCTTGTGCCCAGCGGACAAGAGGATTACCGGACGGTAGCCGATAGCGTCGCGTGCATGGCTCGTTCTGTTCTCGTCACCGGCGGCAACCGTGGCATCGGTCTCGCCATCGCCCGTGAGCTCGCCGCCGCCGGCGACGCCGTCGCCGTCACCTACCGCTCTGGACAGCCCCCGCAGGGGCTGTTCGGCGTCCGCTGCGACGTGACCGACTCCGCGGACGTGGACGCCGCCTTCGAGAAGGCCGAGGCCGAGCACGGCCCGGTGGAGGTCGTGGTCGCCAACGCAGGGATCACCAAGGACACGCTGCTGCCGTTGATGAAGGAGGAGACCTTCACCGACGTCATCGACACCAACCTGACCGGCGCGTACCGCGTCGCGAAGCGGGCCGTGCGGCCGATGCTGCGGCTCAAGCGCGGCAGGATCGTGCTGATCTCCTCGGTCGTCGCCATGCTCGGGTCGGCCGGCCAGACGAACTACGCCGCGTCGAAGGCCGGGCTGATCGGATTCGGCCGGTCGCTGGCCAGGGAGCTCGCCTCGCGCGGCATCACGGTCAACGTCGTCGCGCCGGGGTTCGTCGAGACCGACATGACCGCCGTGCTCGACGACGCCCAGCAGGAGCTGATCCGCAAGAACATCCCGCTCGGACGGCAGGCCACCGCCGAGGAGATCGCGAAGGTCGTCAGGTTCCTGGCGAGTGACGACGCCTCCTACGTCACCGGCGCGGTCATTCCCGTGGACGGTGGCCTCGGAATGGGTCACTGACTTCCTGGAAGCATTCCGGAGGCATTCCGGGACGGACGAGAACGGGTGGCCGAGGGCCACCTGGAACTGGAGCTGACACATGGGTCTGCTGGACGGCAAACGACTGCTGGTCACCGGCGTCCTCACCGACTCCTCGATCGCCTACAACGTGGCGAAGCTCGCTCAGGAGGAGGGCGCGACCATCGTGCTGACCGGCTTCGGCCGCCTCAGCCTGGTGGAGCGCATCGCCAGGCGGCTGCCCGAGCCGCCGCCGGTGATCGAGCTGGACGTGCAGAACACCGAGCACCTCGACACGCTCGCCGACCGCGTGGGCGAGCACCTGGGCGGGCTGGACGGCGTCGTCCACTCCATCGGCTTCGCGCCGCAGACGTGCCTGGGCGGCAACTTCCTCAACACCACCTGGGAGGACGTGGCGACCGCCGTCCACGTCTCCACCTACTCGTTCAAGTCGCTCGCCGTGGCGTGCCTTCCGCTGATGAAGGGCGGCGGCTCGATCGTCGGCCTCGACTTCGACGCCAGCAAGGCGTGGCCCGTCTACGACTGGATGGGCGTGGCCAAGGCCGGCCTGGAGTCCTGCTCCCGCTATCTCGCGCGGGACCTCGGCACGCACGGCATCCGGGTCAACCTGGTCGCCGCCGGTCCGCTGCGCACCATGGCCGCCAAGAGCATCCCGGGCTTCCAGGAGTTCGAGGAGAGCTGGCCGTCCAAGGCTCCCCTCGGCTGGGACCTGACCGACACCGAGCCCGCGGCCCGGGCCTGCCTCGCCCTGCTGTCCGACTGGTTCCCCGCCACCACCGGGGAGATCGTGCACGTCGACGGCGGCGTGCACGCCATGGGAGCCTGACCCCCGCGTCCGTCCCGGCGCCGTCGCACCCGTCGTGCGGCGGCGCCGTTCCATGCCAGCCGGTCCCATGGCGCAGGCCGCCCCGGCCCTCGTCGTCCGGTCTCTGTTCGCGGACCGTGTGCGGACCGTGTGCGGATCGTGGTCCGGCTGCCTCCGGGCCGTCCTCAGGCGGCCTTCAGGCCATGCGGTGGCGCCCGGGGGTGCCGGTGAGCCGCACACCCTCGAACGGCATCGTCTCCGGCAGGTTCGCGCGGGCCCGGCGGGCCGACACCACGCGGGTGGCGAGCACGGCGGACAGCAGCAGCGCCGCGGTCAGCGCCGTCTCCACCATGTCGTACGGCCGGCGCGACCGGATCGGCTCGCCCTTCATGTGGGTGGCGAGCCCCGGGACGTACTGCCCCGGCCACAGCAGCGGGATGCCCACGTCGTCCGGGTTCACGGAAAGATCCACCGGGCGGATGGGCTTGCCTCCGTCGATGAAGTTCGGCCGGTTGTCCGGTGGCCGGGTCGGCTCGGTCGGAAGAGTGCCGTCCGCTGTCTCGCCGTGGAGGTTCTCGCCGTGGGCGGACTCGCTCTCCTCGCCGTCGGCGGGCTTGGCCGTCCCGCCCTCGGAGGGATCGCAGTGGGCGCCCGCGACCACCGGGAGGCAGGTGCCGCCGACGGTCTGGGCCAGCCCGTCCGTGAGATCCACCGCGCCGTTCACCGCGCCGCCGACCGCATCGCCGACCGTGCTCCCGGCCGAACCCGAGGAACCGGCGGACGATCCCGCGCCGCCGACCGCGTCGCCGAGCCCCTTGACCGTTCCGCTGAGCGTGCCGGTCACGCCGCCGACCGTGTCGCCGAGGGTGCCGGTCACGCCGCCGACCGTGTCGCCCAGGGTGCCGGTCACGCCGCCGACCGTGTCGCCCAGGGTGCCGGTCACGCCGCCGACCGTGTCGCCCAGGGTGCCGGTCACACCGCCGACCGTGTCCCCGAGGGAGCCGGTGAGCCCGCCGACCGTGTCGGTCACGCCGCCCACGGTCTTGCCCAGCGTGCCCGTCACGCCGCTCACCGTCTTGCCGAGCGTGCCGGTCACGCCGTTGACGGTGCCGTTGACCGTACCGGTCACCCCGCCGACCGTGTCGTCGACCACGGCGCCGAGCCCTGAGGTGGCCCCGCCGGTCACCGCGTTCAGCGTGCCGGTCGCGCCGTGGACCACCGAGCACAGGCCGTTGGTCACGTCGGACAGCAGCCCGCCGCCGGCGCAGTCGGCCGCCTGAGCGGGCTCGGCCGCCAGCAGGGGGACTCCCACGCTGAGGGCAACCGCCAGCGCCCCCGCAGAGATCGCGGACGCATGACGTCCGACCTCCATATGCTCCCCTTCCCCAATCCCGGACTCGTCGTCATCCCACCCTCAGGGCGTGTCCGGTGCCTCACGCCCGCCATGCGCGGCCTCGCCGGCGCCTCGCCACGCCGACGCCGCATTCACGGGCGCGAGCCGCGCCCGGGATCGTGATGGGCGGCATGTGCCGAACACTCCCTACGGCTCCCACTCTTTTCCCAAGCGCCCGGATTTTTCGCCGAAAGTTGCGATTCGGTATCGACGCGTGATACGCGAGAAGAACTCTCGTTTTTTACGGTGAGCATCCGGAGGATGCCGACGGGGCACGGAACAGCGGTCCGGGGACGGGGCAGGCCGCCGATGTCAGGGGCCTCTCACAAAGCGTGTCTCAGGAGGGTGTGCCGCCTCAGGAGTCGGAGACGTCGTCCAGGGCTTCGCGGATCTCCCACGGAAGGGTGAGCTTCTCGGCCTGGAGAACACCGAGCAACTGCGCGTGCGTGCGCGCGCCCACGACGGCGGACGACACGCCCGGCCGGTCGCGCACCCAGGAAAGGGCCACAGCGAGCGGCGACACGCCGAGGCCGTCGGCCGCCGTCGCCACCGACTCCACGATCCTGCGGCAGCGGTCGTCGAGGTACGGCGTGACGAACTCGGCGAAGTGCGGTGTCGCGGCGCGGGAGTCCGCCGGGATGCCGGTGCGGTACTTGCCGGTCAGCACGCCCCGCCCCAGCGGCGACCACGCCAGGAAGCCCGCGCCGACGTGCCCGGCGGCCGGGAGCAGCTCCTGCTCGGGCTCGCGGGCGAGGAGGGAGTACTCCGCCTGGGAGCAGACGATCG
This sequence comes from Microtetraspora glauca, assembly GCF_040656155.1. Taxonomy (NCBI): domain Bacteria; kingdom Bacillati; phylum Actinomycetota; class Actinomycetes; order Streptosporangiales; family Streptosporangiaceae; genus Microtetraspora; species Microtetraspora glauca. The sequence goes on from NZ_JBFALK010000009.1 coordinate 137,724, forward strand.
GCGCCCGCGACTCGCCCGAGCGCTGCCACACCGCCGCCGCGGCGAGCTGCCACCCCGCGTAGTCGCACACCCCGGCGTAGGCCGTGCGACCCGAGGAGACCGCGAGATCGACGGCGGCGAGCGTCTCCTCAAGGGGAACGTCGGGGTCGAAGGCGTGCAGCTGCCACAGGTCCACATCGTCCAGCCCCAGCCGGGACAGGGAGGCGTCCAGCGCCCGGATCAGGTGCCGCCGCGACGCGTCGCGGCCGCCGTCTGCGGTCAGCACGGCCTTGGTCGAGATCACCAGGTCGTCGCGCCGCACCACGTCCCGCATGAGCCGGCCGATCAGGAGTTCGGCGTCGCCGCCCCCGTAGACGTCGGCCGTGTCGACCAGCGTGCCGCCCGCCTCGACGAACGCGGTGAGTTGCGCGGTCGCCTCCTCGGCCCCGGTGTCGCGGGCCCAGGTCATCGTGCCGAGCCCCACCCGGGACACCGAGAGACCGCTGCGCCCGACAAGTCGCTGATCCATTGTTAGGCCAGATTAGCGCGTCGGACAGTTTAGGCTGGCCCATCGTGGACTCTCTCCAGGCCATCGTGCTCGGGATCGTGCAGGGGCTCACCGAATTCCTGCCGATCTCCAGCTCCGCGCACCTGCTGATCGTGCCGAAGCTCCTGGGGTGGTCCGACCCCGGCGCGGCCTTCACCGCGGTGATCCAGTTAGGCACCATGCTGGCGGTGCTGATCTACTTCTGGCGCGACATCGTACGGATCTTCTGGACCTGGCTGCGGAGCCTGTGGACCCCCGACCTGCGCGGCCACCTGGACGCCCGGATGGGCTGGTACATCGGCCTCGGGACGATCCCCATCGGCGTCGCCGGCCTGCTGTTCAAGGACGCGATCGAGGGCCCGGCGCGCAACCTGTGGCTGAACGCGAGCATGCTCATCGTCTTCGGCCTCCTGCTGCTCACCGCCGACCAGATGGGCAGGAAGAAGAAGGAGGTCGCCGACCTCGGCCTGCGCGACGGTCTGATCATCGGCGCCTGGCAGATGCTGCCCCTGGTCCCCGGCGCCTCCCGGTCGGGTTCCACCATGACGGGCGCCATGTTCCTCGGCTACACGCGCGAGGCCGCGGCCCGCTACTCCTTCCTCCTGTCCATCCCCGCGGTGGTCCTGTCCGGACTGTTCGAGCTGCGCCACATGGGCGACGGGGGAGGGGTGGCGCCGGTGCCGACCGCGATCGCGACCATCGTCTCGTTCGTCGTCGGGTACGCCTCCATCGCCTGGCTGTTGCGTTACGTCGCCAAGCATTCGACCATCGTGTTCGTGGTCTACCGGGTCTTCGCGGGCACCTTCCTGCTCACGCTCCTCTCGCTGGGAGTGATCTCCTCATGACGACCCTCCTGCTCCTGCGGCACGGCCTCACCGCGATGACGGGGCCGGTGCTCGCGGGCTGGACGCCGGGCGTCCACCTCGACGAGCGCGGGCGGCGGCAGGCGGAGGCGCTCGCCGGGCGGCTCGCCCCGCTCGACCTCGACGCCGTCGTCTCCAGCCCGCTCGAACGCTGCCAGGAGACGGCGCTCGCCGTGGCGCTGCGGCAGGAGCGGTGCAATACGGTCCAGACCGACGACCGCTTCGGGGAGTGCGGCTACGGCGACTGGACCGGCCGGCCGATCGAGGAGCTGGTCCGGGAGCCGCTCTGGCAGGTCGTCCAGGCGCATCCGAGCGCCGCCGTGTTCCCCGGCGGCGAGGCGCTGGCCGACGCCCAGAGCCGGGCCGTACGCGCGGTCCGCGAGTGGAACGACCGACTGGGAGAGAAGGCGACCTACGCCGTCTGCACCCACGGCGACGTGATCAAGGCGATCGTCGCCGACGCGCTCGGGCTGCACCTCGACCAGTTCCAGCGGATCAACGCCTATCCCGCGTCGTTGACCGTGATCCGCTACACCCCCTTGCGCCCCTTCCTGCTCAGGCTCAACGACATCGGAGGGGACGTGGCCGATCTGATTCCTCCGAGCGAGGTTCCGGGGGAACCGGACGGGGGAGAAAACATCACCGGGAGCGATGCCGCCGTCGGCGGCGGACCCGGGACCACGTAAGGTCGGGTTATGCCGGTCTTCGACTACGATCCGCCTGACAGGTTCGTGGCCGGTGCCGTCGGGCAACCGGGAGCACGGGCCTTCTTCCTGCAGGCCCGTGGCCAGGGCAGGGTCACCACCGTCGCGCTCGAGAAGTTCCAGGTCGCCGTGCTCGCCGACCGACTCGACGAGCTGCTCGACGAGGTGCTGCGCCGTACCGGCGGCCGTGCCCCCGTCCCGGCCGCGGCCCCGGTCGAACTTGCCGACGACGCCCCGCTCGACCTGCCGATCGACGAGGACTTCCGGGTCGGCACCATGGCGCTCGCATGGGATCCCGAGACCTCCCAGGTGATCATCGAGGCGCAGGAGGCCACGGAGGCCGAGGCCGAGGACGAGGACGAGGTGTTCGACACCGACGAGCCCGAGCCCGCCGTCCTGCGGGTGCGGATCAGTCCCGCGGCGGCCCGCGCCTTCAGCCGCCGGGCACTCGACCTCGTCGCCGCCGGCCGCCCGCCGTGCCCGCTGTGCGGGCAGCCCCTGGAGCCCGAGGGGCACATCTGCGTCCGTCTCAACGGTCACCACCCCGGGGGAATGTCGGCGTGAGCGAGCGAACCAGTGAACGCGGGAGCGGGTCGGGCGGGAGGGCCGGATGACAGCGGAGAGCGATCCGGCCGTCAGCACGCAGGAGGGTGCCGGGCTGGACGACGCCACGGCGCTTCGCCTGCTGCGCGACGGCGCGCTGGAGGTGGCGGGCCGCCTGGTCGAGGCCACCAACATGACGCTCTACTGTTCGGTTCGTCTGGGTGAGCTCGTCGCCGCGTGCGTGTACAAGCCGGTCCGCGGCGAGCGGCCCTTGTGGGACTTCCCCGACGGCACACTGGCCGCCCGCGAGGTCGCGGCCTACGAGGTGGCGGCGGCCACCGGGTGGCGGATCGTCCCGCCGACGGTCTATCGCGACGGCCCGTTCGGGCCGGGGATGGTCCAGCTGTGGATCGACACCGACCCGGAGGCCGACCTCATCTCCCTGGTGCGCGGCCGGACCCCCGCGCTGCGCCGCATGGCCGTCTTCGACGCCGTCGTCAACAACGCCGACCGCAAGGGCGGGCACCTGCTGCCGCTGCCCGACGGGCACATCTACGGCGTCGACCACGGGGTCTGCTTCTCGGTTGAGGACAAGCTCCGCACCGTGCTGTGGCAGTGGCGCGGCAAGCCGCTCTCCCGCGAGGCGGTCTCCGTCCTGGTCCATCTGGAGGGCGAGATCGACCGCGGACGCCTGGGGCGGCGCCTGCGGGAGCTCCTCACCCAGTCCGAGGTTGAGGCGACATGGGAGCGGGTCCGGCGGCTGATCGACGCCGGGACGCATCCGTACCCGTCCGAGGACTGGCCGGCGGTTCCGTGGCCACCGATCTGAAACATCCCGGATACTTGTGCAAATCGTTTGAAACCATGCACTCTGCATGAGTCTCTACCGATTCTGGAGGGAACGGGCATTGTGTACGGTGATCGTCAGCGTGGACCCCGAGGCCCGCGTGCCGGTGGTTCTCGTGGGTGTCAGGGACGAGTTCGTGGCGCGGCAGTGGATGTCCCCGGCCCGGCACTGGCCGGACCACCCCGGCCTGATCGGCGGGCGTGACCTGCGGGCGGGCGGCACCTGGCTGGCCGTCGATCCGGCTTCCCGGCGGGTGGCCGCCCTGTTGAACGGGCAGGGGATCGCGGCGCCGGAGGATGTCCGCCGCTCCCGGGGCGACCTTCCGCTCCGCGCCGCCGCGGCGGGAGAGCTGCCGCGGCTGGATCTCACCTCCTACGATCCCTTCCATCTCGTCGTGGGCGGCATCGACGGCGTCCGGCTGTGGAGCTGGAACGGCGAGCGGGTGTCGGAGGAGAAGCTCCCCGCGGGCGTGCACATGATCGTCAACTGCGGCTGGGAGCAGTGCAAGGACAATCCGCGCGTCTCCTGGTTTCGGCCCCGGTTCGCGGCGGCCGCACGGCCGGCGCGGATGGGCTCCGGGTCCCTCACCAGGTTCTGGGGCGAATGGCTTCCCCTGGCGTCGGGAGACGGGCTGGCCCTGGACGATCCCCGGGCCCTGGTGTTCCGGGCGACGACCGAGGACGGCCAGATCTTCGGGTCGCTCTCGATCACGCTGATCGCCCTGGCTGACGAGGGCGTACGCTACGACTTCTGCCCGGTTCCCGGAGATCCCTCGTCCTGGCATCAGGTCGAGACGGGTGACCGGCCCCACCCGATGAAGCGTGGGAGATATGTCGGATAACCGCCCGGGTGATCCGAGCTCTCCCCGGCGCGGATAGGCTCGGTTCATGCGATCGTGGTCTGCTCCGAACATCCCCAAGCTGCCCGGTTCGGGCCTCCCTCTCCGCCTGTACGACACCGCCGCTCGTGAGGTCCGTGGGACCAGGCCGCAGGGCGAGGCCAGGATGTACGTCTGCGGCATCACGCCCTATGACGCGACCCACCTGGGGCACGCCAACACCTACCTCGCCTTCGACCTGGTGAACCGGGCGTGGCGGGACGCGGGCCACGAGGTCCACTACACCCAGAACTCCACGGACGTCGACGATCCGCTGCTGGAACGCGCCGAGGCGACGGGTGTGGACTGGCAGGAGCTCGCCGAGCGCGAGATCGAGCTCTTCCGCACCGACATGGAGGCGCTCCGCATCGTCCCGCCCCGCGAGTACGTCGGGGTGACCGAGGTCGTCGACCAGGTCGTGGAGCTGATCGCCAGGCTCGGCGACCGGGGCGCGACCTACCGCCTCGACGACGACGTGTACTTCTCGGTGGCGGCGGCGCCCAAGTTCGGCGCGGTCTCCGGCTATTCCGAGGAGCAGATGCTGGAGCTGTTCGGCGAGCGCGGCGGCGATCCCGGCCGCGAGGGCAAGCGCCACCCGCTCGACTGGCTGCTGTGGCGCGGCCACCGTCCGGGTGAGCCGTCGTGGCCCTCCCCGTTCGGCCCGGGCCGTCCCGGCTGGCACGTCGAGTGCACGGCGATCGCGCTGGCGAACCTCGGCACCGGGTTCGACGTGGCCGGCGGCGGCTCCGACCTGATCTTCCCGCACCACGAGATGGGCGCCTGCGAGGGGCATGTGGCGACCGGCGAGTGGCCGTTCGCCCGCGCGTACGTCCACGCCGGGATGGTCGCGCTGGACGGCGAGAAGATGTCCAAGTCCAAGGGCAACCTCGTCTTCGTCTCCAAGCTGCGCCAGGTCGCCGATCCCATGGTCGTACGGCTCGCGCTGCTGGACCGGCACTACCGGTCCGACTGGGAGTGGACCCCGGACCAGCTCGCCGAGGCCGAGGCAAGGCTGGCGCGGTGGCGGTCGGCCGTCGCCCGTCCCTCGGGTCCGGACGGGCGGGCCGTGCTCGACCAGGTCAGGGAGCGGATCGCCGCCGACCTGGACGCGCCGGGAGCGCTGCAGGCGATCGACCGGTGGGCCGCCGAGGAGGGCACCGACACGGAGGCCCCGGCTCTGGTGAGGGACGTCGCCGACGCGCTGCTCGGGATCGCCCTGTGACGACCGCGCGGGCGGAACCGCCGACAGTCAGCTGATTTTCAAGATTTTCTCAGGCCCGTCTCAACCTTGGCTGCTTCCGTGAGGAGTGCTATAGCGTTGATCGGAGACCGGGGGGCTCCGGGTGTGAGCCGGCTCAAAGGGGAGACACCGTGCGTGTTCGATTCCGCCGATGGGCCGGCACCGCCGCCGGTGCGACGCTAATGGGGCTGATCCTCATCGCGTGCACGCTGGGAAACGGCACGTCCAGCCGGGCGGTCTCCACGACGGAGGTCACCGCCACCGAGGCGGCGACGACCGCGTCCACGTGGCCGGTCTTCGGGTTCACGCACACGCAGTACACCGTGGACTACGGTCGGCAGCAGGCGCTCAGGACGGTGCACAACGCGATCGCCGAGAAGCGCGTCCTGCAGAACCAGCACATCATGGGGTTCGGCGCGCTAAACCCCGAGCCCAGTCCGGGCAAGTACGACTTCGCCAGCCTGGACGACCGGATGGAGCTGATCCGTAAGACCCGCGGCATCCCCGTCATCACGCTGTGCTGCGCGCCCGACTGGATGAAGGGCGGCTCGCCGGGCGAGACCGACTGGAACCGGATCGAGGCGGCGCCGCTCCCCGGTCACTACCAGGACTTCGCCGACCTGGCGGCCAAGGTCGCCAGGAGATACCCGGACGTCACCCACTTCATCGTGTGGAACGAGCTCAAGGGTTTCTTCGACGAGGACAAGCATCGGTGGAACTACGAGGGTTACACCGACATGTACAACCGGGTCTACAAAGCGCTGAAGGACGTCAATCCGAAGATCGAGGTCGGCGGTCCCTATCCCGCGCTCGGCGGCTTCGACGCGCCGTCGGAGTTGCACGGCGACTGGGGCAACGTGGACCAGCGGGTGCTCGACGCCCTGCGTTACTGGATCAGGCACAACAAGGGCGCGGACTTCATCGTCGTCGACGGGACGTCCGAGAGCGACAAGGGGCTGGTCCCCGACGAGTTCGGCGCGCTGAAGAAGTTCTCCGCCGTCAACGGGTGGCTGCGCCGGCACACCGACCTGCCGATCTGGTGGGCGGAGTGGTACGCCGAGCCGGCCGACTCGGGCTGGCCGGAGAACAAGCGGCTCGCCGTGCACGCCGCCGCGATGATGGAGTTCGCCCGCAGCCGGACGGCCGCCGCCCTCTACTGGAGCCGCCAGGAGGAGGGCGAGGAGTGCCCCGAGGGCTGTCTGTGGACGAGTCCGCGCGCGGGTGGGGGCGGAAAGCCCACCGCGCTGCTCCGCCTCCTGCAGGAATTCGCCCGATCGTTCCCGCAGGGCACCAAGACGGTGCCGGTCGACGTCGCGCCCTCGTCCGTACTGGCGCTCGCCCAGCGGGCGCGGATCGTCGTGGTGAACACACAGGACAAAGCGGTCAAAGCCACGGTCGACGGAAAAGAGGTCGATCTGTCGCCTTATGAGGTGCGCTGGATTTCCCGCGTGTGATAACCCGCTCAGGTAGCATTTTTCAGCATGAGCGACCACAATTGGCCTTCCGTTGCGGCCGTCATCACCACTCGCGGTGACCGCGCCGACTTTCTCCGGGAGGCGATCGAATCGATCGTCGCCCAGGACTATCCGGGTCGAATCAATGTAATGGTGGTATTCGACCGCGCCGAGCCCGACGAGAGTCTCACCGAGCTGGGAGACGGGCCGATGCGCGAGGTGCGCGTCATGCTCAGCGACCGGCCTCCCGGCTCCTCCGCGAGCAGGAACGCCGGGATCCTCGCCACCGAATCCGACCTGGTCGGGTTCTGCGACGACGACGACTCCTGGTTGCCCGGCAAGCTCAGGAGCCAGGTCACCGCCCTGCGGTCGCGGCCCCGCGCGTTGTTCGCCTCCTGCGGGGCGATCACGACGTACGACGGATGGTCCGCGGAGTGCATGTGGTCCAAGCCGCAGATCGCGCACGCCGACCTGCTCGTCTCCCGGGTGAAGGAGGCGAACACCGACTCCTTCCTCGCCTACCGCAGCGCGCTGCTCGGCCCGATCGGGCTGTTCTCCGAGGAGATCCCCGGCGGGTTCGCCGAGGACTACGAGATGCTGCTGCGCGCCGCGCGGCACTCGCCCATCGTCTACGCGCACGAGGTGGGGGTCCGGGTCCGCGGTCACGGCCGGACGTCGCACTTCACCGGGAACTGGGAGACCATCGCGTCGGCGAACGAGTGGCTGCTCGACGCCTACCCCGAGTTCAGGTCGGAGCGCCGCGGGTTCGCGCGCATCGCGGGCCAGATCAGCCTCGCCTGGGGCATGCTCGGCCGGCGCGGCACCGCCATGCGCTGGGCCGTGCGCGCCTTCCTCGCCAGCCCGCTGGAGATCCGGTCGTACGTCGTGACGGCGCTGGCGATGCGCGCCGTGAGCAGGTCGTGGGTCCAGCGCCGCCTCGACGCCATCGGGGCCACTTCCTAGGCGTACGCTCCGGAGCGCGTGTCTAGATGTGCACGCTGTCGGCGATCCGGGCGATGCCGTCGATCAGCGGCGGTATCGCCCCGATGTGCCCTGCCGTACGGACCGGCCGGATCCGCCGGACCATGGTGCGCAGCCACTTCTCGGCCGGGGCGGCGTGCAGCCGGAGCGAGCCGAACCCGTCGCCGATGCAGGCCCTGGTGAAGGCGTAGGGCCCCTGGTCGCGGTACGGATCCACCGTCACGCAGCCGTAGGTGTAACCGGCGGCCCGGACCGCGTCCAGGACACGGACGTCGGCGGCGCCGTACGGATAGCAGATGCCGTCGGCGGGCTGGCCGGTGATGTCCCGCAGGATCTCGCGGCTGCGGGACAGCTCGTCCGCGAGTCCCTGGTCGTCCAGCGTGGTCAGCGAGGTGTGGGTCAGTCCGTGGGACGCGATCTCCATCCCGGCGTCGGCGGCCTCGCGGAGGTGGTCGGCGCCCATCAGCTCCTTGCGCGGGCCGGGCTGGTCCCATTTGTTGAACTGGCTGAGCAGCCCCGACACGATGTACAGGCTCGCGGTGAAGTCGTACCGCCGGAGGATCGGGAGCGCCTGCTCCATGAAATCGACGTAACCGTCGTCGAACGTGAGCGCGATCATGCCGCTCGGGTCGTCGGCGGAGAGCAGCTCCCGCATCGTGACACCGCGTTTGTCCTGCTTGTAGATCCATCTGATCTGCGACTCGAAATTCTCCGGAGTGACAGTCAGGGTGTAGGGATCGTACGTGTAGTGATCGATTGAGTGGTACATCCAGATCGCAGGCACGCAAGAAGTCTAGAGAATTCATTTACTCGGCCTTCGAGTTCGTGATCGCATCGTGACCAGGATGCTTCGCGGCGAAAGCCGCACGTTCCCGCAAACCCCATGAATAACAGATCGCGCTGCTACGATCACGGTCATGAGCGAACAGCGCCTGCCTTCGGTGGCGGCTGTCATCTGCACTCGAGGGGACCGCGCCGAGCTCCTGCGGGAGGCGGTGGACTCGATCGTTCATCAGGATTACGCGGGCCCGATCACCATCATGGTGGTGTTCGACCGCGCCGTGCCCGACGAGAGTCTCACCGAGCTGGGAGACGGGCCGACGCGCGAGGTGCGCGTCATGCTCAGCGACCGGCCTCCCGGCTCCTCGGCCTGCAGGAACGCCGGGATCCTCGCCACCGAGTCCGACCTGGTCGGGTTCTGCGACGACGACGACTCCTGGTTGCCCGGCAAGCTGACCGCGCAGGTGGCCGAGCTCGTACGGCGTCCCGAGGCGGGTTCCGTGGCCTGCGGCGCCGTCACGATCCACGACGGCTGGACCTCCGAGTGCGTCTGGGACAAGCCGGAGATCACGTTCTCCGACCTGCTGCGCTCCCGGGTGAAGGAGGCCTCGCCCTCCTCGTTCGTGGTCCGCCGTGAGCTGCTGCTCGGCTCCGTGGGGATGTTCTCCGAGGAGATCCCCGGCGGGTTCGCGGAGGACTACGAGATCCTGCTGCGCATGGCGGGGCATTCCCCCGTGGTGTACGTGCGCCAGGTCGGGGTGCAGGTCCGGGTGCAGGGGCGCACCTCGCACTTCACCGGCAACTGGGCGGTCATCGCCGAGGCGCTGGAGTGGCTGCTCGCCGAGTATCCCGCGTTCTCCGGGGTTCGCCGCGGGTATGCCAGGCTGGCCGGGCAGATCGCCCTGTCCAAGGGGATGCTGGGCGAGCGGAGGGAGTCGCTGCGCTGGGCCTCCCGGGCGTTTCGCGCCAGCCCGCTCGAGATCCGCTCCTACGTGGTCGCGGCGATGGCCCTGCACGCGGTCAGCCGGTCCTGGGTGCTCGCGCGGCTCGCCGCCGCCGGCGCCACCAGCTGAACCGGCGTCATCCCGTTCTCCCGCTCATCCCGCCGACTCCGTCGCGCCGCCCTCGCCGCGCGGCTGCGCCGCGGTCTTCCCGCGCAGGTTCCCGTAACGTCGAAGCACCCGGTCCGCGATGCCGTACAGGCGGGGCCGGTCCAGGATGTACTGCTTCGCGCCGCGCACCGGTGAGTTCCTGACCCAGTGCAACGCGGCGCCCGCCGAGCGGCGGCGGACGCACCCCTCGCCCACCATGTGGCCGCTCGTCCGCAGGTTCTGCTTGTAGTCGTCGCCCTTGCTGACGCTCCAGTCCATCTGGGTGATCCCGTCCTGCGCCGCGGCCTTGGCCATCAGCAGGTGCTGGACGAGCCCGGGGGAGTACTTGGAGTACTCGGCGTCGTACGCGGGGAACCAGCCGGCGAGGAGCGGGCCCGAGCGCAGGCCGATGTGCCCGGCGATCGGCGCGTCCCCGGCGTACAGCATGGTCAGCAGCCCGGCGCAGCCCGGCGCCCGGCTGGCGTGCAGCCGCTCGACCAGCTCCACCACCCACGGCTGCCCGAACCGGTCCTGACGGCCGATCCGGCGGTACTGGCTCGACTTCCACCGCATCAGCGTGCGCAGGTCGCCGATGTCGGCGCTGTGCAGTTCCACCCGCAGCGGCCCGACGTCGCGGCCGAGCTTGCGTTCGCGGTAGAGGCCCATCTTCAGCGTGCGGGGGGCGTTGGCCTTCACCTTCGCGAGGTAGTCGTCGTAGCCGCCGCCCACGTCGATGAGCACCGACTCCGCCTCGACGGTCGCGAACGGGGCGAACCAGGGCTGCCCGCCGACCAGGAACTCGAACTCCCAGACGTCCAACCGGGAGCCGCGGAGCAGCGCCGCCGGGTCGAAGCCCGCCCCGGGCCGGTGGACGACCCCCTGCGCCAGCGAGACCCAGCCGGCGATCGGCCTGCCCACCCCGAGCGGGTGCCGTTCGAAGGGGAAGAAGCCGACGGTCTCGTTCCCCTCGGTGAGCACCGCGACGAACGCGTCGTCCCGCACCTCGCCGACGGCCATGGTGAATTCCGGGGACAGAAACGGGCTGGCCAAATGAGGTTGGGAGTCCTGCATCGACCGCCATTCCGCCTGTTCGCCGGGGCCGAGCTCATGGGGGCGGATGACCGAGATCTGCATGAGATCCTTTCGCGGCGGGGGGAATGCCCATTGTAGGGCGACAGAATGCCGCGATGTGGGATCCTTTGGGAGTGAAGCTCATCGCTGATCTCGACATCGCGAAGCTGGACTTCTGGGAGCGGCCCGTCTCCGAGCGGCACGAGGCTTTCGCGTGGCTCAGGGAGCAGGAGCGTCCTTTGTTCTTCGCCCAGCCCAAGGTTCCCTTGGCGCGCGCGGGCAAGGGTTTCCACGCACTGGTACGCCACGCGGACGTGACCGAGGCGAGCAGGAACGGCGCGGTATTCGCCAACAGTCCAGCGGTTACTAATCCAGAACCACCCAAATGGGTGAAATACATCTATGGCGACTCCTTGGAGAACAAGGACGCGCCCGAACACACCCGGTTGCGGCGCATCGTCTCCAGGGCTTTCGCCCCCCGGATGATGGCGCGGCTGGAAGAGCACATGCGGCGCCGCGCGGAGGAGGCCGTGTCGGCCCTCGCCGCCGCCGGTCCCGGCGACTTCGTCGAGCTGGTCACGCAGACGTACACCACCCATGTCGTCTGCGACCTGCTGGGCATCCCGGACGCCGACCGCCCGCAGGTCCTGCGCTGGGTACGCGACACGGTGGAGTACCAGGCGGTACGCAGCGACCCCAAGGGCATGCTGCGGCACGCGGCGAAGAACACCAGGGCCACCTTCGGCCTGCGCAACCTGGTGATCCGGCTGGGCAGGGAGCGCAGGAAGGAGCCCGGCGACGATGTCATCTCGGCCCTGGCGGGCGCCGACGTCGAGGGCGAGCGGCTGACCGGCATGGAGCTGGGCGCGTTCTTCCTGCTTCTCGTGGTGGCCGGCATCGACACCCCCGGGCACACCATGTCGCACGCCCTCGCGCTGCTCAGCGAGCATCCCGACCAGCGCGAGCTGCTGCTCTCGGACTACGACAGGTACATGCCGGGCGCCGTGGACGAGATCGTGCGGTACGCCTCGCCCATCACGCAGCTCCAGCGGACCGTCACCGCGGAGTACGAGCTGCGCGGGCAGCGGCTGGCGCCCGGAGACAAGGTGGTGCTCTTCTACAACTCGGCGAACAGGGACGAGCGGGTCTTCACCGACCCCGACGTCTTCGACATCTCGCGGGGCCCCAACCCGCACGTCGCCTTCGGCGGTCCGGGCGCCCACTACTGCCTGGGCGCCCATCTGGCCAAGCGCGAGCTGACCGTGCTCTTCCAGGAACTGTTCACCCGCCTGCCGGACGTCCGGCTCGCCGCGCCCCCCGAGCCCATGGTGTCCACGTTCAACAACGCGATCAGGCGGCTGCCCGTCACGTTTTCGTGAGCCGCGCGTAGCCCTTGAGCACGCGGTCCGCCTTGTCGCGCAGGAAGGGGTTGGCCAGCACCGTGTTGCGGAGCGTCCGTACGGGCGTGCTGGCCAGCCAGTGCAGGCCCGCGGCCGGTGAGAGGCGGGCCACCCGGCCCTCGGCCACCTCCAGGTCGTGGGTCTTGAGCTTCTCCTTGTAGTCCTTCTCGCCCCGGCCCATGTCGATCAGCGTCAGCCCCGTCGCGGCGAAGTCCCTGGCGATGTCCAGGTGCATGACCATGCCGGGGGAGTACCGCGCGTACTCCACGTCGTAGGTGGGGAACCACATGCACAGCCGGCTCCCCGTGCGCACGCCGAAGTGACCGGCGATCAACCGCTCCCCGGCGTACAGCAGGGACAGGCTGCCGGCGAACCGGTCGGTGCGGATCGCGTGCAGCCGCTCCACGAGCTCGACGATCCACGGATGCGCGAACCGGTCCATGCGGCCGGTGCGGCGGTATTGGGCCGACTTCCAGGCGAGCAGTTCGCGCAGCGCGGCGCCGTCGGAGGACTCGGCGACGTGCCGGACCTCGCCCACCTCCCGGCCGAGCCGTCCCCGCTGGTAGCGCGTCATCTTGTGCGTCTTGGGGGAGCGCCGCCGCAGCGTGGCGAGGTAGGCGTCGAATCCGTCGCCGATGTCGATGGCGGGCGAGGGGAAGCGGGCGGCGTGATGGGGGACGAACATCGGCTGCCCGACGTGGAGGTGGTCGAACTCCCAGGTGGCGAGGCCGCTCGCGCGCAGCAACCGGGTGGCGTCGATTTCGAGGCCCTGGGCGTACACCATGCCCTGGAGATCGGTGAGGCCCGCGCCGACCGGCCGCCCGATGCCCAGGCGGTGTTTCTCGAACGGAAAGAATCCCGCGATTCCGGAACCGTCGCTCACGACGGCGACGCGCACGTATGGGCGAAGGCTCCCGACGGTCTGGACGAACTCGGGGGAGAGAAAGGGATTGTCCTGCTCCGGATCCGCGTCCTGGAACTTTCGCCATCGGTCGAGTTCCGGCTCACCGAGGTCGTTGGGGTGGATCACAGAAATCTGCACCACGCCATAATCTCGCTTTAAACCCGATAAGCGACCCCAAACGCCCGCAAGGCCCATCTCGCATCGATATTCTTTCGCGCGTGGGACGGCATTCGAGTGGTATCGCGCTGCCTCGTTGGCCGCTTGCCCTCGGCCTGATTGTGATCATGGTTGCCGCGATGGCCGCGATTCTGGGAGGAGCCGCCGCCCGGCGCTCCGGCGCCAAGCCCACGCCGCGCCCGGCCGTGGCGGTGGCGCCGCTGTCCTTCGACCAGGCCCGTACGCCGGAACGATGGCCCCGGTGGGGGATGACGCACACGCAGTACAGCGTCACCGAGGACGGGCCCGCGGCGGCGGAACGGGCGCGTGAGGCGCTCGGCGCGCGGGCCGTGGTGCAGAACCAGCACATCATGGGGTTCGGGGCGGGCAATCCGGAGCCGAAGCCGGGAGAGTACGACTTCTCCTCGCTCGACGAGCGGGTCAGGCTCATGGCGGAGACCGGCGCCGCCCCCGTCATCACCCTCTGCTGCGCACCCGACTGGATGAAGGGCGGGCGTTCCGGCGACACCGACTGGAGCCTGCTGGAGATCGCGCCGCGCCACGAGCACTTCCCCGACTTCGCCCGGCTCGCCGCCGCCGTGGCCCGGCGCTACCCGAACGTCCGCCACTTCATCGTGTGGAACGAGTTCAAGGGGTTCTGGGACGGCCCGCGCCGGGAGTGGAACGCCGCCGCCTACACGGAGCTCTACAACCAGGTGTACGACGCGCTCAAGGCGGTGAACCCGGAGATCAAGGTGGGCGGGCCCTACGTGCCGGTGTCCAGCCAGGCCGGGGACGCGGCCGCCTCCGAGGTCGCGGGGCCCTGGGGCTCGGTGGACCGCAAGGTGCTGAAGGCCGTGGAGTACTGGCTGCGCCACAAGCGGGGCGCGGACTTCGTCGTCGTGGACGGCGGGGTGACCTCCGAGGACGGGCGGGCCCGGCCGGACGAGTTCACCGCGCTCGGCAAATTCGGCGCGATGACCAGGTGGCTGCGCGAGCACTCCGACCTGCCCGTGTGGTGGGCCGAGTTCTATCCCCTGCCCTGCGCCTCCCTGGAGCCCGGCGGCTCGTGCCTGGCCCTCACCTGGGACGAGCGGCGCCGTACGGCGGTGACGGCGGTCGCGCTGATCGAGCTGGCGGAAGGCGGCGCGGACACCGCGCTCTACTGGGACACGCACCGGCCGAAGACCCGGGACTGCCCGCTGTGCCTGTGGTCCGGCGACGACGGCGCGCCCACGGAGTCCCTGGCGCTGCTCCAGGACTTCGCCCGCTGGTTCCCCGAAGGGACGGAGCCCGTCGCGGTGGACGTCTCCGTCCCCCAGGTGCGCGTGCTCGCGCGGGACGGCCGGATGGTCGTCGTGAACACCACGGACGGCAGGCTCGCGGCGCGCGTGGACGGCGGCGCCGTGACGCTGGGGCCGTACGAGGTGCGGTGGATGGACCGCTGACGGTCACAGCCCGAGGCTGACGAAGCGCTCGACCACGACGGCCACCGCGATCACCAGCAGGACGACCGAGATCTGGAGGAGCCGGCGGCGGGCCCGCGTCCGGGGCGATCCGGAGAGCCGCATCGTCTCGGCCGCGATCAGTGTGCCGATGAACAGGACGGCGGCGGCGACGCCCACCGGTGTCCACGTCGTGACGCCCGGCGGTGTCACGGTGAGGTCGGGCGCGGGCGGCACGGAGCCCGCCGGCGGGCGGCGCAGCGCGTACACCGCGGCGTCCTCGTCGGAGTACAGCGTGACCAGGTCGGGTGAGGCGGCCATCGCGGCGCGGATCCGGACGCCCCAGCCAGGGGCGAACCCGCTGCCGAGCGGGTCGGTGACCTCCATCATGGTCTCCTGGTTACGCGCGGCGAGGAGGAACGAGCCGGGCCCCGTCTCGCGCAGCGCAGCCACGATCGG
Source organism: Microtetraspora glauca (assembly GCF_040656155.1). Lineage (NCBI taxonomy): Bacteria > Bacillati > Actinomycetota > Actinomycetes > Streptosporangiales > Streptosporangiaceae > Microtetraspora > Microtetraspora glauca. The sequence goes on from NZ_JBFALK010000009.1 coordinate 153,065, forward strand.
CGCGGTGTCGGACGGATCGACCGGCGCCGAGACGCCCAGCCACTCGATCCGCTCGACGTGCTTCTCCCGCCACGGGATCACGCTGTAGGCGAGGTCTCCGGTGACGGTGCCGGGCTTCTCCTCCATGGGGGTCAGCATCAGGACGCGCGCGCTCGGCTTGTCATGGGCGTAGATGTAGTCGAGCGCCGCGATCTCGCCGGAGGAGACCCGCTCGAACTGCTCGTTGCCGTACTTGGCGACGTAGAAGCCGCCGGCGAGGGCAAGGGCGGTCACGAAGGCGAGCACCATCGGCAGCCGTGCCCGGAGCCGCACCAGGACGGAGCGGGCGACCTGGCCCTCGCGGACCTCGCGCAGCCGCACGCTGTCCGGCGAGTTGGGGAAGAACGCGTACGCGGCGAGCAGGCAGGCTCCCGGCAGCATGAAGAAGTAGACACGCAGCCCCATCTCGCCGCCGTAGCTCTGCATGGCCATGGCCGACACCGGCATGACCGTCAGCACCAGGGCGACCCGGTCGATCACCTTGCGGCGCAGCCGGCGCAGCAGGCCGATCCCGGCGAGCAGCGCGAGCACCCCGGCGAAGCCGAGCCGCACCTTCAGGACGACGGAGTGCAGCGGGTCTCCGGTGGAGGCGGCGATCCGGCCGGTGGTGTTCGAGCTCAGGTTGCTCACGAGCGACCCGAACGCGCCGAACATGTCCCCCAGATGGCCCGCCCAGTACGGCGTGGCCAGGTAGCTCACCCAGGCGACGGCCAGGGCGCCGACCAGCCAGGGCAGCGTGCCGAGGGAGCAGCGCCGTACGATCACCAGACCGAGGCAGGCCGAGGCCATCATGAACGGCGTGATCTGGTGGCTGGCGGTGGCGGCGGCGCCCAGCAGGATCAGCACCAGGAACAGCACGATCCGGGTCATCGAGTCGGCGGGGCGGGACGTGAACTCGCCGGGATCCGCCTCGTCGAGGCGGCGGACCAGGCGGCCGAGCAGGCTCCTCGGCGCCCTGCCGGTGTCGGCGCGTTCCTCGCGGCCGAACCAGGTGAGCAGGATCGCCAGGAACAGCAGGTACATGAGGTACGTGGTGCCCTGCGGGGAGAAGTAGTCCTGGCCGATCCACTGGAGGGTGACGAACAGGATCGCGGCCAGCCACTTCGCCCGCCGGTCGGCCCGCATCCTGCGCAGGATCAGCAGGAGAGGGATGAGGTAGAGGACGTTCGAGGCGACGGGGTACCAGTTCATGAACTGGCGGAGGTCGTCCATGCCGAGCGCGCTGCCGACGAAGGCGAACAGCGTGAAGAACCCGGGCCAGCTGAAGCGGGCGTCCAGCCCGGGAAGGGTCTCCCCGCTCCTGGCGATGAACTCCACGAACCCGGCGTGCAGCCACGCCGTCGGAAAGCGGGGCTCCGGGGAGACGAGCGCCGAGGCGCCGTGCAGGCAGAAGGCGATGGCGAAGAGCTGCAGGAGCAGCAGGACCGGACGGTAACGAGGCTGCGAGAGCGTCACGAAGAACGACGCGACCAGCAGCGCCAGGCCGCCGAGCGCCGCGGGGGGGAGCACGGAGATCAGGCCGAGGCCGTTCATCCGGTCGAGATCGACGCCCGTCAGCCGGCTCGGCGGGGAGACCATCGCGAACACGAAGATCGCGAACCCCTCCACCGCCAGCACCGGCAGCACCCACCGCCTCGCCCGCTCGGGCCAGCCGGACGGCGCGCCGTCCGAAGAGGTCGCTCGCACGGGCGCGAGGAGGTGGCTGACGCGGTCGCCGATCGTGGTCACGAAGACCATCATGCGGGAGACGGGGTCCGTCGCGGCGCGCCCCGGAACGATCAGCGCGCGCAGGAGCGAGGGCGCGATCGCGGTCGCCACCGCGAGCTGGGCGACGAGGACGGCCACGCCGACGCCGTCGATCCCGAGCCGGGGCAGCAGCAGGAAGGTGCCGCTGAACGCGAGGGCGCACATCGCGCCCTGCACGACGGCGAGGGTCCTGACGCGGCTGCGCGCCCGGAGGACGCCGATGTAGATCTCGATCACGGCCCGGGGCAGCGCGGCCAGCGCGATGAGCCGCAGCAGGCCGGTGGCGTGCTCCGCGTGCCCCGGCCCGAAGACCGCCATGATGTACGGCGCCAGCACGACGGTGGCGAGCACGGCCGGGCCGAGGACCATGAACGCGCGGGCGAGGGCGCGGCGGCCGTGCTGGGCGAGCATGGCCGTGTCGAAGACACTCTCCACGGTCAGCGAGGCGGCCATCGTGAAGGCCAGCATCTCCAGGATGCCGCCCAGCATCCCGGTGCTGTAGTAGTAGTTGTACGTCGTCGCGTCGACATGGACGCCCACGATCACGGGCAGCAGGTACGTGACCGCGAGGATGAACGTGGAGCCCAGATAGTCGCCCGCGAGGAAGCGGCCGACCGCGCGCACCGTGGGCGGTGTCCGGTCCGCGGTGTCGCGCGCGTGCCTCGGGACGAGCCTGCGGAACATCAGCAGGTTGACCGGCAGCACGGAGATCGCGACCGCGACCACCCAGGACACCGTGATCCCCTGCCGGGGCAGGATCCAGGACAGCGCGACCAGCAGCACGATCTTGACCAGGCTGGACCCGATCGTGCTGAAGGGGACCCAGGTGGCCTTCCGCAAGCCGGTCAGGGCGACGTCCTGGAGGGTGAAGACCACCCAGACGAGGACCGCGCCCGCGAACAGCGCCCCCGGGCCGAACCCGGCCAGGTCGCGGTAGTTGTCCCCCCACCGGTCCAGGGTGAACAGGAACACCACGGTCGCCAGGCCGGCCGCGGCGAGGGAGACCAGGTAGACCGAGCGGATGAACCGGCCGGTAGCACGGCCGGTGTCCGGGACGAACCGCGTCAGGGTGCCGACGAAGCCGAACGACGTGATCGCCGCGAGGAGGCGCATCGCCCCGATCACCGCCATCGCGCGGCCGCCGTTCGCGGTGTCGTACAAGCGGGCCGCGAGCACCCAGTAGACCAGGCCGAGCGCGCCGGATCCGGCCGCGCTCACCATGAGCGCGTACGCGTTGCGCAGGAGGGGGTCGCGCAGGCCGAGGGTGAAGCGTCCGCGGGGCGTGCGCCCCGGATCCTCCCGCGTCACGTCGTCGGGCGTCGTGCGGGGGAGGATCTCAGTCACGGGCTCGCTTCCAGCGGTACAGCGGGCACTCCCACGTCGGGCCGGTCAACGGGAACGCGTCGTGCCGAGCCGGGCGGCAGGACCCACGTGATTGTCCGGCAGGACACCGCCGCGCCGCAACCGGTACCGCGAAGCGGCGAGACCTCCGGAACGATCACGCGGCCCCCTGGTCCGCCGCGGCGGGCGGGGCCTGGGCGGACGTCCGGTCCGGTACGGGCGCCCCGCCGCCGCGCTCGCGCACGATGGTCTTGAGCACCCGCCATCCGTCCCGGATCGCGCGCAGGTTGCTCGCGCCGTGGATGCGGCTGCGCTCGTGGCTGGGGATCTCGTGCACCCGCAGCCCGGCCTTGGCGGCGCGGATGTTCATGAGCGTCTCGACCTCGAAACCGTCGCAGTCGAGGCCGAGGGCGTCGAGGTGGCGGGCCCAGAAGGCGTTGTAGCCGTAGCACAGGTCGGTGTAGCGGGTGCCGTACAGCCGGTTGACCAGGGTGCTGAGCACGAAGTTGCCGAACCGCCTGCAGAGCGTGATGTCGTCGCTCCCGCCGCCGCTGGCGAACCGCGACCCCTTGGCGTAGTCGGCGCCCGCGACCAGCGCGCCGACGAACCTGATGATCTCCCGCCCGTCGGTGGAGCCGTCCGCGTCGATCATCACGATGATGTCGCCCGTGCAGGCGGCGAATCCGGCGGCCAGCGCGTCGCCCTTGCCCTTGCCGCTCTGCTGGACCACCCGCAGGCCGGGCCGCAGCCGCCGGGCCACCGCGACGGTGTCGTCGGTCGAGTTGCCGTCGACGAGCACGACCTCGCTCACCCAACGGGGAAGGGTCGCGAAGACGTGCGGGAGGTTCTCCGCCTCGTTGAGAGCGGGCACGACGACGCTCACGCGCGGAGAGATCGCCATATCGGGCGTTAGGCGGATAAAACCGTCACTGGACGACTTGTGAGTGAGTGTCGTTAAATGTGAACGGGAGAGAGATTTGGTGCTCTCGGGGTTCATGTTATGTGGATCCTCCGGGGCATTCGGGGCATGGTGCTGGCGGCGTCGTCGGCGCGGGGGCACGTTGCCCGTCGCTATCAGCGAGGACGTTGGAACGTACTGGATAGGTCTCGCGACGGCCCGGTTCGGTTGGCAGGACGACCGAAAATCCGCCGAAAAACGAGGGCTACGTTACATTCCTGATCTATGTCCCGGGTGGCCGATGACGAGGTACGCTTTTTGCCCCGATTCTGGAACGGATCTCATTCAATGCCCCCACCCTCGCCGAACTGCGTCTTTTGCGCCGGCGCCGGGGTTCGGGCTCGGAGGAAAGGAAAAACGCGTAACCCTAGCGGCGGCTGATCGTTAAACATATCTGACCAAGTGCGCACTTTGGTGTCAACGCTGACGTCTGGCCTTATCGCCCGGTTTACTCCGTGTCCAAATCGTGATCAAACCTGTGGTCGAACCCGTGGCCTCGGTCCTCGGGCGGGTCAGCCGGTCACGTCGCGCGGGCCCAGCGCGGGCCCGTGCTCGAACGGCACGGCGGCCCCCATGAAACCGCCCCCGCCGGGTAGGGCCAGCCGCCGCGGAGGCCGGCGCTCCAGCGGGACCGGCGGCGCCGCCTGAGCCGCCCTGGCGGCCAGCGCCGCCGCCTGGGCGGGGTCCTGGAACCGGGCGATCCGCCGGACGACCCGGTTGCGCAGTTCCGGCAGATACGCGTAGAGGCTGTCGCCCGGGCACGAGGTGGCGTTGAGGTCGCGGTGCCCGACGATCGCCACGCTCGGGTCGAGGCCGTAGACGCCGCAGAGCCAGGCCGCGAGACGGGTCAGCGCCACGATCTGCCGATGGAGGGGCAACTCGGTCATGTAGGTGCCCTCGGTCTCGATGCCGATCGTGTGGCTGTTGTGGTTCGCCGTGTGCGCGCCCACCACGTGTTCCCCGCGCGCGATGGCGGCGAGCGTGCCGTTCCTTCCCTCCATGACGTAGCCGCCGCGGCTGATCGTGAACTGCTGGCCGATGTCGTCCCAGCCGTTGCGGCCCATGTGGTAGCGCTGGATCGCCTGCGACAGCCGGAAGGCGGCGTCGATCCCGGTGTCGGCGACGTTGGCCGTCGCCGTGTGGTGGACGACGATCCGGTCCGGCGCGTGGTCGACCACCAGGGCCGGGCGCCGCGGCGGGCGGGCCTGCCAGTCCTGGCGCGGATGGATGCGCGGCGGGGCGGCGATGACGGTCCCGGTGGTCGACGCCGCTCGCGCCGCCACAGTCGGTGCCGCGGTCGGGGCCGTCGTGGCCGTCGTCGCCGCGGCAGCGGGGACCGCCGCGGGTGTCGCGGCCTCCGCCGCCGTTCCCGCCGCTGTCGCTCCCGTCGCCCCGGTGGCGGCGGCTGTGGCTCCCGCCGTGCTGCCCGAAGCCGTGCCCGAAGCCGTGCCCGAAGCCGTGCCCGAAGCCGTGCCCGAGGCGGTGCCCGACGTCGCGGCGGCGGTCGCGGGCGCGGCCGGAGGCATGACGGCGGGGGGAAGCGGCCGGAGCAGCGCCACGCCCGCGACACCGCCCCCGAGCGCCAGGAACGCCCGTCGGCTGAGCGCGGCCTCACCATCCGGCGTGAGACCGCGTGTGCGCGCGACCTCGGGCACCGGCCCGAGGTCGCCGGAGTGTGCGGCCTCATCGTCCGGCGTGAGACCGCGGAAGAACACGGACATGTTGACCCTCCCCGAATCGAGCGTGAATTCTCGGGGTTTCCACGTCGGCCGGGAAGGTCGAAGCCATCGTCCCCAGGCACGGAGACGGCTACTCCTCGCGGTCGGATAGTGACGGGTATGTCCGCTGCGCCGGGCGTGCTACGGGATCGCGGCGAGGAAGCGCTTCCGTTCCTCCTCGGGCAGGTGGTCGATGAAGAGGACACCGTCCAGGTGGTCGGCCTCGTGCTGGAGCACACGGGCGAGCATGCCGATGGCGCGGATCGTGAGCGGCTTGCCGTACATGTCCCGGCCGCGGGCGACGGCGGAGAAGGAGCGCTCCAGCGGCCACCACAGGTTCGGGGCCGACAGGCACGCCTCGTCGGCCCGGATCAGGCGGCCGGAGACCTCCAGTCGCGGGTTGACGATGTGGCCCGCCCTTCCGTCCACCTCGAAGGCGATCACCCTGAGGGGGACGCCGATCTGCGGCGCGGCCAGCCCGGCCCGTCCCGACCCGGCCCGCATGGTCGCGGTGAGCGACCGGACGAGATCGCGGATGGAACGATCGAAGGCGGTGACCGGCTCGGCTACGCTCCGTAGCGCTGGATCACTGAACATCCGGATCTGCCGGGCACCCATGCACGCTCCCCGCGGCGACGACGACACCACAACGAAATGCCCGCCCTGGGCGCGTTCCAATCTCTGTTAAATCCGTATTACCACGGTGATACCTGTAGATCGGATGTTTCACGGGTGCGTCACCTGTAACCCTCGCACGATCACCGAGAGTCATCGTGCGTAACGCGCGCCTCCTAGCGTCGGAGCCGGTCCCCAGCCGGCCCCGACGAACGCGGGAGGAACGATGACGATGGCGCGAGAGGCGCGCGGCGCACCACGGAAAGGCCGCTGGATCGGCCACTGGGAGCCGGACGACCCGGCATTCTGGGAGAGCACGGGCCGCAGGGTCGCGCGACGCAACCTGATCTTCTCGATCGTCGCGGAGCACCTCGGGTTCACCCTGTGGACCGTATGGAGCATCGTGGCGGTGAAGCTCGGCGCCTACGAGTTCTCCACGGACCAGCTGTTCTGGATCGTCTCCCTGCCCAACCTGGTCGGGTCCGCGCTGCGCATCCCCTACACCTTCGCGCCCGCCCGGTTCGGCGGGCGCGACTGGACGATCGCCAGCGCGCTGTTCCTGCTGATCCCCGCCGTCCTCCTCGCGGTCGCGGTGAGCGATCCGGGCACGCCGTACTGGGCGTTCCTCGCCATCGCGGCCACCGCCGGGCTGGGCGGCGGCAACTTCGCCTCCAGCATGGCGAACATCACCTACTTCTATCCCCAGTCGCGGCAGGGCGCGGCCCTCGGGCTGAACGCCGCCGGAGGCAACATCGGCGTCAGCTCCGTCCAGCTCCTCATGCCGCTGGTGATCGGCGCGTTCGGCCTCGCCGCCGCCGGACTGTTCTGGGTGCCGTTCATCGTGGCCGCGAGCGCCGGCGCCTACCTCTTCATGGACAACCTCACCTCGGCGAAGGCCGACCCGAGGGACCAGCTCAAGATCGTCACGAGCGGGCACACGTGGATCATGTCGATCCTCTACATCGGCTCGTTCGGCTCGTTCATCGGCTACTCCACCGCGTTCCCGCTGCTGATCAAGTCGCAGTTCCCCGAGCACACCTCGCTCGTCGGGTACGCGTTCGTCGGCGCCCTCGTCGGCTCCCTGGTCCGCCCCGCCGGCGGCTGGTTGTCCGACCGGCTCGGCGGCGCCCGGGTGACCCTCGCCGGGTTCGCGGCGATGGCCCTGGCGCTCCTCCTGGTGTGGCGGGGGCTGGCCGCGCACGACATCACCCTGTTCTTCGGCGCGTACCTGCTGCTGATCGCCACGACGGGCGTCGGCAACGGCTCGACCTACCGCATGATCCCCGCGATCTTCCGGGCGCGGGCGACCGCCGGGGTCCCGGCGTCCGACACGGAGGCGTTCGCGGAGGCGGCGGCGAACGGCCGGCGGGACGCGTCCGCCGCGATCGGCGTCATCTCCGCGATCGGCGCGTTCGGCGGATTCTTCATCAACCGGGGGTTCGGCACCTCCATCGGGGCGACGGGGGACGCGTCCGCCGCACTCGCCGCCTTCGCCGCCTTCTACGCGGCCTGCCTCGCGCTCACCTGGTTCTGCTACCTGCGGAGGGCCGGTTCCAGAGCCGCCGCGGGCCTCGCCGCGGCGCGAGTCTGACCGGCCCCTCACAGCGCGCCGGGCCCGCCCGTTAGCGCGGTTAGCCGCTTGTAGCACAGAGGTAACAGAAGGGACCCAGCGGTGAAACCCCCTGTCAGCACCATCGGACCCGTGCCGATCTCACCGTCCCCCCGAGCGCCTGTGATGTCACGGGTGCCGGAGGGACCCGCCACCCACTGCCCGTACTGCGCGCTGCAGTGCGGCATGAACGTGGCCGGGGGAGAGGTCACTCCGCGCGAGGACATCCCCGCCAACGCCGGCGGCCTGTGCCAGAAGGGATGGACCTCGGCGGAACTGCTGGCGTCCCCCGAACGCCTGACCACCCCGCTGCTGCGCGGCCGGCCCGCCACCTGGGACGAGGCGCTCGGCTTCGCCGCCGCGCGGATCAGGGCCGTCCAGGAGGAGGACGGCCACGACGCGGTGGCGGTGTTCGGCGGCGGCGGCCTCACCAACGAGGCGGCCTACCAGCTCGGCAAGTTCGCCAGGGTGGCGCTGCGCACCGCACAGATCGACTACAACGGCAGGTTCTGCATGTCGTCGGCGGCGGCCGCGTCCGGCCGGGCGTTCGGGATGGACCGCGGCCTGCCGTTCCCGATCACGGACATCGGGCGCGCGGACGCGCTGCTGCTCGCGGGCGGCAACGTCGCGGAGACCATGCCGCCCTTCGTCCGCCACCTGACCAGGATGCGCGACGGCGGCGGGCGCCTGATCGTCGTCGATCCGCGGGTCACCCCGACGGCCGCGCTCGCGGACCTCCACCTGCAGGTGACCCCGGGCACCGACCTCGCCCTCGCGCTCGGCCTGCTGCACCTGGCCGTCGCCGAGGGGTACGCGGACCTCGGCTACCTCGCCGCGCGTACGAGCGGGTTCGAGGCGGTCAGGGACTCGGTGGCGGCGTGGTGGCCGGAACGCGTCGAGCGGGTCACCGGGGTGCCGGTGGCCCGGATGCGCGAGGCCGTACGCCTCCTCGGCACCGCCCCGAGGGCGATGATCCTCACGGGCAGGGGCGCCGAGCAGCACGCCAAGGGCACCGACACGGTGACCGCGTTCGTCAACCTGGCGCTCACGCTCGGCCTGCCCGGCCGCGAGGGGTCCGGCTACGGCTGCGTCACCGGCCAGGGGAACGGCCAGGGCGGCCGCGAGCACGGGCAGAAGGCCGACCAGCTTCCCGGCTACCGCAAGATCGACGATCCGGCGGCCCGCGCTCACGTCGCGTCCGTGTGGGGCGTCGATCCGGACGACCTGCCCGGTCCCGGACAGTCGGCGTACGAGCTGCTGGACGCGCTGGGCACGCCGGGAGGGCCCAAGGCGCTCCTGCTGTTCGGGTCCAACCCGGTGGTGTCCGCGCCGCGCGCCGGGCACGTCACCGAGCGGCTGGGCGCGCTGGACCTCCTCGTGGTCGCCGACCTCGTGCTCTCGGAGACCGCCGCCATGGCCGACGTCGTGCTGCCGGTCACGCAGTGGGCCGAGGAGGCGGGCACGATGACGAACCTGGAGGGCCGCGTCCTGCTCCGCCGCCGGGCGGCCGACCCACCGCCCGGAGTGCGGAGCGACCTGGCCGTCCTGCACGGCATCGCCGACCGGCTCGGCCGCGGCGACCTGTTCCCCACCGACCCGCGTACCGTCTTCGACGAGCTGAGGAGGGCGTCCGAGGGAGGGATCGCCGACTATTCGGGCATCACCTACGAGCGGATCGCGGCCGAGACCGGCGTCTTCTGGCCCTGCCCGCGCACCGGCGAGGACGGCGGGCCGCATCCGGGCACGCCGCGGCCCTTCCTGGACCGCTTCGCCACCGCCGACGGCCGGGCCAGGCTCGTCCCGGTCGAACACCGGCCGGTGGCCGAGGAGATCGACGAGGAGTTCCCCTTCTACCTGACGTCGGGCCGGGTGCTCGCGCACTACCAGTCGGGCGCGCAGACCCGGCGGGTCCCCGCGCTGAACGCCGCGTCGCCCGAGCCGTTCGTGGAACTCCACCCCGACCTGGCGGAGAGGCTCGGCATCGAGCCTGGCGACACCGTTCTGGTGCGCGGCCGGCGCGGCTCCTCCGAGTGCGTCGCCCGGGTGAGCGCCGCGATCCGGCCGGACACGCTGTTCATGCCGTTCCACTGGGAGGGCGTCAACAGGCTGACCAATCCGGCGCTCGATCCGGTGTCGAAGATGCCGGAGTTCAAGGTCTGCGCGGCGACGCTGGAGCGCCGGACGCCGCCCCGCGCGACGGCCGTCGCCGGGGCCGTCGCCGGGGCCGTCGCGGGGGCGGCCGTGGGAGCCGCCGTCGGAGTCGCCGTGGGAGCCGTCGCGGGAGCCGGGAACATCGTGGCGGCGGGTACGGAGCGTGCCCGATGAGGCTCGTCGTGGTCGGGAACGGGATGGCGGGCGCCCGCCTGGTGAGCGAGGTGCGCGCCCGGAGCGCGGACGTGCGCATCACGGTGTTCGGCGCCGAGACGGCGCAGCCGTACAACCGGGTGCTGCTCTCGAACGTGGTGGCGGGCACCTCGACCCGGGAACAGGTCCGCCTGCTCGACCCCCGGTGGTACGCGGAGCACGGCGTGACGGCGCGTCTCGGTGTGGCGGTGAGCGCCGTCGACAGGGACGGCCGGGCGGTCGTGGGCGCCGACGGGACGCGAGAGCCGTACGACGTGCTGGTGCTGGCGACGGGCAGCGAGCCGGTGGTGCCGCCGATCCCCGGGGTGGAGCGGGCGACGCCGTTCCGGACGCTGGACGACTGCGACCGGATCAGGGAGGCCGCCGCGACGGCGCGCCGCGCGGTGGTGATCGGCGGTGGGCTCCTCGGCGTCGAGGCGGCGCGCGGTCTGGCCGGGCTCGGCCTGCCGGTGACGCTCCTCCATCTCGCCGGCCATCTGATGGAGCGCCAGCTCGACGCGGAGGCGGGGCTGGTGCTCGGCGAGACGCTCGCCGCCCTCGGCGTCGAGACGGTGACCGGGGTGAACGCGACCAGGATCGCCGAGGGAGGGGTGGAGCTGTCGGAGGGCGGACCGGTCGAGGCCGACCTGGTCGTGCTCGCCTGCGGTGTCCGGCCGGTCGTCGGGCTGGCCCGCGACGCGGGACTCGGCGTGGAGCGCGGCGTCCTCGTGGACGACGAGTTGCGCACCGACGACCCGGCGATCTTCGCGATCGGGGAGTGCGCGCAGCACGCGGGCACGGTCTACGGCCTGGTGGCCCCGGCGTGGGAGCAGGCGTCCGTCGTGGCGGACCTGGTCACGGGGACGGACAAGGAGGCGCGCTACCGGGGTTCCCGGTTGGTCACGCGGTTGAAGGCGAATCGCGTGGAACTCGCCGCGATGGGGGAGACCCACCTGACGGAGGACGAGGCGGAGATCGTCCGCTTCAGTCACCGGCGCGACGGCACCTACCGCAAGCTCGTGATCAGGGACGACCGACTGGTCGGCGCGATCCTGCTGGGCGAGACGGCGGCCGTGGGCACGCTGACCCAGCTGTTCGACAGGGGCGGGCCGCTGCCCGCCGACCGGGCGGGGCTGCTCTTCCCCGGTCTCGCCGGTCTCGCCGGTCTCGCCGGCCTCGGCGCGGGAGGCGCGGGGGGCGGCGCAGCGGTGGCGGACAGCCCGGTGCGCATGCCGGACTCGGCCCGGGTCTGCCGGTGCAACGACGTAACGAAGGGCCGGATCAGGGCCTGCTGGGAGTCCGGCGCGCGGGACGTCGCCGCGGTGGCGGCCGCGACGCGGGCCACGACCGGATGCGGCGGGTGCCGCGACGCGGTGGAGGGGATCATCGGCTGGCTGTGCGAGCAGGCAGGAGGGCGTGCACGCGTGAACGCGAAGCGGCGAAGGGACGCGGCGAGTACGGCGAACGAGGAGCGTGGCGTGCTCACGAGGCCGGAGCGGAGGACGACCGGGGAAGCGGTGCCGAGCACGGGCCGGCGGGTCGTCGTCGTGGGATACGGCCCGACGGCGCACCGGCTGGTTGAGGCGCTCGCCGCGGGCGGGTTCGCGGGCACCGTCACGGTGCTCGGAGAGGAGCCGCGCCCGGCCTATGACCGGGTGGCGCTGACCTCCTATCTGGCCGGCCGTACCGTCGAGGACCTCACCTACCCGGTGCCCGGCGGCGCGGCGGTCACCGTGACGGTCACGGTGGGCGCCCGGGTGGTGGACGTCGACCGCGAGAGCCGCACAGTGGTCACGGCGGGGGGCGAGGCCGTGCCGTACGACGTGCTGGTGCTGGCGACCGGGTCGGCGCCGTTCGTGCCGCCGGTGCCGGGAAACGACCTGCCCGGGTGCTTCGCCTACCGGACGATCGACGACCTGGACGCGATCAGGGAGGCGGCGCGGGACGGCGGTCCCGGCGTCGTCGTCGGCGGGGGGCTCCTCGGCCTGGAGGCCGCCGACGCCCTGCGCGGGCTCGGCCTGACCACCCACGTCGTGGAGATGAGTGACCGGCTGCTGCCCCGGCAGGTGGACGAGGGCGGTGGCGCGGTGCTCAGGAACCACATCGAGGCGCTCGGCCTGACCGTGCACACGGGTGCCGGAGTGGCGGCCGTCGAGCCGGGGCCGGACGGCAGGGCGGCCCGCCTGGTGAAGCCGGACGGCGAGGCGATCGACGCCCGCGTGGTGGTGTTCTCCGCCGGCATCAGGCCGCGCGACGAGCTCGCCCGGCGGTGCGGCCTCGCGGTGGGCGAGCGCGGAGGCGTCGTCGTGGACGCGGCCATGCGCACCTCGGACCCGCGCGTCTACGCCGTGGGGGAGTGCGCCCTGGCCGGGGGCATGGTCTACGGGCTGGTCGGGCCCTGCTTCACGCAGGCCGAGGTGGCCGCGGACCGGATACTCGGCGGCACGGCGACGTTCGAGGGCGCGGACCCGTCGGCGAAGCTGAAGCTGCTCGGCGTCGAGGTCGCCCAGTTCGGCGCGACGGCCGGGGCGCTCGACGTCACCTACATGGACCCGGTCGCCGGGATCTACAAGCGGCTGTTCGTCAGCGACGACGCGAGGACGCTGCTCGGCGGCATCTGCGTGGGCGACGCGGCGCCGTACGACACGTTGCGGCCCTTCGTGGGCAGGGACCTGCCGGGGACGCCGAGCGACCTGCTGTTCGCCGGTGCGGGCGGCGACCGCGTCGACCTGCCGGACGACGCTCAGGTCTGCTCCTGCAACAACGTCACCAGGGGCCGGGTCCGCGCGGCCGTCGTCGAGCACGGCCTGACCGACGTTCAGGGCGTCAAGGAGTGCACCAGGGCCGGGACGACCTGCGGCAGTTGTGTGCCGATGCTCAAGCGGATCCTGGCCGAGTCGGGCGTCGAGGTGGGCAAGGCCCTGTGCGAGCACTTCGCGTACAGCAGGGCGGAACTGTTCGACATCGTCCAGGTGCGCGGGATCACGACCTTCTCCCGCCTGATCGCGGAGCACGGCACCGGACGCGGCTGCGACATCTGCAAGCCGGTGGTCGCCTCGATCCTCGCGTCCCTGGGCAACGGCCACATCCTGGACGGCGAGCAGGCGGCGCTGCAGGACACCAACGACCATTTCCTCGCCAACATCCAGAAGAACGGCACCTACTCCGTGGTGCCGCGCGTCCCAGGCGGGGAGATCACGCCGGAGAAGCTCATCGTGATCGGCGAGGTGGCCCGCGACTTCGGGCTGTACACCAAGATCACCGGAGGGCAGCGGATCGACCTTCTCGGCGCCCGCGTCGAGCAGCTCCCGCGGATCTGGAAGCGGCTCGTGGACGCGGGCTTCGAGTCCGGCCACGCTTACGGCAAGGCGCTGCGCACGGTGAAGTCGTGCGTCGGTTCGACCTGGTGCAGGTACGGCGTGCAGGACTCCGTCGGCCTGGCCATCGCCCTCGAACTGCGCTACCGGGGGCTGCGGGCGCCGCACAAGCTCAAGTCGGCGGTGTCCGGCTGCGCCCGCGAATGCGCCGAGGCCAGGTCGAAGGACTTCGGGATCATCGCCACCGAGCGGGGCTGGAACCTCTACGTCGGAGGCAACGGAGGCTTCACGCCCCGGCACGCCGATCTGCTCGCCGCCGACCTGCCGGCCGACGAGCTGGTCCGCCTGATCGACCGGTTCCTGATGTTCTACATCCGCACCGCCGACCGGCTGCAGCGGACCTCCGCCTGGCTGGAGAACCTCGACGGCGGGCTCGACTACCTGCGCGAGGTGATCGTCGAGGACTCGCTCGGCATCTGCGCGGACCTCGACGCCCAGATGGAGCGGCACGTCGCCGACTACGCCGACGAGTGGCGCGCCACCCTCGAGGACCCCGAGCGGTCGCGCCGGTTCGTGAGCTTCGTCAACGCGCCGGGCACCCCCGACCCGTCCATCGCCTTCGAGACCGAGCGCGAGCAGATCAAACCGACCCTGATCCCCCTGGAGGCAGTGAGCAGATGAGCGTTCTTCAGGAAAGTCCCGCCATGGCCGGAAGGCCGGCTGGGGAGCGTGCCTGGACCCCGGTCTGCCGGTACGCCGACCTCCTGCCCGACCGCGGCGCGGCGGCGCTGGTCGGCCACGACCAGGTCGCCGTGTTCCGCACCTTCGAAGGCGGCCTGTACGCCATCGGCAACCGCGACCCCTACAGCGGCGCCTACGTGCTGTCGCGCGGCATCGTCGGCAGCAGGGGCGCGGAGCCGACGGTCGCCTCGCCCATGCACAAGCAGGTCTTCTCGCTGCTGACCGGCGTCAGCCTGGACGACCCGGCGACAGCCGTACCGACCTATCCGATCCGCGTCACCGACGGAACCGTGGAGGTGGGCCTTGACCGCGCCGCCTGACCTGATGCCCGACCTGCTGCCGGCGCCGGTGCCCGGCCTGATGCCGGGCGGCCTCCCGGTCGTGCCGCCGGGACCACAGCCCGCGCTGTCGTCCGTACCCTCCTTCGGGCAGGTGTCCGGGCCGTACTCAGAGGCGTCGCCGGGCGGGCCCGGCTCACCGGAGCACAGTCTGGAGACCGCGCCCGACGCGCTCGCCGGGTTCACGATCGGGGTGACCGCCACCCGGCGCCGCGAGGAGTTCTCCGCGCTGCTGGAACGCCGGGGCGCGCGCGTCGTCCAGGCGCCGGCGATCAGGCTCGTCCCGGTGGCCGAGGACACCGAACTGCTCGCCGCCACGCGGGAGTGCCTGGCCGCCCCCGTCGACGAAGTGGTGGTCACCACCGGCGTGGGCTTCCGCGGCTGGATGGCGGCGGCCGAAGGCTGGGGCCTGTCCTCCGAGATCGTCGCGCGGCTGTCGCGGGCGCGGCTGCTGCCCCGCGGGCCCAAGGCGCGCGGCGCGGTACGGGCCGCCGGACTCGCCGACCACTGGACGCCGCCCACCGAGTCGTGCGAGGAGGTCAAGCAGTACCTCCTCGGCCAGGACCTGCGTGGCCGCCGCGTCGCGGTCCAACTGCACGGCGAGCCGTTGACGGACTTCGTGGAGGCGCTGCGCGCGGCGGGGGCGCAGGTGATCGAGGTGCCCGTCTACCGGTGGCTGCCCTACCGTGACCCCTCGCCGCTGCGCCGCCTGGTCACCCAGGCCATCTCCGGATCGGTCGACGCCGTCGCGTTCACCAGCGCGCCCGCCGTCCTCGCCATGCTGAACGCCGCCCGCGCCGAGGGCCTGGAGGACGCTCTGATCGCGGCCTTCCGCGGCCCGGTGGTCGCGGCCTGCGTGGGCTCCGTCACCGCGGCCCCGCTGACGGAACGCGGCGTCCCGGTGATCCAGCCCGACCGGTCCCGCCTCGGCGCCCTGGCCCGCACGCTGGCCCGCCACCTGCCGGAGAACGGCGTGACGCGGCTCGTCGCGGGCGGTCACCGCCTGGAGATCCGCGGACACGCCGTCGTCGTGGACCACGACCTCAAGCCGCTGCCGCCCGCCCCGATGGCCGTGCTCAAGCGCCTCGCCGAGCGGCCGGGCCACGTCGTGGCGCGATCGGACCTGCGGCTGGTCCTCCCCGGCGGCGCGTCGCGCGACTCGGCCGAGCACGCCGTCGAGATGGCCATCACACGGCTGCGCCGCGGTCTCGGCCCGGCAGGGATCGTCGAGACCGTGGTCAAGCGCGGCTACCGGCTGGCCTGCGACCGGGACGAGCGGTGACGACCCTCGTCCTCGCCGCGCACGGCGCCCGCGACCCCCGGTGGGCGGCGGTCATGGCCGCCGTCGCCGGACGGGTGCGCCGCGCGCGGCCCGGCACGCCGGTCGAGCTCGGCTTCCTGGAGATCAGCTCGCCGCCCCTCACCGAGGTGCTGGCCTGTGTACGCGGTCCGGTCGTGGTCGTTCCGTTGCTACTCGCCGGCGGATACCACGCGCACATCGACCTGCCCGCGGTGGTCGCCCGTGCCCGGCCGGACGCCGTCGTGGCCGGGCGCCTCGGACCTCACCCGCTGCTCGCCTCGGTGCTCGCACGGCGGCTCGCCTCCGCCGGGCTGCGCCCCTGCGACGCGGTGATCCTCGGCGCGGCCGGGTCTTCTGACCCCGCCGCGCTCGACGACGTGCGGGCCGCCGCCCGCCTGCTCGCCGTACGGCTGTCGCGTCCGGTCACCGCGGCCTTCGCCGCCAACGGGAGCCCCACGATCGGCGAGGCGCTCGACGGGGTGCGGACGGGCCCGGCGCCGCGCGCCGTGATCGCGTCCTACCTGCTCGCCCCCGGGTTCTTCCACACCCGGCTGAGCGAGAGCGGCGCCGACCTGGTCAGCGAGCCGCTGGGCGCCGACGACGACCTCGCCGCGCTGGTGTGGACGCGGTTCGACGAGGTGGCGGCGACGGTCGCCGGTACGGCCTGCCGCCCGGAGCCCGTCGCGCGGTAGCGCAGCCCGGAGCCCGTCGCGCGGTAGCGCAGCCCGGAGACCGTCTGCCGCGAGCGCCCGAGCCCGTCCTACGGCGAGCGCTGTCCGGAACCGGCGGCTCGACACGCGTCACTCGCGGTACATGCCGGCCGAGATCTCGTTGAGGGTGTCTCCGAGGCGGTTCAGCCAGTCCGCGATGATCTCCAGTTCGACCTCGGAATACCGGGCGTGCATGGCGGTCATGGCATCGCGGATCCCCAGCGGGTTGTCCTCCGCGGACATGGAGCCGGACGGGTCGGCCAGCCGCACCACCACCTTGCGCCGGTCCTCGGGGTGGCGGTCGCGTACGACCAGGCCGCGCGCCTCCATCCGGTCGATGAGGCCGGTGACCGAGCCGGTGGCGAGCTTCAGCCACTGCGCGATCTCTCCTGGGGTCATCGCCCCCGCGCTTCGCAGCAGCATGTAGCACTGGAAGTCCGTGGGGTTGAGGTCGAGGCCGGCCGACATGGCGTGCAGCAGCCGGATGAGGCCGGCGGCGAGCCGCTGCCCGTCGCCCTGGATCGCGAGATAGAGGCTCTCGCGGGATCGGACCGGTTCCGGGCTCTCGGCGTCGGCCCCTGTGCCGGATCGTGTCTCAGCCTGCCTCTCCGGCCGTGTCTCAGCCTGCCTCTCAGGCCGTGTCTCAGCCTGCCTCTCAGGCCGTGTCTCAGGCCGTGAGTCACGCCCGGCTTCAGGCGGTGTCTCAGGCCGTGGGCCAGGTCGGGTCTCAGCCTGCGTCTCGGATCGGCTCTCGGGTCGCGTGTCCGGTTGTTCCGGCCGACCGGATCCCGGGGCGCTGTCCATTCGTCTCCAACGGGGTCGGCGCGGCGGATCGCGGGGCGGGGTCGTCGTCTCGTTCGTGTCGTCGCACAGGAATTCTAGGGCGGGTCCACCGCCCGGCGGCGCTGCTCCGCGCGGGCCGCCCCCGCGCTCCGTTGACCCCGCCGTAGCTCCGGCCCGTCGCACTCCCATCCCTCGACGCTGATGTATCTTGCTTTCCAAGCATCTTGATTATCGAGTCAATCAGACGCGGGAAGCGTTCGCGGCGATGGCGCCGCGGATCCACGGGGGGCGGGATGACCATCCACGACGGCCTGACAAGGCGGCCAGGATCGCGGCCGAAGGAGCCCGTCGACCCTGGTCAGAGCCGGCGGAGACGGAGAGTCTGGTACGGAGCCGCCATCCTCATCGCCCTGGTGTGGATAGCCGGGGTCGGCCCGCTCGGATCCTTCATGGGCCGGCTGGCGGAGGTGCAGAGCAACGACTCGGCCGCCTTCCTCCCGATCGGGGCGGAGTCCACAGAGGTGCAGGAGGCCCAGAAGCGGTTCGAGGACAGCGGGGCCGTCCCCGCGATCGTCGTCTACTCCGTCCCCGAGCCGATGGCCGCGGCGCGACTGGCCGAGATATCGAAGGACGCCGCCAGGCTCGCCGCGCAGCCCTGGATCGAGGGCCGGATCGTCGGCCCCATCCCCGGCACCGAGGACGACCGCGTCGCCCAACTCGTCGTCCCCGTGTCGGAGCGGGTCAAGCCGTCCACCGCGGTCAAGGAGCTGCGTACGCTGCTCGCCGACTCGGCGGTGGGTGGCGCGGAGGTCCAGGTGGGCGGCCCCGCAGCGCTCGCGGCCGACCTCAGCGCCGCCTTCGGCGGGATCGACGGCACGCTGCTCGCCGTCGCGCTGGGCGCCGTGCTGATCATCCTCGTCGCGGTGTACCGCTCACCGCTGCTGCCGTTCGTGGTCATCGTCTCGGCGATGCTCGGCCTGGTGCTGGCGGCGGTCGCCGTCTACGTGATGGCCGACGCCGGGTGGATCAAGCTGAACGGCCAGAGCCAGGGCATCCTGTTCATCCTGGTCGTCGGCGCATGCACCGACTACGCCCTGCTGCTCGTCGCCCGCTACCGGGAGGCGTTGCACGAGCACGCGCGGCCGATCGACGCCCTGCGGACCGCGCTGCGCGGCACAGTCGAGCCGATCCTCGCCTCGGGCGGAACCGTCATCCTGGGCGTGCTGTGCCTGCTCGCCAGTGACCTGTCGTCCAACCGCGGTCTGGGGCCGGTCGCCGCGCTCGGCATCGCCGCGGCGCTGGTGGCGGCGCTGACCTTCCTCCCGGCCGTGCTGCTGCTCCTCGGCCGGGCCGCCTTCTGGCCGGTACGGCCGCGCCCCGCCGGGGAAGCCGCCATCTCGGAAGCCGCCGCCTCGGAAGCCGCCGCCTCAGAAGCCGTCACTCCGGCGGCGCGCGCCACAGAACCGGCCGGAGTGCGGAACCATCCGCTGTGGAGCCGGGTCGCCGCGACCGTCGACCGCAGGCCTCGCTTCTACTGGGCGGCCACTGTCGCGCTGCTCGCCGTCGCCGCGGCGTTCGTCCCGCAGTTCCGCGCCGAGGGGACCGCACAGCTCGACGTGTTCCGCTCCGAGGTCGAGTCGGTGACCGCGCAGCGGACCCTGGAACGCGGCTTCGGCTCCAGTGGTTCGGCCACCCCGGCCGTCATCCTCGCCGACGCGTCCCACCTGGACCAGGTGATCGCCGCGGCGGGGAAGGTGGACGGCGTGACGGCCGTCGCGGCCGTCACCGGGAGCGCGGAGGGGGCGCCTGACAACGCCGGCGGACCGAAGCCGGAGCCCAAGGTCGTGGACGGCAGGTCGCTCGTCCACGCCACGCTCGCCGAGCCCGCGGGGTCGACCGGAGCGGTGGACATCGTGCGCGACCTGCGCGCCGCCGTGCACGCCGTCCCGGGCGCAGGCGCGCTCGTCGGCGGGAGCGCGGCGGTCACCCTCGACACGCTCGACACCTCCGCGCGCGACCTGCGGGTCGTGATCCCGCTCGTGCTGCTGGTCGTGCTGGGCGTCCTGATCGTGCTGCTCCGCTCACTGGTGGCGCCGCTGGCGCTCGTGGCCACCACCGTGCTGTCGTTCGCGTCGGCGCTCGGAGTGGGCGCGCTCGTCTTCAACGGCATCCTCGGCCTGCCCGGGGCCGACCCCGTCGTCCCGCTGTTCGCGTTCGTGTTCCTGGTGGCGCTGGGGATCGACTACAACATCTTCCTGATGACGCGGGCCCGGGAGGAGACCGTACGGCACGGCCACCGCCAGGGCATGCTCCGCGCGCTGACCCTGACGGGCGGGGTCATCACGTCGGCGGGGGTGGTGCTGGCCGCGACGTTCGCCGCGCTGGCCGTGCTGCCCATCCTGTTCCTGCTGCAGCTCGCGTTCCTGGTGGCGTTCGGCGTGCTGCTCGACGCGCTGGTGGTCCGCTCGCTGCTGGTCCCGGCGCTGACGCTGGACGCCGGCCGGTGGATGTGGTGGCCCAGCCGGCTCGCGCGGCGCGACGGCCCCCGACAGAACTAGTCGAGCTCGCGTAGACGTGCGCTTGGAGCTGGTGGAGCAGCTCCGGCTTCGCCCTCGGCGGTATCCGCGTCTCCGCGAACGCCGTGAACACCCAGTCAGTGCTGTCGGCTCGCACCCGGCCGAGCGGGTCTCCGCCGTTCGGCCTCAGGGAAGGATCGGACCGGATTTCGGCGGCAGGCGAAGCTGCCGGTGATCTTGGCATCACCAGCGAGAGGCTCGGTCGTGCCCCCCACCTGCCGCGCACGCATCTCAGTGCCAGAGGCCGTCAGGGCGTGCGGAACCCTTGGAAGGTCACGGGCTTGCGGGTCTCGAAGCCGAGCCGCTCGTAGAGGGCGATCGCGCCGGTGTTCGCCTCGGCCACGTGCAGGAAGGGACGTTCGTGGCGAGCCACGATACGCGCGACGAGCGCACTGATCAGGTGGGCGGCGTAGCCTCGCCCGCGTGCCTCTGGGGCGGTGCAGACGGCGCTGATCTCGGTCCATCCCGGTGGCCGGAGTCGCTCGCCCGCCATCGCCACCAGCGTGCCCTTGTCGCGGACGCCGAGATAGGTGCCGAACTCGCGGGTGCGCGGCCAGAATGGCCCGGGCTGGGCCCGCGCGACGAGGTCGAGCATCTCGGGCACGCTGTCCACGCCGAGTTCGACCACTTCGGCGCCGGTCCCGGCAGGGAGGTGATCAGGTCGGCTGTCGCCGGCCCAGATCATCTGGCGGCCTTCGAGGACGAAGACCGGCTCCCAGTCCGGCGGCGGTGTCGCCGCGCGGCTGAACATGTCGGCGAGCTCGCCTCGGCCGAGCAGTCGAGCGAGGTCGGCCCAGTCCTGCGGATCCGGGTCGGCGGCTACCGCGGAGAAGGTCGCGACTCCCGACTGGTAGGTAGCAGCCCGGCCGAGTCGGCGGGCAAGGTGTGCGTGGTGACCGCGCAGTGATGCGCCCACCGGGTCGTCGAGCGCGGCGGCGTCGCGGTTCACCATTCGTGCTGTTCCTCTCGTGTCGAGCCGGGGTCGGCGGGTGACTGGCTGGACGGGCGATGACTCATCCGGCCGGACATCTTATGGACACCATTCTCAAAGACAGAACCGGCACGGGAGGAGCCGCTCGCCCCTGTCGAACACACCCCGTGCCGGTTCACCGGGACCTGCGAAACAGATGAGAGAACTCGTCTGCCGGTGTCCCCGAGGGCCTCGGTCAGGTGCCGACGTAGGCCGCGAGGTGCTCGCCGGTGAGGGTGGAGCGGGCCGCGACGAGGTCGGCGGGTGTGCCTTCGAAGACGATCCGGCCGCCGTCGTGGCCGGCGCCGGGACCGAGGTCGATGATCCAGTCGGCGTGCGCCATGACCGCCTGGTGGTGCTCGACGACGATGACGGACTTGCCGGAGTCGACGAGCCGGTCGAGCAGGCCGAGCAGCTGTTCGACGTCCGCGAGGTGGAGGCCGGTGGTCGGCTCGTCGAGGACGTAGACGCCGCCCTTCTCGGACATGTGGGTGGCCAGCTTGAGCCGCTGCCGCTCGCCGCCGGACAGCGTGGTGAGCGGCTGGCCGAGGCTGAGGTAGCCGAGCCCGACGTCGGCGAGCCGGTTGAGGATGGCGTGCGCGGCCGGCGTGCGCGCCTCGCCTGAGCCGAAGAACTCCTCGGCCTCGATCACCGACATCGCGAGCACCTCGCTGATGTCGCGGCCGCCGAGGTGGTGGTCCAGCACCGATGCCTGGAACCGCTTCCCCTCGCACTCCTCGCAGGTGGTGGCGACGCCGGCCATCATCGCCAGGTCGGTGTAGATGACGCCCGCGCCGTTGCAGCTGGGGCAGGCGCCCTCGGAGTTGGCGCTGAACAGCGCCGGCTTGACGCCGTTGGCCTTCGCGAACGCCTTGCGGATCGGGTCGAGCAGTCCGGTGTACGTCGCCGGGTTGCTCCGTCGCGAGCCGCGGATCGCGCCCTGGTCGACCGACACCACACCCGCGCCGGCGGGGATCGACCCGTGCACGAGCGAGCTCTTGCCGGAGCCGGCGACGCCGGTGACGACGACAAGCACCCCGAGCGGGATGTCGACGTCGACGCCGCGCAGGTTGTGCGCCGTCGCGCCGCGGATCTCCAGCGTGCCGGCGGGCTTCCGCACCGTCTCCTTGAGGGCGGCCCGGTCGTCGAAATGGCGGCCGGTGATGGTGTCGCTGGCCCGCAGCCCCTCGACGGTGCCCTCGAAGCAGACGGTGCCGCCCGCCGTACCGGCGCCGGGGCCGAGGTCGACGACGTGGTCGGCGATCGCGATCGTCTCCGGCTTGTGCTCCACGACCAGCACCGTGTTGCCCTTGTCCCGCAGCCGCAGCAGCAGGTCGTTCATCCGCTGGATGTCATGGGGGTGCAGGCCCGTGGTGGGCTCGTCGAAGACGTAGGTGACGTCGGTGAGTGAGGAGCCGAGGTGGCGGATCATCTTGACGCGCTGCGCCTCGCCGCCCGACAGCGTGCCCGACGGCCGGTCGAGCGACAGGTAGCCCAACCCGATCCCGACGAACGAGTCGAGCGTGTGCTGCAGCGTGGCGAGCAGCGGCGCCACCGACGGCTCGTCCAGGCCGCGAACCCATGTGGCCAGGTCACTGATCTGCATCGCGCACGCGTCGGCGATGCTGATCCCGCTGATCTTCGATGACCGGGCCGCCTCGTTGAGCCGGGTGCCGTCGCATTCGGCGCAGGTGGTGAAGGTGACCGCCCGCTCCACGAACGCCCGGATATGCGACTGCAGCGAGTCGACGTCCTTGGACAGCATCGATTTCTGGATCTTCGGAATCAGACCCTCGTAGGTCAGGTTGATGCCATCGACCTTGATCTTGGTCGGCTCCTTGTAGAGGAGGTCGTTCAGCTCTTTCTTGGTGAACTCGCGGATCGGCTTGTCCGGGTCGAAGAAGCCGCAGCCGCCGAAGATGCGGCCGTACCAACCGTCCATGGTGTAGCCGGGGATCGTGAGAGCGCCCTCGTTGAGCGACTTGCCGTCGTCGTAGAGCTGGGTCAGGTCGATGTCGTTGACCGAGCCCCGGCCCTCGCAACGCGGACACATGCCGCCGGTGACGTTGAAGCTGCGACGCTCCTTCACGTTCCGTCCGGCGCGCTCCATGGTGACCGCACCCGCTCCACTGATCGAGGCGACGTTGAAGGAGAACGCCTGGGCTGAGCCGATGTGCGGCGTCCCGAGCCGGCTGAAGAGGATGCGCAGCATCGCGTTGACGTCGGTGGCGGTGCCGACCGTGGAGCGGGGGTCGGTGCCCATCCGCTGCTGGTCGACGATGATCGCGGTTGTCAGCCCTTCGAGTACGTCGACCTCGGGGCGCGCCAGCGTCGGCATGAAGCCCTGCACGAAGGCGCTGTAGGTCTCGTTGATCATCCGCTGCGACTCCGCGGCGATCGTGCCGAACACCAGCGAGCTCTTGCCCGAGCCGGAGACGCCGGTGAACACCGTCAGCCGTCGCTTCGGGATCTCGATGGTGACGTCCTTGAGGTTGTTCACGCGCGCGCCCTGCACGCGGATCAGATCGTGGCTGTCGGCGGCGTGCGGCGCAGGCGACTGCGTGTCGGTCCTCGTGGCCATGCTCATCGTCTCTCCATCTGTTACGTGGGCCGCCTTCGCGGTCTCGGTCGGCGTCGCCTGGCTCGATCTAACCAGATTCGAACAGTAGTACGTCTGGTTCTCCCGCGCTCCGGCCCGTAAAGCCTCCGGGCCCCGGCCGGCGGCGTGCCCGTCGAGGCGTCAGTCCGGTCGGGAGCGCCTGGCGTGAACTCGAACGGGAAGTCTGGGAACGGACGGCCCGATCGCCTGGGGTGGCGGGTTCGCCGCCGGCCGTTCGTCTCAACCGTGTCCGGCCCGCAGGAGAAGGAGCGCCACCGGGACCACGTCCGGGCGCTCGCGATGGAAGGCCAGGGACGGGTCCGGGTCGTCGTGCGGGAGGAAGCCCGGGTGAATGGTGATGTCCACGGCGGTCACGCTAGCCGCGGCTCGGAGGGCCGCGCTTCTCGATTCCTGATCGGTGTGGCCACCTGTTTCGCGACGCGCGACGGATCCTCGCCGTCGCGCGCTCGATGCGCCGCGTCATCAGGGAGCACTGCGGCGGACCCGCCGCAGGGTCAGCCGTCGGTGCCGCGGTCCCTGCGGCGGAGGTAGCGCTCGAACTCGGCCGCGATGGCGTCACCGCTGGCCTCCGGCAGCTCGGTGGCGTCCTTGCGCTCCTCCAGCTCCCTGACGTACTCGGCGACTTCGGTGTCCTGGGCGGCCAGCTCGTCCACGCCGTGCTCCCACGCCCTCGCCTCCTCGGCGAGGTCGCCGTACGGCATCGGGATGTCGAGCATGTCCTCGATCCTGCGGAGCAGCGCCAGGGTGGCCTTGGGGTTCGGCGGCTGGGCCACATAGTGCGGCACCGACGCCCACAGCGAAACGGTGCGCAGCCCGGCCGAGCCGAGGGAGTGCTGGAGCACGCCCACGATCCCGGTGGGGCCCTCGTACTTCGACATGTCGAGGTTGAGCGCGCGGGCCATCCCCGCGTCGCTCACCGATCCGACGATGGGCACCGGGCGGGTGTGCGGCGAGTCGTTGAGCAGCGCGCCCAGCAGCACCGCCAGGTCCACGCCGAGGTCGTGGCACAGGCCCACGACCTCCGAGCAGAACGAGCGCCAGCGCATGTTCGGCTCGATGCCGCGAAGCAGCACGACGTCGCGCTTGGCGCCCGGTGGCCGGGCGAGGAGGAACCGGGTCGTCGGCCAGACGATGGACCGGGTCAGGCCGTCGTCGCCCATCTCCACGACCGGGCGGGTCACCTGGAAGTCGTAATAGTCCTCCGGGTCCAGCTCGACCAGCGGAGTCGCCTTCCACTCCGACTCGAGGTGCGCGAGCACTCCGCTGGACGCCTCACCCGCGTCGTTCCACCCTTCGAACGCGGCGATCAGCACCGGGTCGACGAGCTCAGGGAGCCCTTCGAGCTCGATCACGCGCCGCCTCCTCACTGGCCCACAGGGATATGGCCTTCCCCCAAGACTATTCGGTGAGGGGCCTCCGGCGTCACCCACGCGCCCAATGATGATCGTTCGTCTGCGGTAGTCCGGGAACCGTGCGGGGGCCGCCGGTCGTTCCTATTGGCCTACGCGTTCAATAGCGCTGACGCGTATCCGGATAGGCTTGGCGCATGACGAGTGGACCGTCCTTCCGCAGAGCCCTGTCCGAGCGCGTGCTGGTGGCCGACGGGGCGATGGGCACCATGCTGCAGTCCTACGACCCCACGATCGACGATTTCCAGGGTCACGAGGGTTGCAACGACGTCCTCAACGTCAGCCGCCCCGACATCGTCAGGGCCGTGCACGACGCCTACCTCGCGGTGGGCGTCGACTGTGTCGAGACGAACACCTTCAACGCCAACCACGCCGCGCTCGGCGAGTACGACATCGCCGACCGGATCTACGAGCTCTCCGAGGCCGGCGCGCGGCTCGCCCGTGAGCAGGCCGACCAGTGGTCCACCCCCGACCACCCCCGGTTCGTACTCGGCTCGATGGGGCCGGGCACCAAGCTGCCCACGCTGGGGCACCTGCCGTACGCCACGCTGCGCGACGCCTACCGCGACAACGCGGCGGGTCTGATCGCCGGGGGCGCCGACGCGCTGATCATCGAGACCTGCCAGGACCTGCTCCAGGTCAAGGCCGCGGTCGTGGGTTCCAAGCGGGCCGTCGAGGCGGCCGGACGCGACGTGCCGATCATCGCCCAGGTGACGATCGAGACCAACGGCGCCATGCTGCTCGGCTCGGAGATCGGAGCCGCGCTGACCGCGATCGAGCCGCTCGGCGTCGACGTGATCGGCCTCAACTGCGCCACCGGGCCGACCGAGATGAGCGAGCACCTGCGCTACCTGGCCAAGCACTGCCGGGTGCCGCTGTCGTGCATGCCGAACGCGGGCCTGCCGCAGCTCACCTCCGACGGCGCCTACTACCCGCTCAGCCCGGGCGAGCTCGCCGACGCCCACGAGGCGTTCACCCGCGACTACGGCCTCGCCCTGATCGGCGGCTGCTGCGGCACCACTCCCGAGCACCTGCGGCACGTCGTCGAGCGCGTCCGCGGCCGGGGTCGCGAGGCCAGGCGCCCCCGTCCCGAGGCCGGCGCCTCCTCGCTCTACCAGCACGTGCCGTTCCGCCAGGACACCTCCTTCCTCGCCATCGGCGAGCGGACCAACGCCAACGGCTCAAAGGCGTTCCGCGAGGCGATGCTCGCGGGCAACCACGAGGAGTGCGTCGAGATCGCCAGGGCGCAGGCCCGCGACGGCGCCCACCTGCTGGACCTGTGCGTCGACTACGTCGGCCGCGACGGCGTGAACGACATGAAGGAGCTGGCGTTCCGGTTCGCCACCGCCTCCACCCTGCCGATCGTGATCGACTCCACCGAGCCCGCCGTCATCGAGGCCGGCCTGGAGATGCTCGGCGGCCGCGCGATCGTCAACTCGGTCAACTACGAGGACGGCGACGGCCCCGACTCGCGGTTCACCCGGATCATGCGCCTGGTCAGGGAGCACGGCGCGGCGGTCGTGGCGCTGACCATCGACGAGGAGGGCCAGGCCCGCACCACCGAGGGCAAGGTCAGGATCGCCGACCGCCTCATCGAGGACCTGGTGCACAACTGGGGCATGAGGGTCGAGGACATCATCGTCGACTGCCTCACGTTCCCGATCGCCACCGGCCAGGAGGAGACCCGGCGCGACGGCATCGAGACCATGGAGGCGATCCGCGAGCTCAAGCGCCGCCACCCCACCGTGCAGACCACTCTGGGCGTCTCCAACGTGTCGTTCGGCCTGAACCCGGCCGCGCGCATGGTGCTCAACAGCGTGTTCCTGCACGAGTGCGTCAACGCCGGGCTCGACTCGGCGATCGTGCACGCCTCCAAGATCCTGCCGATGGCGCGGATCCCCGACGAGCAGCGCCAGGTCGCGCTCGACATGGTCTACGACCGGCGGCGTGAGGGCTACGACCCGCTGCAGCGGTTCATGGAGCTGTTCGAGGGCGTCGACGCCGCCGCGCTGAAGGCGGGCAAGGCCGCCGAGCTGGCCGGGCTCCCGCTGTGGGAGCGTCTCAAGCGCCGCATCGTCGACGGTGAGCGCAAGGGCCTGGAGGCCGACCTGGACGAGGCGCTCGCCCAGCGGCCCGCCCTGGAGATCATCAACGACGTGCTGCTCGACGGCATGAAGACCGTCGGCGTCCTGTTCGGCTCCGGCGAGATGCAGCTGCCGTTCGTGCTCCAGTCGGCCGAGGTCATGAAGAACGCGGTCGCCTACCTGGAGCCCCACATGGAGCGCCTGGAGGGCGACGGCAAGGGCCGCATCGTCCTGGCCACCGTCAAGGGCGACGTGCACGACATCGGCAAGAACCTCGTGGACATCATCCTGTCCAACAACGGCTACGAGGTGGTCAACCTCGGCATCAAGCAGCCGGTGTCGGCGATCCTGGAGGCCGCGGAGGACAAGAAGGCCGACGTGATCGGCATGTCCGGGCTTCTGGTGAAGTCGACGGTCGTCATGAAGGAGAACCTCGAGGAGATGAACGTCCGGGGGATCTCCGAGAAGTACCCCGTGCTCCTCGGCGGTGCCGCGCTGACCCGGGCGTACGTCGAGCAGGACCTGGCCGACCTGTTCCAGGGCGAGGTCAGGTATGCCAGGGACGCCTTCGAGGGCCTGCGGCTGATGGACGCGTTCATGGCGGTCAAGCGGGGCGAGCAGGGCGCCGAGCTGCCCGCGCTGCGCACCCGCAGGGTGAAGACCGGCGCGGTCCTCACCCGCACCGCGGTCGAGGACCTGCCGGCCAGGTCCGACGTCGCCGCCGACAATCCGGTGCCCACGGCGCCCTTCTTCGGCGACAGGGTCGTCAAGGGCATCCCGCTGGCCGACTACGCCTCCTTCCTCGACGAGCGCGCCACGTTCATGGGCCAGTGGGGCCTCAAGGCCGCGCGCGGCGGCGACGGACCGTCCTACGAGGAGCTCGTCGAGCTCGAGGGCCGGCCGCGGCTGCGCATGTGGCTGGAGCGGCTGCAGACCGAGGGGCTGCTTGAGGCCGCGGTCGCGTACGGCTACTTCCCGTGCGTCAGTGAGGGCGACAACCTGATCATCCTCGACGACGCCGGCAACGAGCGGACCCGCTTCACGTTCCCGCGCCAGCGCCGGGACCGGCACCTGTGCCTGTCCGACTTCTTCAGGTCGCGCGACTCCGGCGAGGTCGACGTGGTCGCCTTCCAGGTGGCGACGATGGGCAACCGGATCAGCGAGGCCACCGCCGAGCTGTTCGCGAAGGACTCCTACCGCGAGTACCTCGAACTCCACGGCCTGTCCGTCCAGCTCACCGAGGCGCTCGCCGAGTACTGGCACGCCCGCGTGCGCTCCGAGCTGGGCATCGGGGGCGACGAGTCCCTGGCCGACATGCTCAAGGTCAACATCGCCGGGTGCCGTTACTCCTTCGGCTACCCGGCCTGCCCCAACCTGGAGGACCAGGTTCAGGTCATGGAGCTGCTCGACCCCTCGCGCATCGGCGTCACGCTGTCGGAGGAGTTCCAGCTGCACCCCGAGCAGGCCACCTCGGCTCTGGTGGTCCACCACCCGGAGGCGAAGTACTTCAACGTCTGACCGTCCCCCCGCGTGATCTTGTGGCCTGGGCCGTATAGCATGGCTGACCTGCACACCCATTGATCGTGATCACGCGGGGTCCCCCCGGCATGCGCGACGCGCCTCGATCACGCGGTACGGCGAAGCGGGCAAGGGGGAAGCTTGGACGCGGTTCTCTTCGACATGGACGGACTGCTCGTCGACACCGAGAAGGTGTGGTTCGAGGTGGAATCCGAGGTGGTGACCCGCCTCGGCGGCACCTGGGGGCCCGAGCACCAGGAACAGCTCGTGGGCGGGTCGTGGGAGCGCAGCGTCGCCTACATGCTCGCGATGACCGGGGCCGAGGTGGCCCCGTCCCTGATCGGGGAGTGGCTGCTCGACGGCATGGAGCGGCGGCTCGCGGACGGAGTCGTCACCATGCCGGGAGCACTCGAACTGCTCCGGGCGGTCGCCGACGAGGGCGTGCCCATCGCGCTGGTCACCTCGTCGCTGCGGGTGATCGCGGACTCGGTGCTGAAGACCATCGGCCGCGAGCACTTCGACGTCATCGTCACGGCGGACGACGTCACCTGGACCAAGCCGCATCCCGAGCCCTACCTGACCGCGACGGGCCTGCTCTCCGTCGATCCGGCGCGCTGCGCCGTACTGGAGGACTCCCCGAACGGCGTGGCGTCCGCGTCGGCGGCGGGATGCCAGGTGGTCGCGGTGCCCAGCCTGGTGGCCATCGACCCCGCCCCCGGACGGATCGTCGTGCCCTCGCTGCGCCACGTGGACGTCGCGCTCCTACGCGGTCTCATCGCCTGATCGCGCGCGTAGCGATGGTCGGATGGCTCCTCGCGGACGTCTCAGGGTTCCCCGCGGGAATCTCAGGGGCATCTCGGGGCTCGGTGGTGATCTCGGGGCGCTCGCAGGCGGGCGGAGCGTGCCAGGATGGAACGAACGCCGTAAGAGGAGCCTGTTATGTCCTTTGACCAGATCGCGTGGATGCCGCTGTGCGCCGCACTCACCGCCGTGGGGATCGTGCTGAGCTATCTGGCGTTCCGTCGCAGGGGGCTGGCCGCGGGGCTGCGTGCCACGGCGTGGGCGCTGCTGCCGCTCGCCGCGTACTTGACCGGGGCGCTCAAGACGCTGTGGAACGTGATCTCCTCGCTCGTGTCCTTCGTGACCGGACTGGTCCTGTCGCCGATGGTCTGGACGGGGATCGTCCTCGCGGGGCTCTCCGCCCTGCTCTTCGTCGTCTCCGGCGCCCTGCGCGGGCGCGCTCTGGCGCGGGACCGCAAGGGAACCGCCGGGGAGGAGGCCTCCGCGCCGACGCCCACCGGCACGCCCGCCGCGGCGCCCGGTGGGAAGACCACGCCGATCGAGCGGCCCGCCAAGCCGGCTCCGGCGGATGACTTCTCCGACATCGAGGACATCCTCAAGCGACGCGGCATCAGCTGAGCGATGCTCGCGAAATCTCGGATGGTGGGAATGTCACGGTTCCGAGACGTAACCGGCATCGGTTTCTGACATTCCTTTCAAGATCAATACGAATGAGTTTCGCGTCAATCACAGTTGGGCCACATAGGCCCCTTGTGGGCTTGTTTACCCAGTTCAGGACGTAGATTCTCCCTTCTGGGACCGGCGTGCCTTCCGGGACCACGGGATAACGTCTGGAACCCAGGGGGCCGACACGCATGGCCGCGCGCAGCAGGGTCATCAATACGCACCGCACTTCGGTCGTGGAGTCGACGCCGGGATTCGCCGTGAAGCGGAACACGCTTCCGGCGGACGGGAACGGGGAGCTCCGGTGACCGCGCCGCTCGACGTGCCGGCCACGCCGACCGATCCCGCGCCGGTGCCCACGGTCGCCGGCGTGAGCGCCACGGCCATCCAGGGGCGCTCGCTGGGGCAGATCGCCTGGATGCGGCTGAAGCGCGACAAGATCGCCATCGCGGGCGGGCTGGTCGTGATCTTCCTGATCCTGGTCGCCGTCTTCGCGCCCCTCATCGTCGGGCTGTTCGGGCACGACCCCATCCAGTTCAACTCCGATCTCATCGATTCCTCGACCATGGCGCCCAAGGACGGCACGGGCATCAGCGCCGAGCACCTCTTCGGCGTCGAGCCGGTCAACGGGCGCGACATCTTCAGCCGGATCGTGTACGGCGCGCGCATCTCGCTGCTGATCGCCTTCCTGGCCACCCTGCTGTCGGTCGTCATCGGAACGCTGCTGGGCGTCACGGCGGCCTACTTCGGGGGCCTGGTCGACTCGATCATCAGCAAGACGATGGACGTCTTCCTGGCCTTCCCGATCCTGGTCTTCGCCATGGCGCTGGCCGGCATCATCCCGGACGACGCGTTCGGCCTGACCGGCGACACCCTGCGCGTGGCGCTGCTGGTCTTCGTCATCGGCTTCTTCAACTGGCCCTACATCGGCCGGATCATCCGCGGGCAGACGTTGTCGCTGCGCGAGCGCGAGTTCGTCGACGCGGCGCGCAGTCTCGGGGCCCGCGGGTCGTACGTCATCTTCCGGGAGATCCTCCCGAACCTGGTGGCGCCCATCCTCATCTACGCGACGCTGCTCATCCCGACGAACGTGGTGTTCGAGGCGTCGCTGTCGTTCCTCGGCGTCGGCGTCCGCCCGCCGACACCGACGTGGGGTGGCATGTTGTCGGACGCCGTCCGCTTCTACACGATGCCCTATTTCATGCTTTTCCCGGGCATGGCGATCTTCATCACCGTTCTGGCGTTCAACCTGTTCGGTGACGGGCTGAGGGACGCCCTCGACCCGAAGGCCCGCTGAGCTCACCCGATTCCCTGTTGTTCCCCGCTCCGAAACCAAGGGGTTGTAGATGAAGAGAAGAACCACGACAGGCGCGGCGGCCGTGGGCGCGGTGCTCGCCCTCGCGCTGTCGGCCTGCGGCGGCGGCAGCAGCACGACGCCGAAGGACTCGGCGAAGCCGGCCGCCGATGGGGCGAAGGCGGAGTTCAACGCCGCCCTCACCGGAATCGTCAACCCGTCCGACAAGAAGGGCGGTGTCCTCAAGTTCGCCAACGAGGGTGACTGGGACTCGCTCGACCCCGGCGACACGTACTACGGCTACTCCTGGAACTTCGTCCGGCTCTACGGCCGCTCGCTGCTGATGTTCAAGTCGGCGCCGGGCAAGGAGGGCAACGAGCTCACGCCCGACCTGGCCGAGGGCATGGGCACGCCGAGCGACGACGCCAAGACCTGGACGTACAAGATCAAGTCGGGTGTCAAGTTCGAGGACGGCACGCCGATCACGTCCAAGGACGTCAAGTACGGCGTGCTGCGCTCGCTCGACAAGGAGGTGTTCCCCGACGGGTACACCTACTTCAACGACTTCCTGGACCTGCCGAAGGACTACAAGGGTCCGTACAAGTCCAAGGGCGTCAACACGGACAAGGCGATCGAGACGCCGGACGACCAGACGATCGTCTTCCACCTCAAGCAGCCGCTGAGCAACTTCGACTACTTCGCCCAGCTTCCGGCGACCATCCCGGTCCCCGAGGCCAAGGACACCGGCGCGAAGTACCGCGAGCACATCATCGCGTCCGGGCCGTACATGTTCCAGAAGAACGAGATCGGCAAGGGCTTCACGCTGGTCCGCAACCCCAACTGGGACCCGGCCACCGACCCGAACCGCCCGGCGCTGCCTGACGGCTTCGAGGTCTCGACGAACGTCAACGCCGACGACATCGACAACCGGATCCTGTCCGGCGACCTCGACGTCGCGGTGATCGGCACCGGCATCAAGCAGGCCGCGCTCGGCCGGGTCCTCGGCGACCCGGCGGTCAAGGCCGCCTCCGACAACCCGACGAGCACCCGCCTCTGGTACACGTCGATCAACGGCAACGTGCCCCCGCTGGACAACATCGACTGCCGCAAGGCCGTCCAGTACGCCGCGAACAAGGTGGACTACCAGACGGCGTTCGGCGGCGAGGTCGCGGGCGGCCAGATCGCGACCAGCCTGCTGCCGCCGGCGATCCCGGGCCACGAGGACTTCAACCTCTACCCGCCGGGCGCCGACAACAAGGGCGACCTGGCCAAGGCCAAGGAGCACCTGACGGCCTGCGGCCAGCCGGACGGTTTCGAGACCAACATCTCCTACCGCGCCGAGCGTCCGAACGAGAAGGCCGCGGCCGAGGCGCTGCAGCAGGCCCTGGGCCGGGTCGGCATCAAGCTGACCCTCAAGCCGTTCCCGCAGGCGGACTACTTCGCGCTGTACGCCGGCAAGCCGGGCTACGCCAAGGACAACAAGATCGGCCTCGCCCAGAACGGCTGGATGTCGGACTGGCCCGACGGCTTCGGCTTCCTCGGCCAGATCGTGGACAGCCGCGTCATCCGTGACACCGGCGGTTCCTCGAACATCAGCGTCCGGGACCCCGAGGTCGACAAGCTGCTCGACCAGGCGATGGCGGAGACCGACAAGACCAAGCGCGACGCCATCTGGACCGCGATCGACAAGAAGGTCATGGAGGGCGCCTACATCCTCCCGGGCATCTGGACGAAGAGCCTGCTCGTGCGCAGCAAGAACGCGACGAACATCTTCGTGAACGACGCCTACGGCATGTACGACTACCTGGGCCTCGGCGTCAAGTAGTCGCGTAACCGATCCGACAGACACGTGAACGCGGCAAGGGGGCCGGCTCGTCCGAGCCGGCCCCCGGAGCCGGGGGGATTGTGGTCACATACATCATCAGGCGGCTGATCTGGGCGGCCGCGATGCTCACCATCGTGAGCATCGTCACGTTCGCCATCTTCTTCCTGGTGCCGCGCCTGGCGGGCGCGACACCGGAGAGCCTCGCCACGCGCTACGTCGGCCGTACCGCGAACGCCGAACAGGTGAAGATCGCCGCTGAGAAACTCGGTTTCTACGATCCCCTGGTCGTGCAGTACGGACGATTCGCCAAGGGCATCGTCGCGGGCTCGGAGTACGACTACGGCCCGGGGGTGGAGCAGTGCCCCGCTCCCTGCTTCGGCTACTCCTTCCTCACCCGGCTGCCGGTCTGGCCCGACCTGCTGGACCGCGTGCCGGTGACGATGTCACTCGCGTTAGGCGCCGCGGTCATCTGGGTGCTCGCGGGCGTGGCGACAGGAGTGGTCTCCGCTCTGCGGAGGGGAAGCTTCTTCGACCGGGCCGCGATGACCATCGCGCTCGGAGGGGTGTCGCTGCCCATCTTCTTCACGGGAATGGCGTCGCTGGTGGTGTTCAGCTACGGCTACCCATTCGAGATCACCGCCCCCGGCGGCAGTTTCACCCCGTTCTTCGAAAATCCCGTGGACTGGGCGTACAGCCTCATCCTGCCGTGGATCACCCTCGCCTTCCTGTACGCCGCCGGATACGCGCGGCTCACCCGGGCCGGGATGCTGGAGACGATGAACGAGGACTACATCCGAACGGCCCGGGCCAAGGGGCTGGCCGAGCGCACGGTGGTGCTCAAGCACGGCCTGCGCGGCGCGCTCACCCCGATCCTGACGATCTTCGGCCTCGACGTCGGCCTCCTCCTGGGCGGCGCGGTGCTCACCGAGAGCACGTACTCGCTGCCCGGCATGGGCAAGTACGCCATCGACGCGATCAACAGCCAGGACCTGCCCAAGGTCATGGGCGTGGTGCTGTTCGCCGCGTTCTTCGTCGTCGTGGCGAATCTGATCGTCGACCTGCTGTACGCGGTGGTCGACCCGAGGGTGAGGCTCTCGTGACCTTCCTGGAACTGAAGGACCTGCGGATCCACTTCCCGACCGACGACGGCCTGGTCAAGTCCGTGGACGGGCTCTCCTACAGCCTGGAGCGGGGCAAGACCCTCGGCATCGTCGGGGAGTCCGGCTCGGGCAAGAGCGTCACCAGCCTCGGCATCCTCGGCCTGCACAAGGGCGGCCCGGCGAAGATCTCCGGTGAGATCTGGCTGGACGGCGAGGAGCTGGTCAGCGCCAGCGCCGAGCACGTACGGACCCTGCGGGGCAAGAAGATGGCGATGATCTTCCAGGATCCGCTGTCCGCGATGCACCCGTTCTACACGGTCGGCGCCCAGATCATCGAGGCGTACCGGATCCACCACAACGTGAGCAAGAAGGTCGCGCGCAAGCACGCGATCGACATGCTCGACCGGGTCGGCATCCCGCAGCCCGACCGGCGGGTGGACAGCTACCCGCACGAGTTCTCCGGCGGTATGCGGCAGCGCGCGATGATCGCCATGGCGCTGAGCTGCGACCCCGAGCTGCTGATCGCCGACGAGCCCACCACGGCGCTGGACGTCACCGTGCAGGCGCAGATCCTCGACCTGATGCGGGATCTGCAGCGCGACTTCAACGCCGCGCTGATCATCATCACCCACGACCTGGGCGTGGTGGCCGAGCTGTCCGACGACATCCTCGTGATGTACGCCGGAAAGGCCATCGAGTACGGCACGGCCGAGGACATCTTCGAGCGGCCGGAGCACCCGTACACCTGGGGCCTGCTGGGATCGATGCCACGGCTGGACCGGGAGCGCACCGAACGCCTCGTCCCGATCAAGGGCACGCCGCCCTCGCTGATCAACGTGCCGCAGGGGTGCGCCTTCCACCCGCGCTGCGCGTACGAGGACCGCACCGGCGGCAAGTCCACCACCGAGGTGCCGGCGCTCCTGGAGAGCGAGGGCGGCCACCTGGTGCGCTGCCATCTGCCCCGGGACGTCCGGCGGGCCGTCTGGGAGAACGAGATCAAGCCCAACCTGGAGGCATCGTGAGCGCGCGTAGCGAGCGAGCCGGTCGACACGGCACGATCCGTCACGAGCCGACGAAGGAGGTATCGTGACGGACCCTCTGCTGAGTGTTCAGAACCTGCAGAAGCACTTCCCGATCACCAAGGGACTGCTCAAGCGCCAGGTCGGAGCGGTCAAGGCCGTGGACGGCGTCAGCTTCGACGTCGTCAAGGGCGAGACGATCGGCCTGGTGGGCGAGTCGGGCTGCGGCAAGACGACGACCGGGCGGCTGATCACACGGCTGATCGAGCCGACCGGCGGAAAGATCGTCTTCGAGGGCCACGACATCACCCACGCGTCGCAGGGGCGGATGCGCCCGCTCCGCCGCGACGTGCAGATGATCTTCCAGGACCCCTACAGCTCGCTGAACCCCCGGCACACGGTCGGCGCCATCGTCGGCGCGCCGTTCCGGATCCAGGGGATCAAGACCGAGCAGGGCACGAAGAAGGCCGTCCAGGAGATCCTGGAACTGGTCGGGCTCAACCCGGAGCACTACAACCGTTATCCGCACGAGTTCTCCGGCGGCCAGCGCCAGCGCATCGGCATCGCCCGCACCCTCGCGCTCAAGCCGAAGCTCATCATCGCCGACGAGCCGGTGTCCGCGCTGGACGTGTCGATCCAGGCGCAGGTGGTCAACCTCCTGGAGGACCTGCAGAACGAGCTCGACCTCACCTACGTGGTGATCGCGCACGACCTGTCGGTGGTCCGGCACATCAGCGACC
This sequence comes from Microtetraspora glauca, assembly GCF_040656155.1. Taxonomy (NCBI): domain Bacteria; kingdom Bacillati; phylum Actinomycetota; class Actinomycetes; order Streptosporangiales; family Streptosporangiaceae; genus Microtetraspora; species Microtetraspora glauca. Next base: position 189,242 of record NZ_JBFALK010000009.1, read on the forward strand.
GGGTCGCGGTCATGTACCTCGGCAAGATCGTCGAGCTGGCCGACCGCAAGAGCCTGTACGAGTCGCCGATGCATCCGTACACCAACGCGCTCCTGTCGGCCGTGCCGATCCCCGACCCGAAGCGGCGCAAGGAGCGCGAGCGCATCCGGCTGCAGGGCGACGTCCCGTCGCCGCTCAACCCGCCGCCCGCCTGCCGCTTCCACACCCGCTGCTGGAAGGCGCAGGAGATCTGCTCGCAGGTCGAGCCGCCGCTGCTGGCGCTCGCGACCGGCCACCAGGTGGCGTGTCACTTCCCGGAGAACGCGCCGGCGCCGGGGGCCGTCTCCACGACCGGGGAGGGCCTCGTGACCGCGGACGGCGGCCCCGCGGCCGGGGACGGCACCGCGGCGGAGTGACGCCCGATCACGCCGGTGGGCCCGTCAGGAACGGGTCCCCGGCGTGATCAGCCCGGTCTCGTAGGCCAGCACCACGGCCTGCACCCGGTCGCGCAGGGACAGCTTCGTCAGCACGTTGCCGACGTGCGTCTTCACGGTGGTCTCGCTGACCACCAGCTTCGCCGCGATCTCGGCGTTGGACATGCCCTTGGCGATGAGCTGGAGCACCTCGAGCTCACGCTCGGTCAGCCGGTCCAGCCGCGCCGGGATCGCACGCTCGTGCGCGGACGGCAGCCGGGTGGCGAACCGGTCGAGGAGCCGCCGCGTGACGCTCGGCGCGACGATCGCGTCTCCCGCGGCGACCACGCGGATGGCCTGGACGAGATCGTCGGGCGGCACGTCCTTCAGCAGGAACCCGCTGGCCCCGGCGCGCAGCGCCTCCACGATGTACTCGTCCAGGTCGAACGTGGTCAGCACGAGGACCTTCGGCACGTGCGCGCTCGCCGCCGCCTCCCTGACGATGCGGCGGGTCGCCTCGATGCCGTCCATGCCCGGCATGCGGACGTCCATGAGGATGACGTCGGGCAGGAGCGCCCGTGACTGCTCCATCGCCGTCGCCCCGTCACCCGCCTCGCCGACCACGGTGACGTCCTGCTCGGCCTCAAGGATGAAGCGGAATCCGGTACGCAGCAGCGGCTGGTCGTCCACCAGCAGCACTCTGATGGGCATCATCTGTCCTTGAGGGGGAAACGGGCGCTGACCTCGAACCCGCCCCCGTCGCGAGGACCGATCCGCAGGACTCCACCATAAAGGGCGACTCGCTCCCTGATGCCCACGAGACCGTGACCGGTCCGTCCCGGTGGCCGCTGCTCCGCCGCCGGGCCGCGCCCGTCGTCCTCCACATGGACCAGCAGTTCGCGGCTCTCCCGGCGTACGGTCACCCACGCCCTGGCGGCGGGACCGGCGTGCCGGAGGCTGTTGGTGAGGGCCTCCTGGATGAGGCGGTAGGCCGCCAGGTCCACGCCGGGAGGCAGCGCCCGCTCCTTGCCCTCGGCGGCGCCTCCGACGTCGCCCTCGACGCTCAGCTGGGTGCGCAGGCCCGCCTCCCGCATCTGCTCGACCAGCGTGGGCACGTCCTGCACGCCGGGTTGCGGCCCGAGCTCCGCCGGGCCGTCGGTGCGCAGCACCCCCACGATGCTGCGCATCTCCGCCATCGCCGTGCGTCCCATCTCCTCGATGGCCGTGAGCGCGTCGCGGGCCACGTCCGGCTTGACGGCCAGCATCTTGCGCGCTGCCGCGGCCTGGACGGTCATGACGCTGACGTGGTGCGCCACGACGTCGTGCAGCTCACGGGCGATGCGGGACCGCTCCTCGGCCCTGGCGGCCCGGGTGTCGGCCTCCCGCGCGCGCTCCAGCCGGTCGGTACGGTCCACCAACTCGGCCAGGTAGGCCCGGCGCAGCCGGACGCTGCGGCCGCCCATCCAGCACAGCATGGTCAGCACGACGACGATGACGTGATCCGTCCACGAGGCCGGCTCCCCGCTCAGCAGGACGCCCACGGCGTACCCGAGGCCGGTGACGGCCAGGGCGATCAGACTGAGCGCGAGCCCGCGATGCGCGGCCACGGAGTAGAGGAGGATGAGCGCCGCGACACCACGCAGGCCGGGGCTGTGGCCCAGTGCCTGGAGAGCCAGGTCGGGCAGCGTGGTGAACGTGAGAGCGAGCAACGGCCAGAGGCGGCGCGCCGCCACCGGCAGCGTGCACAGCGCCGCCAGGACGAGGCTGAGCGCGTCGGGGTCCCGCAGCTGGGGGACGGAGGAATCCGGCCACAGCACGGACCCCATCAGCGGGATGAGCGCGAGCGAGGCCGCGGTCAGGGCCACCGCCAGAACCGAGTCGTTGATCAGATGGTGAGATCGGATCCGAGATCTCGGACTACCGGGGGTGGGACGCACGGATCCAAATTTACGGACCCATCCTGGGAGTCCGCCCCTGCCGTGGGCGGATATGCGGCTCGTCCGAACGGATGAGCCGGAGCGCCGGTCACCATGTCAACCGGCGTGCCCCCGTCACAGCTCGTCGCTGGCGGCCCGGTGGCTGCTCCTGCGCGAGCTGAGCCCCGGCTCCCGCGCGGGGACGGGCGGGGGAGTGCCGCCGAACTCGGGGCACAGCGCCTGGTGGTCGCACCAGTCGCACAGCCGCGAGCGCCTGGCCCGCCACTCACGGGACCGCAGCGAGCGCTCGATCGCCTCCCAGAGGGCCTGGACCTTCCTCTCGGTGGCCCGCAGGTCGGCCTCGTCGGGCACGTACCGGATGATCTCACCGTTGCCGAGGTACATCAGCTGGAGCATCCGCGGCACGTTCCCGTGCAGCCGCCACAGCGCGAGGGCGTAGAACTTCATCTGGAACAGCGCCTTGGCCTCGAACTCCGGCCCCGGCGCGCTGCCCGTCTTGTAGTCGACGACCCGCACCTCGCCGGTGGGCGCGACGTCGAGCCGGTCGATGTAGCCGCGCAGCAGCAGCCCGCTGTCCAGCACCGCCTCGACGTACATCTCCCGCTCCGCGGGCTCCAGGCGGCGCGGGTCCTCCAGCGTGAAGTAGCGGTCCACCATTCCCCGGGCCTGCGTGAGCCAGCCCTCCCGCTCGTCGTCGTCGGCGAACAGCCCGGCGTACTCCGGCTCCTCCTCCAGTAGCCGCCGCCACTGCGGCTCCAGCAGCTCCTGCGCCGCGGCCACCGTGCGCGCCTCGGCGGGCAGGTCGTACAGCCGCTCGAGGACGGCGTGCACGAGGGTGCCGCGGACCGCCGCGGCGGAGGGCCGCTCGGGCAGCTGGTCGATCACCCTGAACCTGTAGAGCAGCGGACACGTCATGAAATCGCCGGCACGGGAAGGGGAAAGGGCGCCGATGATCGCGCGCTCTTCGGTGAGGGCCATGTCCCGCACTGTAGGCCACCGAGCCGACAGAATCCCTCCCCAAGGCACCGGGTGCCCGCGTCGGGCATGGCCTGCGCTCACCTCCCGGCGCGTACCATCAAGGCCAAGGAGGGAAGACGACCACCATGAGTACCCCTGTGAATGGCTCCCCCGGACTGCGAATGGGACGGCCGTTCGGCATCCCGGTCTACGTCTCGCCCACCTGGCTGATCGTGGCCGTCTTCATCACCTGGACCGCGGAACCGTGGTTCGCGGGGTCCCTTCCGGGGTTCGGACCGCCCGCCACGTACGCGGTGGCCCTGGTCTTCGCGGTGCTCCTCTATCTTTCGGTGCTCGCGCACGAGCTGGCCCACTGCGTGGTCGCCAAGCACTACGGCTATCCCGTACGCAGGATCGTGCTCTACATGCTCGGCGGCGTCTCGGAGATCGAGCGCGAGCCGGACACCCCCGGCCGCGAGTTCTTCGTCGCGGCGGCGGGCCCGGCGCTCTCGCTCGGCCTCGGCGCCGTGGGCTACCTGCTGCTCACCTTCGTGATGCCGAGTGAGGGGCTCGCCTACGTGCTGGTCTTCCAGCTCACCGGGGCGAACCTGATCGTCGGCGTCTTCAACCTGGTGCCCGGCCTCCCGCTCGACGGCGGCCGCATCCTGCGCGCCGGTGTGTGGAAGATCACGAAGAGTCCCGTGAACGGCACCCTCGCCGCCGCCTGGGTCGGCCGCGGGCTCGCCGTGGTGATGATCGCGTGGCCGCTCCTCACTTCGGTGATGACCGGGCAGGACATCGACGTGCCCCTGATGATCTGGTCGGTCATCCTGGCGTCGTTCATCTGGATGGGAGCCACGCAGTCCCTGCGGGTGGCCCGGGTCCGGGCCCGCCTTCCCCACCTGCGAGCACGCGCCCTGGCCCGCAGAGCGCTCCCGGTGACCGCGGAGGTGCCCCTGTCGGAGGCGCTGCGCCGGGCGAGGGACGCAGGCGCCGGGGCGATGGTCGTGGTGGACCACGACAGCCACCCGGTCGCCATCGTCAACGACGCCGCGGTGAACGCCACCCCCGAGCAGCGCAGGCCGTGGGTGAACGTCGGAGCCCTCGCCCGCACCCTGGAGCCGTCCCTGGTGCTCGGCGCGGATCTTGAGGGAGAGGCGCTGCTCGACGCCATGCGCGGCACCCCGTCGGGGGAGTACCTCCTGGTCGAGCGGGGCGGCGAGATCTACGGCGTGCTCGTCACCGCGGACGTGAACCGGGTGTTCTCCGGGGTCTGATGATCCGACCCCCTTCCCACTCGTCTAGTGAGGGCCTCTGGGGCTAGTGTTCTGGTCAAACTGATCAGGAGCGTGTAGTGGCCAGCCCCCCGAGCGTCGGCGTACCGACCCGCGAGCCGTCCGGCGCCGTGACCGTGGCGGCGCGTACGGGAGCGGACCGGGCGGCGGCCCGGCCGGAGATCTCCGGGGGCGCGCGGCCTCCAGAAGGCCGCATGCCATTCTTTTTGCTACGTTCTGGGGTGATCGACCTGGTGTCGCCTACGGTCGCGTTCCGGGCCCGCTCGCCGCGGACGGATGTCCGGGTGAGCGCGCCGATGCCGGTGCCGTTCATCTGGTGGGGTTTCCGGAAAGGGAGAGTTCTGTGACGGAACAGGGCGTGGGGGTGGTCCGCCCGCTGCCGGGAGAGGGCGTCGTCGCCCATCTGAACGGCCTGCTGGTGGTCTGCGCGGCCGCGGATCAGGCGGTCGAGGACCTGCTCGCGGCGCTGCGCGAGACCGCGGCCTCGGGCGGGGACGGCCGGGCGCTGGCTCGCCGGGTCGCCCAGGTCCTGGCCGGGACGATGGACCGGACCACGGGCGAGCCGGTCGCGTGCGCGATAGCCGGGCCGACCGCGGGCGGTGTCGCGGTCCTGGTCAGCGGCGCCGCGGAGGCCACCGTGCGCGGCGGGCCCGACGGCGACGTCCACCTTTCCGGGCGTGACGCCCTCACCTGGACCGACCGCCTCGTCCGAGGCCCCGTGACGCGGATCGAGCTGCGGCTGCCCGGCGCCGGCCCCTCCAGCCCCTACGCGCGGCTCGACGGAGGCGTGGTCGCGGGCGCGGGCGTGGTTCACGACCTCACCGAGGCGGGCGGGACCGCGTTCCCCCCGCCGCCGCCGCACCGGCAGCCGATGCCGGGGCCGCCGGTCCTGCCGATGGAGCCGATCGCCGCGCGCGAGCCCGTCGTGCCGCCGCCCTCTCCGTTCGGCCCCATGGACCCGCCGTTCTCGCCGGGAGAGCCGCACAGGGAGCCGGGCCAGGTCCCTCCTCCGCCCTTCCCGCGGGTCGAGCCTGAGCGCGACTCGGGGCCGTTCGCCCTGCCGCCGCTGCCCGGGCCGCCCATGGAGCCGCTGCCGTACCCCGCGCCGCCGATGGAGCCGCTGCCGTACCCCGCGCCGCCGATGGAGCCGCTTCCCTACTCCGGGCCGCCCGCGGAGCAGGTCCCGTACCCCGCGCCGCCCGCGGACTCGTTCCCCTATCCCGCGCCGCCCGTGTCCGGGCCGGGGCCGGATCCGGTCTCCGGCCCGCCGTCAGGACCGATCTTCGGCCCGATGGCCGATCCGGTCCCGGGCTTCGCCACCGGGCCGCAGCCGGAACCGGAGCAGCCCGGCGCCCACGAGGAGGACGACGCGCCGCCCGCGCGCGACGCCGGGCCGTTCGAGCCGTTCATGAGCTCCCCGTCGCCCGCTTCCGACGAGGAGCAGGGGGAGTCCACCCAGCTCGACTCCGCGCCGGCCGACGGCCCGCTGCCCATGGTCTACGGGGTCGACTGCAAGAACGACCACTTCAACGACCCGCGCGCCCAGTTCTGCGCGGTGTGCGGCGTGCCCATCCCCGCGCACGTGCTCGTGCCGTACAAGGGGACGCGGCCGTCGCTCGGCGTGCTGCTGCTCGACGACGGCGTCGCCCTGGGCCTCGACGCCGACTACGTGCTGGGGCGTGATCCCGAGCGTGCGCCGGAGGCGCAGTCGGGCGAGGCGAGGCCGGCCCGGGTGACCAGCCCCGACGGTTCGGTCTCCCGGCGTCACCTGCGCATCGCGCTGGACGGATGGGACGTCACGCTGGTCGACCTCGGCTCGGTCAACGGAACGCAGATCCAGCCGCCCGGCGACCCGAACTTCTACGACATCCCGCCGAACGAGGTCGTCGCCATCGCCCCGGGCACGACCGTGCGGATCGGGGTCTCCCGCACCATGCGCTACGAGCCGCACCGTACGGCGTGACCTCCGCGGGGGCCCGGAACACGGGCCCCCTCGGCCGCGCCGCGGCCAGCCGGAACTCCCTATGAGGCGAGCCGGTCCAGCTCGCGGAGGATGAGGCGTTCGAGGCGCTCGGGCGTGACCCGGTCGGGGTAGAGGAGCCGGTGCGCGCTGAGCCCGTCGACCAGCGCGAGCAGCCGCTCCGCCACGTCGTCGAGGTCCTCGCCGAGGTCTTCGGGCGCGGCGATCTCCCCGGCGTCGGCGGCGGACTGGAGCAGGCTGCGCACGAGATAGCGCAGCTCGGCCGCGTCCTCCCGCTGGAGGGCGAGGAGCGCGGGGCTGCTCAGGCCGCGTCCCCAGAAACCCACTTCGAGGCCGGTCTCCCCGGCGCGTTCCTCGTCCAGCGGCAGGTTGTCCAGCAGCACCTCCCGCAGGGCGGCGAGTCCGGTGAGGCCGACGAGTTTCTCCTTCAGCCGGTTCGCGATGCGGCGGTGGGAGTCGCGCAGGGCCGAGAGCAGGATGTCGTCCTTATCGGCGAAGTAGTGCGTGAGCACGCCGTTGGAGTAACCGGCCTCCTTGGCGATCGCCCGGGTCGTCGCGCCCTCGACGCCGTCGCGGAGGATGACCCGCCGGGCGGCCGCCATCACCTCGTCCCGACGTTCGCCGTGGTCCACGATCTTCGGCATGACGGATCCTCCTTCGTCTGTTGACATTTTAGTCGGACGCCCGTCTATTATCCCGGGCATGACCGTCGTCACACTCGGCGTCCACATCGTGGACGTGCTGGCCCGCCCGGTGGAGTCGATCCCGCAGGGCCAGGACACCCATCTCCTCGAACAGATCCGTATCACGGCCGCGGGGGCGGCCGCGGGCACCGCGGTCGATCTGGCCAAGATCGGCGTTCCGGTGGCGTCCGCGGGCGCCGTGGGCGACGACGAACTCGGCGACTTCCTCATCATGATCATGGCGCGGCACGGTGTCGACGTCACCGGAGTCGTGCGCAAGCCGGGAGAGCAGACCGCCGCGTCCATCCTGCCGATCCGGCCGGACGGCGGGCGCCCCTCGTTCCACGTTCCTGGCGCGAACCTCGGGCTGTCCCTGGCCGACCTCGACAAGGAGCGGATCACCGGGGCGTCGGTACTCCACCTCGGCGGCATGGACGTCACGTGGGGGCTGCACGACCCCGCGTTCTTCGCCCTGCTGGACGAGGCGCGCGCGGGCGGCACGGTGGTCACCATGGACCTGCTGTCCAACATGCCGGATCTCGTGACGGGGGCCAGAACCTTCCTGCCGCATGTCGACCACGTCCTGCCCAACGAGGAGCAGGCGCTCATGCTGACCGGCGCGGACGGCGTCGAGGAGGCCGCCGCGGCCCTGCTCGGTGAGGGCGTGACGAGCGTGCTCGTCACGCTCGGGGGCGAGGGCAGCCTCGTGGCCACCTCGGACGGCCACACCAGGATCCCCGCGCTCGACGTGCCGGTGGTCGACACCACCGGCTGCGGCGACGCGTACTGCGCGGGCTTCATCGCCGGCCTCCTCGGCGGCCGTGACGTCGTCGGCGCCGCCCGGCTCGGCACGGCCGTCGCCGCCAGGGTCGCCGGAGGGCTGGGCAGCGACGCCGGCCTGGACGGCGTCGACCCGGCCGCCCTGTGACCATCCCCGACAGCACCAAGGAGATCTCCGTGACCGGTTTCTCGGACGCGTCGCTGCGCGAGCGCGCCGCAAGGGTCGTCCCCGGCGGCATGTACGGCCACCTCAACGCCGCCCTGCACGGCGACGCCTACCCGCAGTTCTTCGTACGCGGCGAGGGCGCCAGGCAGTGGGACGCCGACGGCCGTGAGTACGTCGACCTGATGTGCAGCTGGGGGCCGATGATCGTCGGGCACCGCAACCCCAGGGTCGAGGCCGCCGCCGCGGCCCAGCAGGCGTACGGCGACTGCCTGAACGGGCCGGGCCCGGTCATGGTCGAGCTGGCCGAACTGCTGGTGGACCTGATCCCGTCCGCGGACTGGGCGATGTTCTCCAAGAACGGCACCGACGCGACCACACAGGCCCTCATGGTCGCCCGCGCCGCGACCGGGCGGACGAAGGTCCTGGTCGCGCACGGTGCCTACCACGGCGCGGACCCCTGGTGCACGCCCGGCCTGTCCGGCACGACGCCGAACCAGCGGGCCGACACGATCGAGTTCACCTACAACGACCTGGCCGGTGCCGAGGCCGCCGCCGAGGCGGGCGACATCGCGGCGATCCTGGTGACCCCGTTCAAGCACGACTCGTTCGAGGACCAGGAGTTCGCCGACGCGGACTTCGCCCGCGGCCTGCGCGCCCTCGCCGACCGGATCGGCGCCGCCCTGGTGATCGACGACGTACGCGCGGGCTGGCGGCTGGACCTGCGCGGCTCCTGGGAGCCCTTCGGCGTGCGGCCCGACCTGACCGCGTGGAGCAAGGCGATGGCGAACGGGTTCCCGATCGCGGCGGTGACGGGCACCGACGCGCTGCGCGGTCCGGCCCAGACGCTGTACTCCACCGGATCCTTCTGGTTCTCGGCCACCGCGATGGCGGCGGCCAAGGCCACGATCGAGATCCTGCGCGAGACCGACGGCCCCGCGCTCATCGAGCGCGCGGGGACCCGGCTGCGGGAGGGCCTCGCCGCGCAGGCGGCCTCCCACGGCTTCGTGATCAACCAGACCGGCCCGGTGCAGATCCCGTGGTTGTCCTTCGAGGGCGACGCCACCCTGGACAAGGGCATGCGATGGGCGGCCGCGTGCCTGGGGGAGGGCGTGTACCTCCATCCCTGGCACAACTGGTTCCTGTCGACGGCGCACACCGACGACGAGATCGACCGGGCGCTGCTGGGGACCGACGCCGCCTTCGCCAAGCTCAGGGCGACGTTCGGCGCCGACTGACCGGCGGGCCCCGGCCCTTCACGGGTCGCGTCAGCGGGTGCGGGACCACTGGATGTCGTCGACGCGGGTGCCGCCCGGGCCGGGCAGCAGGTCCTTGACGAGTACCTCGCGGACGAACCCGGCGCGTTCGAGCACGCGGTGTGAGGCCGTGTTCTCGGGCGCCGTGCCCGCGACGATCCGGCGCAGGGAGGTGTGCGTGAAAGCCCACTCCACGAGCAGTTCCAGGGCGCGGGTGACGAAGCCGCGCCCCCGGAAGTCGGGGTGCAGGCTGTACCCCGTCATCGCCTGGTCCAGCGGCGGGATGACGTTCGCGAGCTGGATGTCGCCCGCGAACGCGCCGGTGGCGGCGTCCCGGATGGCGATCCCGGCCTGGTGGCCGGCGAGCCACAGATGGCGGCCGTACCGGCAGCGTTCCACGCACTCGGCGTACTCCGGCGGCTCCGGCGGGACGTGGTGCCCGTAGACGTCGGGAACGGACGCCACCGCGTGATAGTCGCCGGCGTCCGCGAGGGTGAGGGGCGTCAGCCGTACGACGCCGTCGGTCAGCTCCCCACCGGGGAAGAAGGGCAGGTACGGCCGGATCGCCTCGCCGGAGTCGGACGCCAGGCGGGCGAAGGCCGCCGTGTCGGCGCGCGAGCCGTCCCGGGTCGGAAGCGCCCCGCGCAACACCCCCTCGCGCCGGAAACCGGCCGCGCACGCGACGCGCTGGCTCGCGACGTTCTCGATGTCGGTCAGGAGCGCGATCCGGGGAACTCCCCGGGCGAAGGCCAGCTCGGTCAGCGTCCGGGTGGCGGTGGTGGCGACGCCCCGCCCGCGAGCCCAGGGGGCGACCCAGTAGCCGATCTCGCCGTTCCCCACCCGGTCGAGCGGCTTGTGCCCGATGACGCCCAGGAACTCGCCGGTGCCGGAGTCGGCGACGACGTAGTCGGCGCCTCCCGCCTCCCACGTCTCCCGTACGAGCCGGTTGATCCAGAACAGGGCGTCCTCGCGCGTGTAGGGCGAGGGGACGAGCGGGAGGAACCGGGCGATCTCGGGGTCGCCGCACGCCCGCGTCACCGCGTCGGCGTCGGCCTCCACGGGAGGCCGCAGCACGTACGGCCCGGCGGGAATTACCTCATTGGGAAACATATGGTGGTTCTACCAGGCGAACCGATCTCCGTGACAAGGGATTAACCGGCGGGACGGCATGCGGACGGAGGTGCGCCGGGCCCCGCGGCACGGCCGGGACGCGGCCGGGACGCGGACGAGACGCGGACGAGACGCGGATGGGGACAGGGCAAACACGGATAGCCTTGGCCACATGGGTTTTCGCAGGCACGGGCCGTTCCAGGCCGGAGATCAGGTTCAGCTCACCGATCCGAAGGACAAGCGGCATACGGTGACGCTGAAAGAGGGTGGCGTCTTCCACACCCACAAGGGGTCCATCCCGCATGACGACCTGATCGGGCAGCCCGAGGGCTCCGTGGTGCGGTCCTCGGGGGGCACCGCCTATCTCGCCTTCCGGCACCTGTTGCAGGACTACGCGGTGTCCATGCCGCGTGGCGCGGCGGTGATCTATCCGAAGGACGCCGCGCAGATCGTCGCCATGGCCGACGTCTTCCCCGGGGCCCGCGTGGTCGAGGCGGGCGTCGGATCGGGCGCGCTGACGTGCTTCCTGCTGCGTGCCGTCGGCTCCGAGGGCTCCGTGACGTCGTACGAGCGGCGCGCCGACTTCGCCGAGGTGGCCACCAAGAACGTGGAGAAGTTCTACGGCGGCCCGATGGACCAGTGGCGCCTGGTGGTCGGCGACTTCGTCTCCGCGCTCGACGAGGTGGACGTCGACCGGGTGATCCTGGACATGCTCGCCCCGTGGGAGTGCGTGGACGCCGCGGCCAAGGCGCTCACGCCCGGCGGCGTGATCTGCTGTTATGTCGCGACGACGACGCAGCTGTCCCGGACGGTCGAGACCATCAGAGAACACGGGAGTTTCACGGAGCCCCATGCGTGGGAGACCTTGGTTCGCGACTGGCATGTAGAAGGGCTCGCGGTACGCCCCGACCACCGCATGGTGGGGCATACCGGTTTCTTGGTCACGGCCCGTCGCATGGCGGACGGCGTCACGCCGCCGCCGAGGCGCAGGCGCCCCGCCAAGGGTGCGTACGGAGAGGGGACCGAATCCGCATGACGATTCAGCCACAAACCGGCAAAACCGCTTGAATGGGGAACATTCGGGTGAGTACCACTTGCTCACCTGAATAAACGGACCATTCGGGACTAAACACCGAACACCCAATGTAACTACACGAACACTGCCCGGCCAGGTTACGTACAGCGCCAAGATAGGTAGGGTCTTGAGTAGTCGTTCTCGACGGGGAAGGAGGTGACGGGGCGTGGCAGCTCGCGACGACGCTGAGGCTCGGGCCGCGCAGCGCGAACGGGAGGTCGCCGACCTCACAACACAGGTCTCCTTCCTGCAAGAGGAGATCACCGCACTGCGGCGGAAGCTGGCGGAGTCCCCCCGGCAGGCCAGAGTCATCGAAGAGCGTCTCCATGAGGCACAGGCCCAGGTGGCCGCCCTCACTGGGCAGAACGAACGGCTGGTCTCCACCCTCAAGGAGGCCAGGGATCAGATTGTCGCCCTCAAGGAGGAGGTCGACCGGCTGGCGCAGCCGCCGTCCGGGTTCGGCGTCTTTCTAGAGACGAGGGAGGACGGCACGATCGAGGTGTTCACCGGGGGCCGCAAGCTCCGAGTGAACGTCAGCCCCGCCGTGGACGTCGACTCGCTCAGGCGTGGCCAGGAGGTCATGCTGAACGAGGCGCTCAACGTCGTCGAGGCCCTCGGCTTCGAGGACGTGGGCGAGATCGTCATGTTGAAGGAGCTCCTGGAGGACGGCGACCGCGCGCTGGTCATCTCGCACGCCGACGAGGAGCGCGTGGTCAAGCTGGCCGACTCGCTGAAGGACCAGCCGGTCCGCGCCGGCGACTCTCTCCTGCTCGAACCTCGTTCCAACTATGTCTACGAACGCATCCCCAAGTCCGAGGTCGAGGAGCTCGTGCTGGAGGAGGTGCCGGACATCTCCTACGAGGAGATCGGCGGCCTCATGCGGCAGATCGAGCAGATCAGGGACGCGATCGAGCTGCCCTACCTCTATTCGGACCTGTTCAAGGAGCACAAGCTCCGCCCGCCCAAGGGTGTGCTGCTGTACGGCCCGCCCGGTTGCGGCAAGACGCTCATCGCCAAGGCCGTCGCCAACTCCCTGGCCAAGCAGGTCGCGGAGAAGACCGGCCAGTCCGGCAAGAGCTTCTTCCTCAACATCAAGGGCCCCGAGCTGCTCAACAAGTACGTCGGTGAGACCGAGCGGCACATCCGCCTGGTCTTCCAGCGGGCCAGGGAGAAGGCCTCCGAGGGCACACCGGTGATCGTGTTCTTCGACGAGATGGACTCGATCTTCCGCACCCGAGGCTCCGGCGTCTCCTCCGATGTCGAGAACACCATCGTCCCCCAGCTGCTCTCGGAGATCGACGGCGTCGAGGGCCTGGAGAACGTCATCGTCATCGGCGCGTCCAACCGCGAGGACATGATCGACCCGGCGATCCTGCGGCCCGGCCGCCTGGACGTCAAGATCAAGATCGAGCGGCCGGACGCCGAGGCCGCGAGGGACATCTTCTCCAAGTACCTCATCAGCGACCTGCCGCTGCACGCCGACGATCTCGCCGAGCACGGCGACAGCCGGGAGAGCACGATCGCGGGCATGATCCAGCGGGTCGTCGAGCGCATGTACACCGAGAGCGAGGAGAACCGCTTCCTCGAGGTGACCTACGCCAACGGCGACAAGGAAGTCCTGTACTTCAAGGACTTCAACTCCGGCGCCATGATCCAGAACATCGTGGACCGGGCGAAGAAGATGGCCATCAAGGAGTTCCTCGAGACCAAGCAGAAGGGCCTGCGGATCGCGCATCTGCTGGCCGCCTGCGTGGACGAGTTCTCCGAGAACGAGGACCTGCCCAACACCACCAACCCCGATGACTGGGCCCGCATCTCCGGCAAGAAGGGCGAGCGGATCGTCTACATCCGCACCCTCGTGCAGGGCAAGCAGGGCACCGAGGCCGGCCGTTCGATCGACACGGTGGCCAACACCGGCCAGTACCTCTAGGAACCACCTCCAGGGACCGGCTCCGGCTCGTGTTGAAGGCCGGGAGGGGATCACCCCTCCCGGCCTTTTCCTGTTTCCCATGTGTGCGGCAATTAGTGCAGCAATGCTCCGTTTATCCGGAAATATACGAATTTCTCGGAAGTGGATGAGTTAATTCTGGAAATTCCGGGGAACCAAGAGCGGCAAAGTTACGTCAAAGGGGCGTGATCTACCTAGGTGTGCGCCCGTGACGCATGTCCGCTCGCGTGGTCTCGACACGGGTCCGGCGACGAGGGGGCCGCGCCTCGTCGAACTCGACGCGTTGCGCTTCGTCGCCGCGTTCGCCGTGATGTCCTTCCACTACATGGCGGCCAGCAAGTCGCTCTGGGGCGACTACCCCACGGCGCTGTTCGCGAGCGTCAACCGGGTCACGACCCTGGGCATCCTCGGCGTCGAGCTGTTCTTCCTCATCAGCGGATTCGTCATCCTGATGAGCGCGTGGGGCCACTCCATCGGAGACTTCGTGGTCTCCCGGGTCTCCCGGCTGTACCCCGCGTACTGGTTCGTCGTGATCGCGCTCTTCGTGATGTACACCTTCGCCGGGGTCAAGGGCTTCGACCCCGGACTGTCGCTGCGCGACTACCTGATCAACCTGACGATGTTGCAGGGCGGTCTGGGCGTCGGACACGCGGGCGCCGTCTTCTGGTCGCTGTGGGTCGAGCTCAGGTTCTACATCCTCGTGGGCCTGTTCATGCTGTTCGGCATCACGCTGCGACGCTGCCTGGGCTTCATGACGGGCTGGCTCATCCTCGTGGTCGCCGCCGAGGCGACCCACAACGACGTGCTGACCTTCCTGTTCATGCCCCGCCAGGCCCCCTACTTCATCGCGGGCATGGCATTCTACCTGATCCACAGGTTCGGTTCCACCCTCGTGCTGTGGGCCTTCGTGGCCGTCTCGTACGGGCTGTGCCTGCTCGCCGCCACGGAGCGGGTCAAGGGACGGGTGGACATGATCGGCTTCGAGCACTTCCCGGCTCCCCCCGAGGGTGCGATCATCGCGATCACGCTGATCTTCCTGCTGATCGCGGCGGTGTCCCTCGGCTGGCTGCGCTGGCTGCGGTGGCGCGCGCTGACCACCGTCGGCGCGCTGACCTACCCGCTCTACCTGGTCCACCAGAACGTCTCGGCCGTGCTCATCCCCGGCCTGAAGGACTCCGTCGGCCGCTGGCCCCTGGTCGGCCTCACCATGGCCGTCTCGATCGCGCTGGCGTACCTCGTCTACCGGCTCGTTGACAAGCCGGGGCAGCGGTGGCTGCGGGCGGCCCTGGGAGCGTCCCTGGACCGGATCCGCCTGCGCGGCGGGCGCTCCGGGCCGCCCCCTCCCGCGGAGGAGACACGCGCCGCGACGCAAAGTAAGGAAGCATCTGTGCCGTAACTGTCTGGTAGCCGGGCATAGAGAAGAAGCTAGGCTCGGGGATATAACGGCGGAACGACGGCCTTAAGCAGGCGGGGTGCGCATGACGGTACGGCGGGTGATGGGCATCGAGACCGAGTACGGCATCGCCGTACCCGGGCAGCCCGGGGCGAACGCGATGGTGACCTCTTCGCAGGTCGTCAACGCGTACCTGGCGGCCTCGGCCGCGAGGGCCCGCCGGGCTCGGTGGGATTTCGAGGAGGAGAACCCGCTCCGCGACGCCAGGGGGTTCGATCTCGCCAGGGAGGTGGCCGACCAGAGCCAGCTCACCGACGAGGACCTCGGCCTCGCCAACGTGATCCTGACCAACGGCGCGCGTCTCTACGTCGACCACGCCCACCCGGAGTACTCCACGCCCGAGTGCACCAACCCTCGGGCCGCGGTGATCTGGGACAAGGCGGGGGAGCGGGTCATGTACGACGCCGCCGTCCGCGCCTCGGCGATGCCCGGCAACGCGCCCATCCAGCTCTACAAGAACAACACCGACGCCAAGGGCGCCTCCTACGGCTGCCACGAGAACTACCTGATGCGCCGGGCGACGCCGTTCGCCGACATCGTGCGGCACCTGACGCCGTTCTTCGTCTCGCGCCAGGTCGTCTGCGGCGCGGGCAAGGTCGGCATCGGGCAGGACTCGCGCGGTGAGGGCTTCCAGATCAGCCAGCGCGCCGACTTCTTCGAGGTCGAGGTCGGCCTGGAGACCACGCTCAAGCGGCCGATCATCAACACGCGGGACGAACCGCACGCCGACCCGGAGAAGTACCGCCGGCTCCACGTCATCATCGGCGACGCCAATATGTCGGAAATTTCGACATATTTGAAGCTAGGGACCACGGCGCTGGTCCTCGCCATGATCGAGGACGGGTTCCTCACCGTGGACCTCTCGGTCGAGTCGCCCGTCGCCGCCCTCCGCGCGGTCTCGCACGACCCGACCTGCAAGTACGAGATCACCCTGCGCAACGGCCGCAAGATGACCGCCGTGCAGCTCCAGATGGAGTACCTCGAGCAGGCCCGCAAGTACGTCGAGGACCGCTACGGCGCGAGCGTCGACGACATGACCAAGGACGTGCTCAACCGGTGGGAGTCGGTGCTCACCCGGCTCGCCGAGAACCCGATGCAGCTGTCACGCGAGCTCGACTGGGTCGCCAAGCTCGAACTGCTCGAGGGCTACCGCACCCGAGACAGCCTGCCCTGGTCGCACCCGCGGCTCCAGCTCGTCGACCTGCAGTACTCCGACATCCGGCCCGACCGCGGCCTCTACAACCGCCTGGTCGCCCGTGGCCGCATGCAGCGCCTGGTCACCGAGGACGACGTGGAGCGCGCGATCGAGCTGCCGCCCACCGACACCCGTGCCTACTTCCGCGGGCGGTGCCTGCGCCAGTACAGCGAGTCCGTCGCGGCGGCCTCGTGGGATTCGGTGATCTTCGACATCCCCGGCAGGGAGTCCCTCCAGCGGGTGCCGACCCTGGAGCCGCTGCGCGGGACCAAGGCTCACGTCGGCGACCTGCTCGACCGCTGCCGCACCGCCGCGGCCCTCGTGGCGGCCCTGACCGGCGACAAGTGAGCGCCCCGAACTGACCGAACAGGCCAAGCGGCCTGAACGGACCGAACGGCCTGCACGGCCCGCTCCGCGCCGTGCGGACCGCACGGATCGCTCGGGCCGTGCCGGCCTCAGGGAGTGTTCGACTTCGCGGAGCGTTCGACGGCGCGGACTGTTCGGAATCTACGTCGTAAAGGCGCGGGCCGGTGGCACCTCGGGCCGCCGGCCGGGAGGCGCCGCCGAGATGCCCAGCCGCCGCAGCACGCCGACCAGGAGCGAGACCGCCGCCTTCGCGGTCAGCCGCTCGTCCGGGTCGCGACGCAGCAGGCCCTCCATCACGGGGCCGAGCGGGCCCGCCCGGCGGGGCGGCTCCGGATCGCCGTCCAGCGCCCGTTCGAGCTCGGTGAGCGACCCCGCCTCCGCGTAGGGGGGACGGCCCTCCACGGCGCAGTACAGCGTCGCGCCGAAGGACCAGAGGTCCGAGGCGACGGTCGGCTGCCCCCCGGTCACCCGCTCGGGCGCGAGATAGGCCGCCGTACGGACGACGGGGATCGTGGTCGAGCCGGAGCCCTGGATCGCCGCCATCCCGAAGTCGGTCAGCACGACGCGGTCCTCGGTCAGCAGGACGTTCGCCGGCTCGATGGCCCCGTGGACCACTCCCGTCTCGTGCGCGTGCCGTACGCCGGCCAGAAGCTGGAACCCCACCCAGGCGGACCAGTGCACCGGCAACTGCCCGAGATGGCGGATCGTCTCCTCCAGGGTCAGGCCCTCGAGGAGCTCCGTCACGATCCACAGGCGGCCGTTCGCCTCCAGCAGGTCGTGCACGGTCACCACGGCGGGATGGCTCAGCCGGGCGGCCGAGCGGGCTTCCCGCAGTGCCCGGCGGCGCGCGGTCTGCAGGTCGGGCTCGTCGTCGTGGTGCGGCGGCCGCAGCTCCTTGATCGCCACATTGCGCCGCAGCCGCGTGTCGTGCGCGTGCCACATCACCGCTCCTCGCCCGCGGTGAACGGCGGAGAGCAGCCGGTAGCGATCTCCCAGCAATTCGTGATCCGTTCCCATGAGCCACCCCCCTGGCATGACACGGCCCCTATGTCTCCCGGGTACATATTGTGGTCGCAAAAAGGATCACCGTTGACCGTGGCGCGCCTCCACCGGTGGTAACGATCCGGTCTACGGGACGATCTTGGCTGCGTACTCCCGGGAGCGGGGTACGCGCCGGCCGTTCCGGGGAGGCCGTGGGACAAGGGCGTGGGGTGGCTGACTTGCTTTCCCGCCGCGCGGAGGGTTGGCTATCTGGACCGCCTTCCGGAGCCGGGTGAAAGATCGCGGGCGATCCGCGCGAATTGTCGCCCGGTTCGGGGAAGATACGAAGTAGAGGCATCCCCCGAGCGGAGGTATCCATATGGCGACGAGGGACACCGGCGGCCAGAAGCAGACGGGCCGTCAGGAGAGCGAGGTCGAGGAGACCGAGGCGCAGGCGACTCCCGATGTTCAGGAGCGTCACGAGAAGCTCACCGACGACGTCGACTCCATCCTCGACGAGATCGACGAGGTCCTCGAGGAGAACGCGGAGGAGTTCGTGAGGTCATACGTCCAGAAGGGCGGAGAGTAAGGCCGGGGACGGCCGCCGAGGGGAGGCCCGGGTCCGGAGCCGGCCGCGGACGTTCGCGGAGCTCAGGGTCCGGGCCGGCACCTTTCTCATCAGGTCAGGCCCACAACTGAACGGTAACGATCTCGAAGGGGCGCAGCGGGAGCCGTACCGAGCCCGCTGAGACCTCGAGCGGGGCGGCGGGAGAGCCGAGCGCGTCGGCGAGACGCGCGGCGGTGAAACTTCCGTGGACGACGGCCTCGGTCGCCACCGGATGCTCGGCGACCAGGCGCATCTCCAGCCGGCCGTCCCTCTCCCGGAGTGCGGCCATCACCACGCCGTCGCCCGACACCGTGGGTGCCCGCCCCGCGAGCACCGCCGACCCGGCCAGGTCATCGGTCCCGGCGGCGGTGACGGTCCCGGATCCGGGTACGGCGAGCAGATCATGGCGATACTCCTCGGCCAGGCGCACCAGCCCCACCTCCTCCCAGCCGCCGGCGTAGGGCAGGACCGCGAACCGCACCGAGAACGGCCCCTGGCACTGGGCGGCCGGCGTCGCGAGCTGCGGCCCGGCCGGTTCGTCCCGATAGGGGTTCCGGTTCCGCGACAGGTAGCCGACCGATCTCATCAGCGTGAGCGCCAGTTCCCCGGGCTCGTGCGCGCCTCCGGCTCGCCCGGCCGCCGGGCCCAGGACATCGACGCCGCCAGAGGAGCCGCCGGAGTCTCCAGGGTCGCCCGGGATCAGTTCGTATTCGGTGACGTGGTCGAGCAGCACCGCCAGGCCGCCGGCCGCCACGAACCCCTCCGCCGGGAAAGTCGGGATCGGCCGCTCGCCCCCGCTGACCTCGGCGCCGGTTCGCGAGCCGGTTGCCGTGCGGTCCTCCGTGTGGCCGCCGTTCGTACGACGGCCTTCCGGGGCCGTGCCACGCCGTACGACCGCGAACTGGCCCTCCGCGAACGACTCGGCCGCCGGGCGGGCGAGCGGCGCGTGCCACCGGAGGCGGTGGTCGCGGCACCGCACGTCCAGGTCGATCGCGCACCGGACGAACGGCTCGCCCGCGCGCAGCTCCACCCGGGTCGTGACCACCGTGCCAGAAGTGACCATCGTGACCATCGTGTCCGAAGTGGCGTTCGTGTCGGCAATGTTCATTGAGCCGGGGGCGTTCACCGTGCCGGCGGTGTTCATCGTGCCGGTGCTGTTTCCCTTGCCCGGCGTGGCCTCCTGGGGGACGTCGTCCTCTGACGACCCGTCCCAGCCGGTCGGCGCGCCGTCGGCGGGCCATTCGTAGGAGCGGGAGACCTCCAGTACGGACACGAGCGGCCCGCGGCAGATCTCCTCGACCTTGACGTACGCGGGCCGGTCCACGATCCGGTCTTCCGGAGGGGGCGCGTAGTTATAGGTGTCCCCGATGTCTCCGCCATGCGAGATCCGGCCGACGCCGTGCACCTCCGTGCCGTCCCGGCCGCGCAACGACAGCGTGCCGTCCTCGGCGACGGTCACGCGCAGCAGCCCGTTGTCCAAAGTGCCCTCGGAGGCGGCGAGCGCGGCCGCCGCCTCCGGAGTGCGGGTGAGCGCGACGTGCCCTCCCGCGCCGGGTTCGGCGGTGAGGACGGAGCGGCCCAGCGGCGGGACGGTGACCTGCGCCGCGACGGTGACGACCGGTTCGGCGAGCGTCAGGACCCGCCACGGTCCCGGACCGGCCCCGAGGATGGCGCGGCGCAGGTCCTCGTAGGCGTAGCCGCCCGACGCGTGCCTGCTCACCGTGATCGTGAACACGCCGTCCCCGGTCTCCCAGGAGACGATCTCCTGCCCGAACAGCTCCCGCTCGTGGACCCGGCCGAGGAGCTGGGAGAGGTCGTCCATGACCGTCTCGTCGAGCAGCGTGGGGGCGTGTTCCAGTCGCTGGACCGCCACGGTCCCGCCTGACGCGTCCGTCAGCCGGGCGCGGTGCTCCGGCAGGTCGGCGAGCACGAGCGCGGTCCGCTCGAACGGCGACGGGTTGACCACGACCAGCGCGCCGCGCGGCACGTGGGCGGCCAGTGTGGCGCTCACCAGGTCCACCACCGCCTGGCCGATCTGCTCCGCCTCCGCTATCCGCGCCGCGACCTGCTGGGCGGTCTCGTCCGCGCCGCAACCGGTGACGGAGTCGTGCCCGGAGCAGGCGATCAGCCGCCGCCACGCCAGGTCGAGCAGCCGGGCGGAGGCCGTACGGTCGGCCAGCCAGAGCGTGGACAGCGGCTCGGCGTACCGGATGACGGCGCGCTCCGCGCGCGCCATCGCCTGCTTGAGAGGGACGCGGGCGGAGACGACACCGGGCAGGATGTTGGCCCGGGCGTGCGACCGCAGCTCGCCGCGGACCTCCGGCAGGTCCGAGGGAACCCCGGCCAGGTCCAGGTACTCCTCGAGGGTGGCGACGCGCAGACCGTGCCCGGTGATCTCGGCCGCCGGAGCCGAGTGGTCCGCGCCGTACATCGCCAGCATGGGACCGTCCGGGCGCCACGGGCGCATGGAGGCGGCGAAGGCGGAGACACGGTCGGCGAGCCCTTCGGCCGGGCCGCTGAACAGGGCGACCGCGTTGCCGTACCCGCCGGGCAGATAGCGGGTGACGACGGTGGTGCCGTCGGCGCCCGTCCAGGCGAACGCGTCCCGGCCGACCGACTCGGGCACCCCGCGCCACAGGCACGCCCGCCCGAGTCCGGCGAGTGAGAGGATCTGCGGCATCTGAGCGCAGTGCCCGAACTGGTCCGGCAGGTAGCCCACCCGCATGGCACCGCCGAGGGCGGCCGCGCCGCGCATTCCGTACTCCAGGTTGCGGATCAGCGTCTCGCCCGAGCAGAGGAACTCGTCGGCGAGGATCATCCAGGGACCGACGGCGAGCGTGCCCGCCTCGACGAACCTCCTCACGTCATCCCGCCTCTCCGGGCGGATCTCGAGGTAGTCCTCGACCGCGGCCAGCTGCCCGTCCATGGTGAAGCGGTAGAGCGGGTCGGCCGACATGATGTCGAGGACCTCGTCCAGCATGCGGACGAGCCCCATGCGGAACCGGTGGAAGGGGAGGTACCACTCGCGGTCCCAGTGCGTGTGCGGGACGACGACGATCTCAGGGTGCACGCGTGCTCCTCAGGGGGTTGCGTCCGGGGGACCGGTGGCGGGCGAGGCGTCCGGGGACGCGGCCGGGGAGGCGGCCTCGCCGCCGATCGGCAGGCCCGCGGACTCGGCGTGGCGCCGGATGATCCGCTGCGCCGTGACGATATCGCTCAGCGCGCCGTCCCGTCCGGTGAGCGGGGGTTCGTCCTGGGTGGCGAACCGGTGGAAGGCGACGAGCTGTCGTTCGAAGGCCTCCGCGACGTCCCGGAAGACGATCTTCCGCTCGGTGGTCCCGAGACGGGTCACCGAGGTGAGCGTCGTGGGCGTGTTCATCAGATAGGGGGACGGGAAGTCGAGTTCGAGCGAGCCGTGCTCGTGGTGGATCGTCACCCGCTCCTGGTAGGCGGGGTATCCCGCCAGGTAGTGCCACCGCAGGCCGTACCTGCCGGTGGCCAGGTCGCCGCTCGCCTCGATCGAGGGCGGGAAGACGTCGCCGGGCCAGACGGCGACGTGGTCCACGGTGCCGGGCGGCCCGGTGAACATCCGCATCAGCGACAGGTCGTGGCAGAGGCTGCCCAGCACGACCTGGGAGTAGAGCCGGCGCAGTCGTGGCGGCGCGTCCGCGCCCAGCGCCGTCGTGAGCGCCTCCTCGTCCGCCTCCAGGTACGGCGCGAGCGCCTCGGGCGTGGGGTGTGACGCCCGCGCCTTGGCGAAGAGGAGCTGGGACTCGGTGGACGGGTGCAGCACGGTCACGTCCAGATGCCGTACCGCCTCCGGGCCTCCGGCCTCGTGGAGGGCCTCGACCATCCGCTGGGCGGCCGGGTCGTACTGCTTCATGTAGCCCACCATCAGGCGGGCGTCGCCCGGGATCCCGGCCAGCTCGGCCCGGCTGTAGGCGAGGGGCTTCTCGCACAGCACCCAGTGGCCGTGGTCGAGCGCGGCCCGGACCAGCGGCGCGTGCGACCCCGGGGTGAGCACGATCAGCGCGTCGAAGCCGCCCTTCCCGAGCATGGCCATGGGGTCGTCGAACGCGGCCACGCCCAGCTCTCCGCCGATCTTCGCGGCGTGGGCGTCGTCCAGGTCGCAGACGGCGCTGAGCTCGAAGAGGTCCCTGCGGCGGGCCAGCAGCGGCAGGTACATCACCTGCGCGGCGATCCCCAGCCCCACGATGGCGACCTTCATGGCTTCCCCCAATCACTTTGGGCCTGATCACCCGGAAACGTGCGCGGATGAGCATGCTGCCCCGGTTCGTGACCAGGTACAGATTCCCTGTGAAGTGCCCCGACATGCGACGACGCGGTCCGCGGTCTGACAGGCGGGCGTCACGTGCGCAGGGCCGCCGCGTGCAGGGCCGTCGCATGCAGAGCCATCGCGTACGGAGTCATCGCGTACGGAGTCATCGCGTTCAGCGCCGTCACGTGCACAGGGCCATCACCTCGTTCCTCGGCGTCTCCAGCCGGTGCGCGCCCGGCCTGGCGGGGAACGCGGCCCGGTCGCCCCGCACGACGGCACGGGTCTCGGGCCCCCACAGGACCAGGCCGTCCGCCCCGATCGCGACGAACTCGTCCCCGTGGCGCAGCAGGAGCGGGGCGTCCGGGGAGGCGGACACGGCGGTACGGCCGTCGGCGAGCGCGGCGATGATGCCCGCCGTCCCGGCGGCGGGATCGGCGAGCACCCAGGTGGTCGGCGCTCCGGGCGGATGCCCCTCCTCCGGCCGGTGGTAGTCGCTGCCGCCGACCACGACGAGGTCGTCCGCCCACGCCTGGCCCCAGGCGAGCGGGGCGCCCCAGGTGCGGTCCCACCAGCTCCAGTGCCACAGCTCGGCGATCCTCGGCCGGTCCGGCGCCATCGGATGCCGCCACGAGCAGTCACCGGCGACCGGATGGTTGATCGACAGGACCCCGCCCCGATCCCGTACGGCCTTCGCCCACTCGTCCGGCCCCTTGCGGAAGTCCACCCAGCCGACGTCGCCGAACGCGTTGGCGTGGCCGAGATCCGTGGTCACCTCCTGCCCGGGGAGGAGCAGGATGCCCGCCAGTGCGGAGGCCGAGGAGAGTTCCGCGTGGTGGCTGACGGTGTTGTGGTCGGTGACCGCGAGGAAGTCGAGCCCGCAGTCGGCGGCGAGGCAGGCCAGCTCGTGGACGCCGAGCGAGCCGTCGGAGTGCGTCGTGTGCGCGTGCAGGTCGCCGGCGAGCCAGCGCAGCCCCTCGAGCGCGGGGGCGCCGCGCCGGGAGGCGGCCGGTTCCCGGTGTTGGGCGCGCGGCGCCCGCACGCCTCTGGCCGGATGGTCGCGGGGCACCGCCGGAGGCCGCCGGTGCGCGATCACCGTGATCTTGTAGGGCAGGCCCTCGTCGGGGATCCGGTAGAGCCCGACGAGCACCAGCCAGACGCCCGGCTCGATCTCACCGGGAAGGTAGCCCGGGGTGGCCCAGTCCGCGGTGACGGTGTACTCCGACCGCGCCCCGCCCGACCAGCCCCGGAAGCCGCGTGGCCCGGCACAGCCGAGATCGAGGGTTCCGGCGGAGCGGTCGTAGGAGAGCCGGACCGTCACGGCGGCGGTTCCCGGAGGCAGCTCGACGGGCACCTCGCGGACCGGGCCGGAGATCCGGTCGGCGAGCGTCCACACGCCCTTGATCGTCGTCATCGGGCGCCGTCCGCCGGGAGGGGCGAAACGAGCCGGTCGTCGCGGTAGACGAGCGCGCGGCCCGGCCGGGGGACCGCCCACGCCGCCGTGCCCGGGGCGGGCTCCTCCCCTTCGGGGACGACGGCCTGGATGAGGTGGTCTCCGGATTCGAGGGTGACGAGATGGGCCGTTCCGAGGTTCTCCACGACCGCTACCTTCCCCGTGAAGGCGTCATCCCTCGGCGATAGCGACAGATCCGTATATTCGGGCCGCAGGCCGTACACGATCGGGCCGTCGGAGACGCCGGCGGGCAGGGGGAGGACCGCCCCGGCGACCCGCAGAGCGCCGTCCCCCGCGACTCCGGGCAGCAGGTTCATGGGCGTGGAACCGATGAAGGAGGCCGTGAACGTGTTCGCCGGCCTCCGGAAGATCTCCGACGGGGTGCCGACCTGCATGAAACGGCCCGCCGACATGACCGCGATCCGGTCGGCGAGCGCCAGGGCCTCGCCCTGGTCGTGCGTCACGAACACGGTGGTCACCGCGAGTTCGCGCTGCAGCCGTTTGAGGAACGTCCGGGCCTCCAGGCGGAGCCGGGCGTCGAGGTTGGACAGCGGCTCGTCGAAGAGGAAGACCTTCGGATGGCAGGCGACGGCCCGGGCCAGGGCGACCCGCTGCTGCTGCCCGCCGGAGAGCTGGCCGGGCCGGCGGGCGAGCAGGTCGGACAGGCTGAGCAGGGACGCGGTCTCGGCCGCCTTGGCCTCGCGCCGGGCTCGGGTGACCTTCTTGATCCGCAACGGGTAGGCGATGTTGGCCGTGACGTCCATGTGGGGGAAGAGCGCGTAGTCCTGGAACACCATGGCGACGTCCCGCCGCCCGGGAGGAACGGACGTCACGTCGACCCCGCCGATCCCGATATTTCCGGATGTAGGGGTTTCCAGGCCCGCGATCGTCCGCAGCAGCGTCGTCTTCCCGCACCCGGACGGCCCGAGCAACGCGAAGAACTCGCCGTCGGCGATCTCCAGATCGAGCCCGTCGAGCGCCCTCACCCCGCCGGGGAACTCCTTGGTCAGCCCGCCTAACACGATCACCTCTTGATCCCTCCGTGGAAGCGGAAGCCGTACCTGCGGCTGACGAACACGTACATCACCACCACCGGCAGCGAATAGAGCAGCGAGAACGTCGAGATCAGGTCGAGCCGCGGCGCGCCGCCCTCCGTGTACAGCGTGTAGAGGATGACCGCCCCCGGCGCCTTGTCCGGGTCGCGGAGCAGGATGAACGGCTGCAGGAAGCCGCCCCACACGTTGGCCACCGCCCACACCGCGATCGTCGCCAGGCCCGGCCGTACCAGCGGGATCACGACATGCCGCAGAATCTGCAGCGGCGACGCGCCGAACACCCGCGCCGACTCCTCGTACGACGTCGGCGTGCCGTCCATGAAGTCCTTCATGATGAAGATCGCCGCGGGCAGCAGCCCGCCGGACATCGTCAGCACCACACCCAGATGAGTGTCGATCAGGTTCAACCGCGTCGCCAGCTCGAACAGCGGAACCATCGCCGCCGTCCCCGTCACGACCGACGACAGCAGGAGCAGCACGTACAGCAGCGCGTCCCGGCCCGGCACCCGCACCCTGGACAGCGCGTACGCCGCCAGAGCCGCGAGCGTCACGACCAGCGCCGCGCTTCCCCCCGCCTGGATCAGCGAGTTCCGCAACGACGTCAGGGCGTACGGATTGCCGAGCAGCGCCCGGAAGTTCCGGAGCGTGAAATCCGGCACCGACATCGCGATCCCCGGATGGCCGTCGAACGGAGCCGTGGCCAGCCACAGCAACGGCAGCGCGAAGAACCCCAGCACCAGCGCCAGGAACGTCGCCCGGCCGAGCACCCCCAACGCATGCCGTCCCGCGCCGTTCATCGGCCCGCTCCGCTCAGTGCCCGTCGGCCTGCTCCGCCCGGTGCCCGTCGGCCCGCTCCGCCCGGTGCCCGTCGGCCCGCTCCGCCCGGTGTCCGTCGGCTCGCTCCGCCCGCTGGGCCGCGGGCGCCTTCGCGGCGGTGTGCTTCGGTCGTCACGTCCTCGCCCGTTCCTCGCCGCGGGCGCTCACCGCCGCGCTCTCCGCGCGTCACGGCGCCGCCACCTCCCGCCGGGCGTCCTCGCGGCGGGTGCGGAGGAGACGCAGATACACGAAGGCCACGACCAGATTGATGATCAGAACGAGGAACGAGATCGCCGCTCCGAAACCGAGGCGCCCCCCGCTCAACGCCACGTTGTAGATGTAGATCGGCAGGATCTCCGAACGACCCTCCGGCCCCCCGGCCGTGATCTGGAACGCGGAGAAGTCGTTGAACGTCCAGAGACTGATCAGCAGCAGGTTCGTCAGGACATGCCCCTTGATCCGCGGCACCACCACATCCCTGAGCTGCTGGAACGTGGACGCCCCCGCCAGACGTGCCGTCTCCAGATGGGAGGGCGGCACGTTCGCGAGCGCCGCGCCGTACAGCATCATCGAGAACGCCGTCCCACGCCACACGTTGAAGACGATGATCGACGGCATCGGATGGTCGAGCAGCCACGCCAGCCCCGGCGTGTGCAGCAACGCGTTCAACGTGCCCTCGTCCCGATCGAGCAACGCGATCCACAGGAACGCCACGACCGACGACGGCAGGATCCACGCGAGCAGCACCAGCCCCTCGGTGACCCGCTTCACCGGCCCCCGCCGGTCCCGCAGCACCCAGGCGATCGAGAACCCCAGCCCCGCCTGCCCGATCACCGCCGAACCCAGCACGTACTGCGCCGTCAACCACAACGACCCTCGGAAGCGCTCGTCGCCCAGCGCCGCGGTGTAGTTGTCCAGCCCCACCACCCGCGGCTCCGCCGCCTCCAACCCCGTCAGCCGATAGTCCGTCAGCCCCAGATAGATCGTCCACAGCGCCGGGAAGACCAGGAACACCCCGATCAGCACCAGGGCGGGCAGTACGAACCCCACCGCACGCCCCCGGCCCAGCCCCGCCGCGTCGGGGCTCATGCGCTCACTCCGCTCGCGGGCCCAGGGCGCCCCTTGAGGCGGCTCGTGCCCTTCTCGCTCGGGGTCGCTCGTTCCCCGCCTCCCGCTCGCCCGGCGGTTACTTCCCCGCCTCCCGCTCGCCCGGCGGTTACTTCCCCGCCTCCCGCTCGCCCGGCGGTTACTTCCCCGCCTCCCGCTCGCCCGGCGGTTACTTCCCCG
>NZ_JBFALK010000009.1:216405-231603 GCF_040656155.1 Microtetraspora glauca
CGCCGCGCCCTTCGCGGCTCAATGGCTCGCTCCGCTTCGCGGGATCATCGGGCGACGTTGGAGGCACCGACGATGGCTTCGAGTTTGCGCTGGTACGACGCGGCCGCCTCGTCGACGGACGTGCCGGACACGACGTCGGCGGTGGCCTCCTGCAGGGCGACCGAGACCTGCGGGTAGACGGCCAGCGGCGGACGGTACGCCGTGACCGGCAGCACCTCGTCCGAGACGAACTTCAGCATCGGATCGACCCCCAGCACCTGGTCGTTCACATCCGTGCGGGAGGTGATCCGCGCCGCGCCCGCGAGTTGCGCCGCCGTCGCCTCGGCCGAGTGCATGAACGACAGCAGTTCCCAGGCCGGCTTGGGATTCTTCGAGAACGGATTCAGCACCCGTACGGCGCCGCCCGACATGCTGACGGCGTCCTGGCCGCGGATGCCCGCTCCCGGGCGCGCGGCGGGGATCAGGGCGTACCCGACGTCAGCGTCCCGGTTCGCCATGGGCGCGACCCCGGCCTTGGGCTCGATCACGGCCCGCCAGAAGTAGTCGCCCTCCGCCAGGATGCCGATCTTGCCCTCGGCGAACCGTGCGAACGACTTGTCCCTGCCCTGCGCCTCCTGCTGCAGCTTCGGATCACCCAGCCCGGTGGTGTAGATCTGCCGGTAGAAGCCCAGCACATCCTTCAGCGCCTGCGACGCGCCGGTCCACTTGCCGTTCGCGTAGATCTCGGCGCCCGCGCCGGCCAGCAGCGGCAGCGCGCCCTGCATGGTCGTGGCCTCACCCATGGCCGTGCCCGCGTCGACCTGGATCGGGATGGGCACCCCGGCCCTCTTCAGCGCGGCGCCCGCGTCGAGGATCTCCTGCCAGCTCGCCGGTCGCCAGTCGGACGGCAGCCCGGCCTTCTCGAACAGCTTCCTGTTGTAGTAGAGGACCCGTCCGTCCGTGCCCTGCGGCAGGGCGTACCGCTTGCCGTCGAAGATGCCGAGCCCCTGCACGGCCGTGGGGATCTGCCCCCAGCCCTCCCAGGAGTCCGCCTCGGGCCCGGCCACCTCGGCCAGCGGCTTGACATATCCGGCCTGGGCGAACTCGCCGACCCAGATGCCGTCCAGGTCGATCACGTCCGCGCCGGTCCGCGACTTGAGGTCCAGCGCGATCTTCGTCTTGTACTGCTCGTCGTCGACGCCGCTGGGCTGGAAGAGAACGTGGACGTCCCGCCCCTTCGCCTTCTGCGCGGCCTCGAAGCGCGGGATCACCCACTGCTTGGTCCAGTCGGCGGACTCGGCGTTCTTGCCGCCGGAGATGGCGTTCGCGGTGATGACGAGGGTGATGGCGCCGTCCCCCGATCCACCGTCGGTCCCACACCCCGCCAGAGCCAGTACGGCTGCCGCCAGGATCACGAGCGCAGGCTTCATGGACGACCTCCCCGTCGAGGTTAGGACGTACAGACAAATCGACACTCGCACGTTATGACTTGGCGGTAAAGAACGAGTTTGCCTGGCCGGTAAGGGCTCGCGCGTTCCGGGCGGTTCGCCCTTAGCTGATCGGGAAGAGTGCAACCAGCGCCGCGACATGAGTAGGGTCGGTTCGTAACAACGCACGCTTGGAGGGAGTCGCGTGGCATCTCAGCAGGCCTGGATGAGCAACCTCTTCACGAACACGGGGTCGTCGTCGTTCACCGAGTTTCTCGGCGCACACGCACCGGATCTGCTGCCGACCCGCGCGCAGGCGCTGGCCGCTCCGGTCGGAGACCAGATCCCGCACGCGACCACGATCGTGGCCGCGACCTGCGCCGGAGGCGTGGTGATGGCCGGTGACCGGCGCGCCACCTCCGGCAACATGATCTCCCAGCGGGACATGGAGAAGGTCTTCCGCACCGACGACTACTCCTGCATGGGGATCGCCGGGACCGCGAGCACCGGCATCGAGGTGGCCCGGCTCTACCGCGTGGAACTGGAGCACTACGAGAAGATGGAGGGCCGCTCGCTCTCCACCGAGGGCAAGGCCAACCGCCTGGCCGCCATGATCCGCGGCAATCTCGCGATGGCGATGCAGGGACTGGTGGTCGTCCCGCTCTTCGCCGCGTACGATCCCGACCGCGACGCCGGGCGGATCTTCGGATACGACGTGGGCGGCGGGCCGTACGAGCAGCGGCAGTACCACTCGATCGGCTCCGGCTCGATCTTCGCGCGTGGTTCCCTGAAGAAGCTCTACCGGGAGGACGCGACCCCCGAGGACACCGTGCTCACCTGTCTGCAGGCTCTCTACGACGCCGCCGACGACGACTCGGCGACCGGCGGGCCGGACGTGACGCGGAAGATCTGGCCGGTGGTCTCGGTGATCACTGCGGACGGCTTCCGCCGCCTGTCCGACGAGGAGGTCGCCGAGTACGTCCATGGCATGCTCGACGCCCGGATGACGGACCCCGACGGCCCCACCGCCCCGCTGCGATAACTCGAAGAGAGGATCACCACCGGTGTCCATGCCCTTTGGATATGCCTCACCCGAGCAGATCATGCGGGACAGGGCGGAATATGCGCGGAAGGGCATCGCGCGAGGCCGCAGCGTGGTCGTCATGCAGTATGCCGACGGCATCCTGTTCGTGGCGCCCAACCCGTCCAAGGCGTTGCACAAGATCAGCGAGATCTACGACCGGATCGGTTTCGCGGCGGTCGGGCGGTACAACGAGTTCGAGTCGCTCCGCCTGGCCGGCATCCGCTACGCCGACATCAACGGCTACACCTACAACCGCAGCGACGTGACCGGCCGAGGGCTGGCCAACCTCTACGCCCAGCAGCTCGGCATGATCTTCACCGAGTCGATCAAGTCGCTGGAGGTCGAGATCGTGGTCGCCGAGGTCGGCGAGGACCCCGGGCGGGACCAGATCTACCGGCTCACCTTCGACGGCTCGGTCTTCGACGAGCAGGGCATGGCCGTGATCGGCGGCCAGGCCGAGGCGGTCGGCAGCCGGCTGAAGGAGCGCTACAGCGAGGGCCTGCCGCTCGCTCAGGCGCTCGACGCCGCGCTGTTCGCCCTCACCGAGCCGGGAGGCGAGCGCCCGTCCCCCACCCAGCTCGAAGTGGCGGTCCTCGACCGCAACCGCGAGCACCGCAAGTTCCTCCGGCTCACCGGTCCCCGTCTGCAGCGACTGCTCGAGGAGGCCGCTCCGGCCCCCGCGCCGCCCACCGAGCCCGCCCCGGCTCCCGCCCCCGAGACGGGGCCGCCCATCGGCCCCGAGGGCGAGATCGACACCGGCTCCGGCGAGTAAACGTTCCCGCGGCCGCGCCCCTCCGCGGGGCGCGGCCCCGACAGTGCCCGTCGCGTGCTCCGTTCGCGGGCTTCGGGAGCCCTTGAGGCGGTGTGCTCGGGTTGCTTCCTCGGTCCACCGCCGTGCCCTGCGCGGGCTCGTCGGCAGGGTGCTCGTCGGAGATCACGGGTAACGGACAAACCAAACCCGGGTTTCGCTAGTCTCATGCGGTTATGACGATATTCACGGACTTTACGACGTTCGGCGCGTGGCGGCGGGTGGGAGTTCCCGTCGCTCTGGCCGTTTCCGCCCTTTCGCTGGCCGCCTGCTCGGGCTCCTCCGGCTCCGCCGAACCCACGGCCACGGTCACGGTCACCGCACCCCCCTCCCCATCCGATGAGCCGTCCCCCGAGGCGTCACCGTCGTCCTCTCCCTCGCCCGAACCCTCCTCCACCGGTGTGTTCGACGACCCGGCGGACGACGACTGGCCGCCGATCTCGGACAAGACCCCGCCGATCTTCGGGGAGGTCTTCCAGTCCGACCCCGGGCACGATTTCACCAAGGGCATCAGCCCCAGCCGTGACGGCATCGTCCGCGGCGAGCTCCGGACCATGCAGGACGCGAACGTCGCGGAGTACGTCCCCATCAAGTTCGTCAAGGACCCGAGCAGCGGCCAGGGCCGCTTCGAGGGGCCGAAGGAGGGCGATGCGATGGCCTTCGCCGCGCCGATCGCCAAGAACGTCGTCTTCCTCAGCGCCGTCGGCTGTGACGGCAAGGACCAGACGATCAACAACCAGTACGTCGGCACCCAGAGCTGCTCGCGGGACAAGCTCATCTCCCGCGCGGTCAAGGGCGGCCTGTACGCGCTGATCACGGTGAAGAACCACCAGATCGCCAAGGTCGTCGAGATCTACGCCCCGTGATCGGGGTACGGCTACCGCCGCGCGCCACGCCCGCGGTAGCCGTACGTCGACACACCTGTGACCTATCCCTATCCGCTCGTCCCCTTCGAGGAATAGGGTGAGGTGATGGATCGTCGCATCTTCGGGCTGGAGAACGAGTACGGCGTCACCTGCACGTTCAGGGGGCAGCGGAGGCTGTCACCGGACGAGGTCGCGCGGTACCTGTTCCGGCGAGTGGTGTCCTGGGGCCGATCGAGCAACGTCTTCCTCCGCAACGGCGCACGTCTGTATCTCGACGTGGGCAGCCATCCTGAATACGCCACCCCCGAGTGCGACAACGTCGTGGAGCTCGTGACCCACGACAAGGCGGGGGAGCGCATCCTCGAAGGTCTCCTCCTGGACGCCGAGAAGCGGCTCCGGGAGGAGGGCATCGCGGGGGACATCTACCTGTTCAAGAACAACACCGACTCCGCGGGCAACTCCTACGGCTGCCACGAGAACTACCTCGTCGGCCGGCACGGCGAGTTCGGGCGGCTGGCCGACGTGCTGATCCCGTACCTCGTCACCCGGCAGATCATCTGCGGCGCGGGCAAGGTGCTGCAGACGCCGCGCGGTGCGGTCTACTGCGTGTCCCAGCGGGCCGAGCACATCTGGGAGGGCGTGTCCTCCGCGACCACCCGGTCCAGGCCGATCATCAACACCCGGGACGAGCCGCACGCCGACGCCGAGCGGTTCCGCCGCCTGCACGTCATCGTCGGCGACTCCAACATGAGCGAGACGACGATGCTGCTCAAGGTCGGCGCCACCGACCTGGTGCTGCGCATGATCGAGGCCGGCGTCGTGATGCGCGACCTGTCGCTGGAGAACCCGATCCGGGCCATCCGCGAGGTCTCGCACGACATGACCGGGCGGCGCCGGGTCCGCCTGGCGAACGGCCGTGAGGCGTCCTCGCTGGAGATCCAGCAGGAGTACCTCCTCAAGGCGAAGGACTTCGTCGACCGCAGGGGTGGCGACGAGACGAGCAAGCGGGTGCTGGAGCTGTGGGAGCGCACGCTCCGCGCGGTCGATACCGGCGATCTCGACCTCGTCGCCCGCGAGATCGACTGGGTCACCAAGTACCAGCTGATTGAACGTTACAGACGGAAGTACGACCTTCCGCTGTCGTCGCCGCGGGTCGCCCAGCTCGATCTGGCCTACCACGACGTCCACCGCCGGCGGGGTCTGTACTACCTCCTGCAGCGGCGCGGCTCGGTCGAGCGGGTCGCCTCCGACGTCCGGATCTTCGAGGCGAAATCGGTTCCGCCGCAGACCACACGGGCCAAGCTGCGCGGCGAGTTCATCCGCAAGGCCCAGGAGAAGCGCCGTGACTTCACCGTCGACTGGGTGCATCTCAAGCTGAACGATCAGGCGCAGCGGACCGTGCTCTGCAAGGATCCTTTCCGCAGCGTTGACGAGAGGGTCGACAAGCTGATCGCGGGCATGTGATCTCTTTACGCCGGGCGGACGGCGGGTTCGGGTAGGGTTACCCGAACCTAGCTGTCTGTCTAGAGGAATCCACATGCGTCGCCGTACGGCAGTACTCGCCGCTCTACCCTTGATATTCGCCGCGGCCTGCGGAACCGCCCAGAAGACCGACTCCGGGGCGGCTCCGGCGGGAGGCTCCGGCATCAAGGTGACCGGGCAGGCCGACCAGAAACCCACCGTGACGTTCCCGTCCGGCAAGCCGCAGTTGACGTCCTCCTCACAGAAGATCATCGAGGGTAACGGCACGCCGGCCAAGGACGGCGACGTGCTCACCGCCAAGGTGACCGTCTACAACTGGGACGGCAAGGACAACAAGTCGCCCGGTTCGGACTACGACCAGAACAAGTCCGAGTTCGTCACGGTCAGCCCGCAGCTGCCCAAGGCGCTGCACGAGGCCCTCGTCGGTTCCAAGCCCGGCGGCCGCGTCCTCGCGGTGATCGCGAAGGACAACCTGACGGAGGACCAGCTCGCCTCCGCCAAGCAGCAGGGCACCGACTTCGCCACCACGTCGCAGGTGCTCGTGGTCGACGTGGTCTCGGCGGCGGCCAAGGCGGCCCAGGGTACGGCGACCGACCCCGGCGTCGAAGGGGTCAAGCTGGTCAACCCGGGCGGCGACAAGGCTCCGACGCTGACCACCAAGACCAACGCCAAGCCGCCCAAGGGCCTCGTGGTGAAGACCGTGATCGAGGGCAAGGGTCCGAAGGTCACCGCCGACCAGATGGTCCTCGCGCACTACACCGGCAAGATCTGGGGCACGGACAAGCAGTTCGACTCCAGCTGGGAGCGCGGCGAGCCGACGACGTTCGCCCTCAACCAGGTGGTGAAGGGCTGGTCGCAGGGCCTTACCGGCGTGCCGGTCGGCAGCCGCGTCCTGATCACGATCCCGCCGGACCTCGGGTACGGCAAGGAGGGCAACGCCCAGGGCGGCATCAAGGGCACCGACACCCTCGTCTTCGTCGTGGACGTCCTCGGGGCCGCCTGAGTCCCGGGTCACGTCGTGACGGCGCGCCGGAGGCCCATCGCCTCCGGCGCGCCGTCGCCGTTCGCGCTGCGGGAGAGTCCGCCTCACCCCGGCATGAAGGCCGGAGCGCTACCGACGAATCGTGTAGCTGTCGCCGTACACCTTCCACTTGAGCGGCGGCACGAGGTCGAGGTTGCCCGCCCTGAGGAAGACCCGCTGCGCCGTGTCCACCCGGCTGGTGTCGCTGTGCGCCTCCTCGGTCTTCATCGCGGCCTTGCGCGCGTCGAGGAACGCGTTGAGGTAGGCGACCTCGTCTCCGCCCTGTGCCGGCGTCCTGGCCTTCTTCATCGCGGTCCTGCGGATCCCGCCGAAGCTGACGCTGTCGCCGCCGGGCCCGTGCATGACCATGGCGTCGTAGTAGACGAACTGGCCGAGCGCGCGCAACCCGTCCTTCTTGGCCTGCCGTACGGCGGGGGTGAAGTAGACCCGGTCGCGCTCGTCGTTCTGCGCCCGCTGGAACGCCTTGTCGGCGGCGGCCCTGCGCCAGGCCCTCATGAAGGCGGAGCCGAGGCCCTTGTGCGAATCGGTGCCGTTGACCTTGCGCAGTGCCGGAAGGTATCGGGCGAGCACGTTCCCCGGCACGCGCTCGGTGTAGAGCGCGACGAGGTCGAGCATGTCGCCCGTCCCTGAGCAGAACCCGATGATCCCCGCCGTGTAGCCGCGGCCGTCGTCGATGTCCTCGATGTACTTGTACTGGGCCTTCCAGTTCAGGGAGGAGTTCTCCGCGCTGGAGACCAGCCGCATCGCGATGTCCTTCTTGTGCGGATCGGTGAGGTCGGCGGCCTCGGCGCCGACGACCCTGATCTCGACGGCGGGGCTTTGGGCCGCGGCGAGCTCGGCCCGCACCGGGCCCGGCGCCGGTACGCGGGCCGAGACACGGGCCGAGACGTGGGCCGGAACCTCGGCCGTGAGTACGGCGGCCGCCGTCACCGTGAGCAGGAGGGCGGCTCGCCTGATGGCGGGATAAGGCATGGGGGTGGTCTCCGTTTCCCGCCCCTGTCTCCGGAGGGGAAGCGGGGGAGTGGGGGCGGATCGCATAGGGGGATATCCTGACAAAACTTAGTTAGGAAGGTTTCCTAATGAGAGCAGTATCGGTGTTCTCTGTCAACGACCTCCGGCCGGCCGTACGGGAGTGCCGGGGGCGGGAGGGACCGTACCGCCTGGATCGCGGCCGCCTAAACTCCGCCTGTGGGAAGCGACGAACTCGACGCCGTGGGCGTGCTGAACGATCCTCTCCGGCGTGAGCTGTACCGGTTCGTGGCAGCGCGGGGGCGGGAGGTCGGCCGGAACGAGGCGGCCGAGGCTCTGGGGATCCAGCGCACGCTCGCGGCCTTCCATCTGGACAAGCTGGCCGACGCCGGACTGCTCGAAGCGGACTTCCGGCGCCTCACCGAGCGGACGGGGCCGGGAAGCGGCCGTCCGGCCAAGGTCTACCGGCGGGCCAGGGGGGAGCGTCTCGTGAGCCTGCCTCCGCGCGACTACCGGACCCTGGCGCTGGTCCTGGCCGAGGTGGTCGACCTGCTCGGCGCGGACGAGCAGGCCGAGGAGGCCGCGCGCCGTGCCGGAGAACGGCTGGCGCGCGGCGCGTCCCCGGAGGGCGGCGGCGCCGTCGCGGAGGGGGGCGGCGACGCGGCCGACGGCGGCGCCCGTCCCGGCCTGGCCGCGCTGCTTGAGGATCGCGGCTACGAGCCGTACGAGGAGGAGGGCCGGATCCGGCTCCGCAACTGCCCGTTCCACGTGCTGGCCGAGCGGCATCCGCTGCTGGTGTGCTCGATGAACCTCGCGCTCTGCCAGGGGGTTCTCGCGGGCCTCGCCGACACGGGGACATCGGCCGAGCTGGACCCGCGTCCCGGGGAGTGCTGCGTGGTGTTTTCTAAAAACAATGAGAGTTGACATAGAAGCGCCGGGCGCGGAAGGCTGAGCGGCATGCATCTCGCCCAGCTGAACGTCGCGCACATGAGCGCTCCCCTGGACAGCCCGCGGCTCGCCGACTTCGTCGCCTCACTGGAGCCGGTGAACGCCCTCTCCGATGTCGCCCCCGGGTTCGTCTGGCGGCTCAAGGGAGGTGATCTGCCGACCGACACCGTCCAGCACGACTACGGAGACCACCTGCTCATCAACTTCTCCGTGTGGGAGTCGCGCGAGACGTTGTGGAACTTCGTCTACCGCAGCCCGCACCTTCCGGTCATGCGCCGCCGCCGCGAGTGGTTCGAGCGGGCGGCCGTGCCGTACACGGTGATGTGGTGGATCCCCGAGGGACACGTCCCGACGCTGGAGGAGGGGATGGAGCGGCTGGAACTGCTGCGCGCCAAGGGTCCGGGACCCGGCGCGTTCACCTTCAGGGACTTCTACGAGCCCGATGGCCTCCCCGCTCAGGAGTGACCGCCTGAGCCGCCGGACGTGAGCGGCCCTGGCTCAGGTGAGGAGGGAGGCGGCGTGCCGTCCGGCCGCCGCCGACGCCAGGAAGCAGGCGAGGTCCTCGTCGAGCCCCCGGCCCATGGTGGACAGCCGGACCGGGCTCTGCCGCAGCGCCTCGTACAGGCCGTCGACGGGCACGCGGATCAGCTCGTGCCGTACGGCGAGGGCCTGCGCCTGCGCGGTCACCCGCCTGCCGAAGTCGCCGGGCAGCTCCGGGAGCACGACCTGCGCCGGAGCGAGCGCGACCCGCCCGTACGCGGTGAGCGAGTGGTGCGACACCCCCAGATGCCGCTCCCGCAGGTCGCCCTCGCTGACCCGCAACGCGGCCACCGGCCGGCCGCCCAGCACGGCCGCGGCGTTGACGGCCTCGCCCGCCGAGACGCCGGAGAAGCCCCAGCGGGTGCCGGTACCGAGGTTGCCCGGCCCCTGAGCGACCACCGCGACGTCCGCGCCCAGCACGTGCCGG
The DNA here is from genome assembly GCF_040656155.1 of Microtetraspora glauca. NCBI lineage: Bacteria > Bacillati > Actinomycetota > Actinomycetes > Streptosporangiales > Streptosporangiaceae > Microtetraspora > Microtetraspora glauca. The sequence continues at coordinate 225,978 of NZ_JBFALK010000009.1, forward strand.
GCCGCGAGCAGGCCGGTGTGCAGGGTGACCGCCTCGACGTCGCCGCCGAACGCCTGGCCCGTGGTGACCACCCCGCACAGCCAGTCCAGCTCGCGCAACCGGGCGCACGACATCGAGAACCAGGCGGGAAGCGCGCCGCCGTCCGGCATGACGTACGCCACGCGGGGCCGCCCGCCGGACGGGGCGAGCTCGCCCGGCGCCGTCGCGGGAGATCCCGTACGGCCGGCCGCGAAGAGACCGCAGAGGACGGCGGGCAGCGCCGAGTGCAGATCCGCGACCACGACGGGCATCCCGTCGATCGAGTCGGCGTCTCTGAGGACAGCGTGGTGGGGCGAGTCCTGCTCGTCCGCGCCGAGGACCGTCGCCTGCAGCGGCGTGTACCTCGCCTTCACCAGATGGCCGGGTCCCGAAGGATCTTGCGGCAAACGGTCCGGAACGGCGACCACCATGGCGTAACCTCCCGTACCGAGGCCCATGGCGAGCGCGGTCGTGTTCAGCAGCACCGTGTCGCCGGGCTCAGGACGACCGACCAGCGAGGGATAGGCCAGCGCCCGGCACTCTCCCTCGGGGACGGAGACGTCCAGCTCCACGGCTCCCGGCCATTCCCGCCGGACCCGGAGCACCTCGCCCTTGCGCCATCTGATCACGTCGCAAAGGGTAGCGTTCAGCACGGAACACGGGCGCACGAAACCAGGCCGGAGGGGAGGCACGATGTCACGGCGGAAGACCGAGCGCCTGCTCAATCTGGTGATCTGCCTGCTCGCGACCCATCGGCCGCTGAGCGCAGAACAGATCAGGCACGCCGTCCCCGGGTACGACCCGGACAACGACGAGGCGTTCCAGCGCATGTTCGAGCGCGACAAGAACGAGCTTCGCGAGATCGGCATCCCCATCGAGGTCCACAAGGACCCCTGGGAGGAGGACCCCGGCTACCGGATCGTCCGCCAGGCGTACGAGCTGCCCGAGATCACCCTGGAGCACGACGAGGCGGCCGTCATCGGCCTGGCCGCGCAGGTCTGGCAGCGGGCCAGCCTGGCCGAGGCCGCCAGCGGCGCGCTGCTCAAGCTGAGGGCGGGGGGTGTGCGGGCCGATCTCGGCCCGAGCCCGCTCGAACTCCGGGTGGACACCCGCGACCCGTCGTTCCCCCCGCTGTGGGAGGCCGTCAGGGACCGCCGCGCCGTGACGTTCGGCTACCGGCGGGCGGCCGGGGAGTCGGTGCTGACCCGCGTCGTCGAGCCGTGGGGCGTGGTGAGCCGCCGCGGCAGGTGGTACGTCGTCGGCCACGACCGCGACCGGGGCGCCGCCCGCGTGTTCCGGCTTTCCCGGATCGTGGGCGAGGTCACCCCGCTCGGCCGGCCCGGCAGCGTGACCGTGCCCGAGGGCGTCGACCTGCGCTCCATGGTCGGATACCAGGAGATGGGCGTCGAGCGGGTGGCACTCATCCGGGTCCGCCAGGGCACCTGCCTCGGCCTGCGGCACGCGGCGCAGGCCCTCCGGACGGGCGCCGACGGCTGGGACGAGGCCGAGCTGACGTTCTCCGACCCCGAGTGGCTGGCCGGGTGGATCGCCAGCCTCGGCTCCGACGCCGTCGTCGTCGATCCGCCGGACGCCCGTGAGGCCGTGATCCGCCGGCTGAAGGGAGCGCTCCAGTGATCGAGGCTCCGCGCACCGCTGGGAGGGTGGAGAAGCGATGAGTTCCGATCGGCTGCCGCGCCTGCTCGCGCTGGTGCCGTACCTGATGTCGCACCCCGGCGCGGAGGTGCCCGAGGTGGCCGAGCTGTTCGGCCTGTCGGAGAAGCAGCTCATCGACGACCTCCAGCTGGTGTGGATGTGCGGCCTTCCCGGTCACACGCCCGGCGACCTGATCGACGTGTCCTGGGACGGCGGCGAGATCCTGATCGACAACGCCGACACGATCGCCCGGCCGCTCAAGCTCGGCGTGGACGAGGCGAGCGCGCTGCTCGTGGCGTTGCGCATGCTCGGCGAGCTCCCCGAGTTCAAGGACATGGACGTGCTCGGCCGGGTGATCGCCAAGCTGGAGAGCGCGGCGGGCGAGGGCGCGGCCACGGTCAGCGCCCAGGTCCAGGTCGAGATCGGCGCCGCGCCCGGCGCGCACGCCGTGATCACCGACGCGGCGCGGCGGCGCCGGAGGCTCTCCCTGCGCTACTACGTGCCGGGCCGGGACGAGATCACTCCGCGCGAGGTGGACCCGATCCGGGTCGTGCTCGTGGACGGCAGGCACTACCTCGAAGGCTGGTGCTACCGGGCCGAGGCCATGCGGATGTTCCGGATCGACCGGATCATCGAGGTCGAGGTGCTCGACGTGGCGGCCGACCCGCCGGCCGAGGCCGAGACGATGGATGTCACCGAGGGGGTGTTCCGGCCCTCCGAAAGTGACGAGCTCGTGGAGCTGGAACTGACCCCCCTGGGCCGGTGGGTCTCGGAGTACTACCCCTGCGAGGAGGTCACCGAGCTGGGTGAGGGCCGCCTCCGGGTGGCCCTGCGCGCCCGCGACCAGTCCTGGCTCGTACGGCTCGCGCTCCGCCTCGGGGAGAACGGCAGGGTGGTCGCGCCCGCGTCCCTGGCCGACCAGGTCACCGACGCCGCCCGGCAGGCCCTGGCCAACTACGAATGCGTCGCCTGACCGGCGGCGACCTCGCGTCGTCGCCGGCGGCGGGGCGTGGGTACGATTGCGCAGCATGATCTGGATCTCCGCCTCGGTCGCGCTGGCCGTCATCGGCCTCGCGGTGCTCGGCGTCCTGGCGTCCCGGGTCCTCGTCGCGGCCCGTGGTCTCAGCCGGGAAATCGACAGAACGCGACAGCGGCTGGAACGTCACTCCGGCGATTTTCGGGTGGGGATCGGGACCAACCAGGACGGGCATGGGTGAAGACTGCGCACAACAGCGCGTACGATCGGGCTGAGGTACTCCGCTGCGTTTGGTAAGGATGCGTTATGGGCAACTTGGGCCCCACCGAGCTGATCATCATCGGCATTGTCGTCCTGCTGCTGTTCGGCGCCAAGCGGCTGCCGGACACGGCGAAGGCGCTGGGTCAGTCCCTGCGCCTGTTCAAGCGGGAGACCGCGAAGCTTCGCGACGAGGACGCGGACGCCACCGTCGTCAAGGCGCAGGCCGAGCCGGCCCCGCCCCAGCAGGTGACCGCGGCCTCCTCGGTCGAGGATCGGCTCCGCGCGCTCGAGGAGGAGAACCAGCGCCTCAAGGCCGCCTCCGAGCCGACCGTCAACGGTGTGCCGCTCTCCCAGGCACAGAAGAAGGACCAGTCGTCCAGCTGAGACCCACCGCGCGGTAAGGATCCCTAGATGGCGCTGCTGAAGCGGTCGAGCGCGGAGGTCCCCTCCGACGACGACGGTCGCATGACGCTCATGGAGCATGTCCGTGAGCTGCGTAACCGGCTGGTCAAGATGATCCTGGCCGTGGTCGCCGGGACGATCGTCGGTTTCGTGTTCTTCGACCCCATCTGGACGTTCATGACGGGGCCGTTCTGCCGGCTTCCGGAGGCGTACAAGCTCAATGGCGGCACCGGGTGCACGCTGGTCGTGCACGGTGTGCTGGACGGTTTCTTCATCAACCTGAAGGTCGCGGCGATCTTCGGTGTGGTCGTCAGCGCGCCGATCTGGCTCTACCAGATCTGGGCGTTCGTCACCCCCGGGCTCTACCAGAACGAGCGGCGATACTCACTGGGCTTCCTCGGCCTGGCCGTCCCGCTGTTCGGCGCGGGCGCCGCGCTCGCGTACCTCACCCTGGACAAGGGCCTCGCGCTGCTGCTGGGGTTCGTCCCGATGAACGCCGTCCCGCTGATCGACGTGGGCGACTATCTCGGGTTCCTGATCATGATGCTCGTCATCTTCGGGATCTCGTTCCTGATGCCGTTGCTGATGGTGTTCCTCAACGTCGTCGGGATCCTGCGGTTCAAGACGGTCGCCAAGCACCAGCGGATGATCGTCTTCGGGTTCTTCGTCTTCGCCGCGGTCGCCACGCCGAGCCAGGACCCGTTCACGATGCTGGCCCTGGCCATGCCCATGGTCCTGCTGTTCTTCGGCGCCGAGGGGATCATGTACTTCCGCGACCGCAAGCGTGACGCGGAGGAGGCCGCCCGCGCCACGGCCCTGGAAGAGGAACTCGACGGCTCTCCCGCCGCCTCCGACGACTGGTAGGCAGACGCCGGCTCGCCTCCGGGCGGGGCCGGATCGGCTGGTCCCGGGGCTCGACAGGGCTCGACGGGGGCGGATTCGTCCCGATAGGTTCCGGTTGTGCGCGGTGATCTCGTCGTCCTGGTGAACCCCACCGCCCGTGGCGGCCGGGCGCGACGCCTGGTCGATCCCGTCGTACGGCGGCTGCGCGACGGCGGACGCGAGGTCCGCGTGATCGTCGGCGCGACCGCCGAGGACGCGCTCGACCAGGCCCGTACGGCCGTCGCGGAGCGGCCGGACGCCCTCGTCGCCCTCGGCGGCGACGGGCTCGTGCACCTCGCGGTCCAGGCGGTGGCCGGGACCGATGTGCCGCTCGGCATCGTCCCGGCCGGGACGGGCAACGACATCGCCGCCGCGCTCGGCATCCCTGGAGATCCGCTGGCCGCGGCCGCCATGGTCGCCGGCGCGGGGGTCGTACGACAGGTGGACGCGGCGAGGATCGGCGGGGAGCGGTGGTTCGCCGGGGTGGTGGCCTGCGGCTTCGACTCCCGGGTGAACGAGCGCGCCAACGGCATCGCGTGGCCGCCCGGTATGGCGAAGTACCTCGTCGCGCTGGTCCAGGAGTTGCGTTCCTTCACCCCGATCCCGTTCAGGATCGTCCTCGACTCCGCCGACGGCGTCGAGGTGATCGAGCGTGAGGCGATGCTGGTGGCCGTGGCCAACACCCGCTCGTACGGCGCGGGCATGCGGGTCTGCCCGGACGCCCGGCCGGACGACGGCCTGCTCGACGTGCTCGTCCTGGGGGCAGTGCCCAAGGGGGAGTTCCTCCGTACGTTCCCGAAGGTCTACCGGGGCGGCCACGTGGGCCATCCGGCGGTCACCATCCGGAGGGCGACCCGGGTCACGCTGGAGGCGATGGACGTGGTCGCCTACGCCGACGGGGAACGTGTCGGGCCCGTCCCGGTGACCTGCTCGGTGGAGCCGGGCGCGCTTCGCGTCCTGGCGCCCGGTGCCCCGCCCGCGTGAAGGCGGTCAGCCGGTCGTGACCGGCTCGGCCACACCCCGCCGATTCGCCCCTGGGGCCAACGCGTCGACCTTGTGAGCCGCCTTCCCCATCAGCTCCTTCGTCGGCTCCGACCAGCGGAAGTGCCTCGACGCAAGTGATCTCCAAGTGGGCGGGTCCACGCTGTGCCCATGCACATGAGGACGATCGCCCGGTCCGGGGCTCTGTTCGCTCTGACCACGCTTCTCGCTGTCTCCGCCGGTGACCTTGTCGGCGGAGATGCCGCCCGCGCTGCCACCATCGCGGGGAACCCGACTCCGACTCCGGGGAACCCGACTCCGACTCCGGGCAATCCGACTCCGACTCCGGGCAATCCGACTCCGACTCCGGGGAACCCGACTCCGACTCCGGGCAATCCGACTCCGACTCCGGGCAATCCGACTCCGACTCCGGGGAACCCGACTCCGACTCCG
>NZ_JBFALK010000009.1:231699-313449 GCF_040656155.1 Microtetraspora glauca
TCCGGGCAATCCGACTCCGACTCCGGGGAACCCGACTCCGACTCCGGGGAACCCGACTCCGACTCCGGGGAACCCGACTCCGACTCCGGGCAATCCGACTCCGACTCCAGGGAACCCGACTCCGACTCCGGGGAACCCGACTCCGACGCTCTAGCTCGAGCCGGTCGTGACCTTCCGTCAACGCCGGCCCGAATCCCATGCGGGCGTGGACGGCGTTGACGGACGCGAGATCTGTGGGGAGGCCCGGTCATCATGGTGACCTTCCCCACCGTGAGTGAAGGCCGCACCGCACCACAATCTAACTTCCAGCGATCTCCAAGCGGAGATCACTAGCTTCTCGGCAGGAGAAAAGATCTCCCGTCATCGCCGCGACCTCGGCCGCGTTCAGTGCGCGACGGACGGCGTACTCGCCGCTGCGGTCACCGATGTGCGCGGTCGCCGTGCCGGCGAGGTGTCGAAAACCTCGCGACTGATCTTCAGTCGAACCGGCGTATGACTCACGACCATGATGGAGGAAGCACGATGAAGCACGCGGTTGTCCGGCGGCTGGGCCGTCCGGCGCTGGTGGTGGCGCTGGCCGCGGGGGTGCTGTGGGGCGGCGTCGCACCCGCCGCGGTCGCCGCGTCCACCGCGTACGCGACCGGCACGTTGGGGCCGTACGGATACGGCGGTGTGAAGCTCGGGATGAGCGCCAAGCAGGCCCGTGCGACCAAGAAGATCGTGTCCAAGGCCAGTTGGAGCCCGTGCACGGGCTGGGACCTGAAGGCGCACCCGACCGGCCGCGACGAAGTGGGCCTGTACATCTCCAAGAGGCGCGGCGTGGCCATGATCTTCGCCCCCAAGGGGGTCATGACCCCTCAGGGGATCGGGATCGGCTCCACCGAGGCGGAGTTGAAGGATGCCTACCCCAAACTGAAGCAGTCGGCGAGCGGATACCCCGTCGTCACCGTCCCGGGCAACCGGAAGGCCTCCTACCGTTTCCTGCTGTCACGCGGCCGGATCTACGAGATGGCCCTCGCCCTCAACAATCAGGACTGCACCAACTGATGCCCTGAGCAGTCGATGCTCTGGCGGTACGCGGCGAGGTTCTCGGAGATCTCGTCGGCTGTCATGGTCCCGCGGCGAAGGGTGTGGGGGTGGAGTTCCGGACGTCGATCCGCTTCGGGTGTGGGACCAGGCCGGTGAGATGGGCCGCCATCGCCATAGATCGCCAGCATGTGATCAACAACATCCGGGTCAGCCAGCCGGAGCAGCGGCGGGAGCGTGAGGTCAGGGAGAACCGGGGCTTTGAGATCCCGGCCGATGTCCTCGCCCAGCTCGTCGCGGCACGCGGCGGCAACGGTGGTAGCGGGGGCGCGATCAGCGGCGGTGGCAACAACAACGCCAACGGCGGCAACGGAGGCGACGGCAACGCCGCAGGCATCTCCCCAGAACTGGCCTGCTGATCCACACCAGAGCGCTCCGCCACCCTTCGCCAGGGTGCGGGGCGCTCGACTGTGTGCGAGGCCCTACTGCTGGGGCCAGCCGGGTACGCCGATGCTGCAGCCGGACATCCAGAAGCCGACACCCGCGGCCGTGTACGGCACCGTGTTGTCCGGCAGCATGTCCGGCGGCGCCCAGATGAGCTTGGCGCACTTGCCCGGTTCGGCGTTCACGACCTCGCCCTCCCAGCGGGAGGCGGTGAAGAACACCCCCATGCGCGGCCGTCCTTCCGGCGAGTAAGGCGGGGTCCGCGGTCATGTGCGGGTGGCGGTGATCAGACGGCGGGCGCCCTGGTGGAGAAGGTCGGCGGCGACGCGGCAGCCGAGGGTGGCCGGGTCGTCGACGTCGCCCCACGCGTGGGAGCGGACGAACTGCGAACCGTCGCGGTTGAACACCATCCCGTACAGGCTCAGCTGCCCGTCGGCGGTGGTGGAGGCGTATCCGGCGATCGGGGAGTTGCAGTGGCCGTGCAGCATGTGGAGCATCGTCCGCTCGGCGAGGATGTGCCTGGCTGTGGCCGGGTGGTTGAGTTCGTCGAGCAGCCGCATCACGGGGGTGTCCGCCTGGCGGGCCTGGACGCCGAGGACGCCGGCGCCGACCGCCGGGACCATCGACATCGCGCCCTCGCCGGAGGGGTGGAAGTCGATGGGCAGGACCTCGTGGTGGCGGTCCAGGATGTCCAGGCGGCTGAGGCCGGCGTGGGCGAGGATCAGCGCGGTGTACCTGCTGTCCGGCTCATCGAGCTTCGCGAGCCGGGTGTCGATGTTCCCGCGGATGCGTTCGGTGCGCAGGTCGGGCCGGTAGATGGAGAGCTGGGCGCGGCGGCGCACGGAGCTGGTGCCGATCAAGGACCCGGTGGGGAGGTCGGCGAGCGGGGTGCCGTCCCGTGTGATCACGACGTCGTGGACGTCGTCCCGCGGCAGGTAGGCGCCGAAGGCGGTTCCTTCGGCGAGGGGCACGTCTCCGGGGACGTCTTTCATGCAGTGCACGGCGATGTCGACCTGTGCGCTGATGAGGGCGCGGTCGATCTCCTTGGAGAACGCGCCCTTGCCGCCGAGTTCGGAGAGGTCGCCGGGCCACAGGTCGGCACTGACCTGGGTGGGGACGATCTCCACTGGTATGCCGGGTGCGTGCTTGCTAACGAGCATGGCGACGTGCTCGGCCTGGACACGGGCCAGGACGGAAGTGCGGGTACCGATCCGCAGTGGGGCTACGGCGAAGCGGGCCGCGAGCATGTCGGTGAGCGCGTTGGTCATCGTGGTCGACTTCTTCCTGATCGTGATCTACCTGGACGGCGGCCGTGCTACCAGCGACATTCTGGTGACCGCGTGCGAGGTCTGGGTCTGATCGGGTGTGGTGTGTCCTGACCTCGGCAGCCTCATACGGCCAAACACAGCCAAATACAGCCGAGGACAGCCGATCATCCCGGGATCGGTAGGGTTGGACCCATGAGCACGCCTGCGGAACGCTACGCCGCCTTCCGTGAGCAGCAGGCCGGTAGCGGGCCCGCCCTCACCTCGTTCCGGGGTCTGTACGACTTCGCCCTCGACGAGTTCCAGATCGACGCCTGTCAGGCCCTGGAGGCCGGTGACGGTGTCCTGGTCGCCGCCCCGACCGGGTCCGGCAAGACCGTGGTCGGGGAGTTCGCCGTCCATCTCGCCCTGGAGCAGGGCCGCAAGTGCTTCTACACGACGCCCATCAAGGCGCTGTCGAACCAGAAGTACAACGACCTCGTCCGCCGCTACGGCGCGGCCAAGGTCGGCCTGCTGACCGGGGACAACAGCGTCAACGGCGAGGCGCCGATCGTGGTCATGACCACCGAGGTCCTGCGCAACATGCTCTACGCGGGGTCCGGCACGCTCGCCGGTCTCGGCTACGTGGTCATGGACGAGGTGCACTATCTCGCCGACCGGTTCCGCGGCGCCGTCTGGGAAGAGGTGATCATCCACCTGCCCGAGTCGGTGCGAGTGGCCGCGCTCTCCGCGACCGTCAGCAACGCCGAGGAGTTCGGCGAGTGGCTCGGCGAGGTCCGCGGCGACACCACGGTCATCGTCGACGAGCACCGTCCCGTGCCGCTCTGGCAGCACATGCTGGTCGGCAACCGCCTGTATGACCTGTTCGCCAACGAGGGCGACGGCGTGCTGCGCATCAACCCCAACCTCATGCGGATCTCCCGTGACGAGGTGCGGCTGGCGCAGGCCCGGGGCCGGCGGGGGTACACCCGGCCGAGGCGCGGCCCGGCCCCGCACCGGCCGGACATCATCGAGAAGCTCGACGCGGAGGGGCTGCTGCCCGCGATCACGTTCATCTTCTCCCGCGCCGGGTGCGACACCGCCGTCATGCAGTGCCTGTACGCCGGTCTGCGGCTGACGACGGAGCGGGAGCGGCACGAGATCCGCCAGATCGTCGACGAGCGCACGGCCCACCTACCGGACGAGGATCTCGCGATCCTCGGCTACCTGGAGTGGCGCGACTGCCTGGAGCGCGGCCTCGCCGCGCACCACGCGGGCATGCTGCCCGCGTTCAAGGAGGTCGTGGAGGAGCTGTTCACCAAGGGCCTGGTCAAGGCGGTGTTCGCGACCGAGACCCTGGCCCTGGGCATCAACATGCCCGCGCGGTCGGTGGTCATCGAGAAGCTCGACAAGTGGAACGGCGAGACCCACGCCGACCTGACCCCGGGGGAGTACACCCAGCTGACCGGTCGCGCCGGGCGGCGCGGCATCGACGTCGAGGGCCACGCGGTCGTGGTGTGGCAGCCCGGCATGGACCCGATCGGCGTCGCCGGGCTCGCCAGCACCCGCACGTACCCGCTGCGCTCCAGCTTCCGCCCGTCGTACAACATGGCGGTCAACCTCGTCGGGCAGGTCGGCCGGGCCCGTGCCCGCGCGTTGCTGGAGGACTCGTTCGCCCAGTTCCAGGCCGACCGGGCGGTCGTCGGGCTGGCCCGCCAGCTGCGCAAGTCCGAGCAGGCTCTCGAGGGCTACGCCGAGGCCATGACGTGCCACCTCGGCGACTTCCAGGAGTACGCGGGGCTGCGCAGGCGGCTGTCGGACCGGGAGGCCGAGCTGTCCCGCCAGCGCGGGGCCGCCCGCAGGGCGCAGGCCGTGCAGTCCCTGGAGGAGCTGAAGCCGGGAGACGTCATCCGGGTCCCCGGCGGGCGGCGCGCGGGGCTGGCGGTGGTCCTCGATCCGGGGGTCAACGTCCGGGGCGAAGGGCCCTCCCCGCTCGTGCTCACCGCGGGCAAGCAGGTCAAGCGGCTGTCCCCGGCCGACTTCCCGGTGCCGGTGGAGCCGGTCGAGCGGATCAGGATCCCCAAGGGGTTCAACGCGCGGGCCCCGAAGGAGCGGGCCAACCTCGTCTCGACCATGCACGCCAAGATCGGCGACCGTGATCTCGGCAAGCCGCCCCGCGCCAAGGACCACGCGGCCGAGGACGAGGAGATCCTGCGGCTGCGGCGGCAGCTGAGGCAGCACCCCTGCCACGGCTGCGACGAGCGGGAGGACCACGCGCGGTGGGCCGAGCGGTACCACAAGCTGCTGCGCGAGACCGAGGTCCTGCGCCGCAGGGTCGAGGGCCGGTCCCATGTGATCGCCCGGACCTTCGACCGGGTGTGCGGTGTGCTCGACCAGCTCGGCTACCTGGAGGGCGAGACCGTCACCCAGGAGGGGCGGCGGCTGGCCAAGCTCTACACCGAGCTGGACCTGCTCACCGCGGAGTGCCTGCGCGCGGGCCTGTGGGAGACGCTGGACCCGGCGGAGCTCGCCGCCTGCGTGTCGTCGCTGATCTACGAGTCGCGGCAGTCCGACGACGCCCGCAGCCCGCGCATCCCGGCCGGCGCCGCCAAGGAGGCGCTGGCGGCCATGATCCGGCTCTGGGGCGAGCTGGAGTCCATCGAGGAGGACCACGGGCTGTCGTTCATCAGGGAGCCCGACCTCGGGTTCGCCTGGGTGGCGTTCCGGTGGGCCAAGGGGCACAGCCTCGACGCCGTTCTCACCGACGGCGATCTCGCGGCCGGTGACCTGGTCCGCTGGATGAAGCAACTGCTCGACCTCCTCGGCCAGCTCAGGGACGCCGCGCCGGTCGGAAGCAAGGTCAAGGAGAACGCGAACAAGGCCATCGACGCGCTGCGCCGGGGCGTGGTCGCGTACTCCTCGGTCAACTGATCGGCGGCGAACTGACCGCCCGGTCGGGGGCGTGTAGCGGCCAGTTCGCGCACAGTAACCACAGGGCAAGGTTCTCGGGTGATCTGGGTGGAAATCTCCCTACAACAAGCCCCGCAGTCCCTGGAGGTAGGGATGTTCGCTCTCCTCGCCGCGCTCTTCTTCCTCGCAGCACTGGTCTTCGCCATCGGCGGCTGGGCCGTCGGCGCCGTCCTCACGGTGACCACGCTCGGCGTCGCCGGACTGTTCTTCCTCGCGCTGCACCTCGGCGGGTACGGCACGAGCTGGAGCCTGAAGAAGTAGCCTCCCGCGGCTACCGCACCGGAAACGCGCGGGCCCCGAGGACACTCGTCCTCGGGGCCCGTCGCCGTGATCACATGTGACGACTGACGGATGGCAGGTGATGGCGCGTGCCGGGCGCGCGTGGCGGCGGCGGGGTCAGGTCGCGGCGCGCGAGGAGAGCGCGGAGAGGAGCCGGTTCAGCGGGCCGTCCAGGCCGTACCTGTCGGAGAGGGCCACCAGGCGGTCGGCGTCGAGCGGCGCGGTGGGGCAGGCCAGGCCGGTGCCGGGAACCGGCGCGTCGTGCGCCACCTTCACCACGGCGGGCGCGACGTTCAGGTAGTCGCGAGCGGCCGCCAGCTTGGCCCGCGCCCCGGCGGGGAAGCCCTCCTGGACCCCCTCGTCCAGGGCGGCGATCAGCTTGTCGAGCGAGCCGAACCGGCTGATCAGCGTGGCCGCCGTCTTCTCGCCGACACCCGGCACGCCGGGGAGACCGTCGCTGGGGTCGCCGCGCAGCGTCGCGAAGTCCGCGTAGCCCCGGCCGGGGATCCCGTACTTCTGGGCGACAAATCCCTCATCGATCGTCTGAAGGTTACGAATGCCTCTTACTGTGTAAAGGACCCGGCAGGGCTTGGCGTCGTCCACGAGCTGGAACAGGTCGCGGTCCCCGGTGACGATGTCCACCGCCCCGGCCTCCCGGTACGTCAGCGTCCCGATGACGTCGTCGGCCTCGTATCCGTCGGCGGCGAGCCGTGCGATGCCGACCGCGTCGAGGATCTCCTCGATCACGGGGATCTGGGGCACGAGGGTGTCCGGCACCTCCTCCTCGTCGCCCGTCGCGACGCGGTGCGCCTTGTACGTGGGAATCGCCGCGACCCGGAAGGCGGGCCGCCAGTCGGCGTCCATGCAGGCGGCGAGCCGCGTGGGCGAGTGGTCGCGCACCAGGGTGGCGATCATGTCGATGAGCCCGCGTACGGCGTTGACCGGCATGCCGTCCGGCGCGGTCATCGACTCCGGCACACCGTAGAACGCGCGGAAGTAGAGCGAAGGGGTGTCGAGAAGCATCAGCACCCGTCCATCATGGCCAGGGAGAGGGTCCGCCGGGCGCACCGGGGAGGGAAATCCTCTCCCGGTCGCGTTTCCGGGTCCCGGTGGCGCCTAGCCGTCGAGGACCCCGACCGCGAGGAGGCAGGTGTCGTCCTCCGGGTTGGGACCGCCGAGCGCGTCGAGGAGCCGGTCGAGACCGGGATCGAGGTCGTCGTGCCCCGAGATCGTCTCCGCCGCCCCCAGGGTGAGGGCCAGGCCCTCGTCGATGTCGCGCGAGCGCCGCTCCACCAGGCCGTCGGTGAACATCAGCAGCAGGTCGTCGGGGTGGAGCAGGATCTCCGCCACGTTGTACCGCGGGCCGGGCGCGGCGCCGAGGACCATGCCCTGCGGCGGCTGGAGCTGGCGGGCGACGCCGTCCCGGACGAGGATCGGGGACAGGTGGCCCGCCTGGGCCCAGGTGAAGACGCGGGTCGCCGGGTCGAAACGGCCGATGATCACGGTCGCGGTGGTCTCGTCGAGGCGGCTGAGCACGAGCTCGTTGAGCCACGCCAGCAGCCGGTCCGGGGACTCGCCCGTCATGGTCAGTCCCACCAGGGCGTGCCGGAGTTGGGCCATCTGCGCGATGGCCGGCAGGCCGTGACCGGAGACGTCGCCGATCGCGAGGAGCATCCGGCCGTCGGGCAACTGGGCCGCCTCGTACCAGTCGCCGCCGAGGCTGGCCGCCTTCTCCGCCGGGACGTAGCGGACCGCGACCCGCGCGTGCGGCAGGTCGATCGAGCCGCCGGGCTCGGGCAGGATCGCGTCCCGCAGCGCCAGTGTGATGGTGCGGTCCTCGGCGGCCTGCTCGCGTACTTCGAGAAGCTGCGTCCGCAGCCGGTCCACGATCTCCGTGGTCGTCGCGGGGACCACTGTGCGTTCGCCGGTGAAGGGAGGGCATGGCCCGGCGCCGCCAGCTACGGCGATCATGTGAACAGCTCCTCGAGCAGGAAGGGATGGGGAACGGAAAGTGATTGTTCCGACGCGCAGCGTAGCATCGCGAGACCGTTTCACGTACCGCGGGGGTGGGGCCCCGACCAGCCTCGGGCCGGTACCTGGTGTGTGCCGGACCCGAGCTCCTCGTTAGATTGGAGCGCGTGACAACGACGTCCTCTGATCTCTATCCCGTGTCCCGTCTCGCCGCCGTTCAGGAGGCGACCGCGGCCGCGGGCCTCGGCGCGCTGCTGCTGACGCCCGGACCCGACCTGCGCTACGTCACCGGCTACGACGCGCTGCCCCTGGAGCGGCTCACCTGCCTCGTCGTCCCCGCCTCGGGAGAGCCGTTCATGATGGTTCCCCGGCTCGAACTGGCGGCCGCCGAGCACTCGCCCGCCTCGCGGCTCGGCGTCGAGTTCGTCGCCTGGGACGAGACGGACGACCCGTACGGCCAGGTCGCGCATCGGCTGGGGTCCCTGTCCAAGGTGGGTCTCGCCGACCGGATGTGGGCTCTGCAGTCACTGCGGTTCCGCGACGCGATGCCCGGGGTCGAGCAGGTGCTGGCCGGGAGTGTGCTGAGCCCCCTGCGCGCGCGCAAGTCCCCGGCCGAGGCCGCGGCACTGCGGGCCGCGGGTGCCGCCATCGACGCCGTCCACGCCCAGGTGCCGCGGTTCCTCAAGGCGGGCCGCAGCGAGCGCGGGGTGGGCCGGGACATCGCCGAGGCGATCCTCGCCGCCGGGCATGTCACGGTCGACTTCGTGATCGTCGGCTCCGGCCCGAACGGCGCCAGCCCGCACCACGAGGTGTCCGACCGGGTCATCCAGCCGGGCGACGCCGTGGTGGTGGACATCGGCGGCACCATGCCGAGCGGCTACTGCTCGGACTCCACCCGGGTCTACTGCGTCGGTGAGCCGTCACCCGAGTTCGTGAAGTACTACGAGGTGCTCAAGGACGCCCAGGAGGCGGCCTGTGCCCACGTACGCCCCGGCGTGACCTGCGAGTCCGTGGACGCCGCCGCCCGCGACGTGATCACGGAGGCCGGTTACGGCGAGTACTTCATCCACCGGACCGGGCACGGCATCGGCCTGGAGACCCACGAGGACCCGTACATCGTCTCCGGCAACACGGCCCTGATGGAGCCGGGATTCGCCTTCTCCGTCGAGCCCGGGATCTACCTTCCCGGCAAGCACGGCGCGCGCATCGAGGACATCATGATCTGCGGGGAGACCGAGGGAGAGCGGCTCAACCACTCCACGCGTGACCTCGTCATCGTGTGACACCTCTGTGCGCTGATGGCGGTCAGGCTTCACGATCGGGGTGGCCGGTGACCCCGGTCGCCCCGATCGCGAAGCCGTACCCATATCGGGACCCATATCGGGCGCGCCATCGCGGGTCAGCGCGCGGTGGCGTCCTGTATCCGATCTAGAGCACGCCGCAGGTGGCGGCGCCGCTCGCCATCCTCCGCGAACGCGCGCCAGCCGCCGAAGTAGTTCAGTCGCAGGTCGCCGGCGAGGGCCGCTTCCAGCAACGGGGCAGCGCCGGCGGCGGGGGCGCCGATCTCGCCGAGATATCCGGGGCCGATGGCGCCGAGCGCCGCGGCGGCCCACAGGCGCGCGTCGCCGTCGAGCAGACTCCTCAGCTCCGGTACGGCGGGCGCCGCCGACGCTCCCCACGCTTCCAGAGTCTGGGCGAGGACACGTCGCAGTTCGAAGTTGTCAGCCCGGCGCAGGAGATCGCGCGCGGCGGGTACGAGGACGTCGTCCCATCCCTCAAGCCGTCCGAGCAACTCGTGCAGACCCGGCAGCGCGGCACGCCAGCCCCCACAACGCGACGTCGGCGATGCGGGCCTTCCCGCGACGGGACAGTCGCGTCTCATCCGCCAGCATGGCGGCCAGCCGGTCCAGGTGCGGCCCTGCCTCGCCGCTGGCGACGAGCAGGTGCAGCGCGAACGCGCGGACCGTCGCGTCGGGGTCATCGAGGTGCTCGACCAGCGGAGGGAGCAGTTCGGGCAGCGCGGACAGCCAGGTGCTCAGGACGACGCCCCCCCGCCTTCACCCCACCGATCCGCACCTGCGGGTCGCGATGCGCCAGCATCCTGGTGGCGAAGCGGATGCGTGCCCGGCAGTGCCCGCCCAGCTCGTGGTCGATACCCCAGACCAGTGACTCGGGTGTGCCCCCGTACCACGGGTTGTGCCGCCAGGCCGCGAGATCACCGTCGCGGACGGCGCCGCAGACCAGGTCGATGTCCGCGGCCAGGCGGCTGAGCGCCATCGTCGCGGCCAGTCGTACCTGAGGCTCGGGATGCTCCCGCAGACCTTGCAGCCAGGTGGCGCCGTGCGGGGACAGCTTGCCCGCGGCGAGCACCAGCCCGAGCCGTACGGTCAGGTCGGGTTCGGCCGGCCACCTGGCGCGCAATCGCTCCACGACCGTCTCGGCCTGTGGACGCGCGGCCCCGAGCGCCCACGTCGTCATCCGCCGTACGTGGACGTCGGCGTCGTCGAGCAACTCCAGCAGCGGAGGTATGGATGCCGCCCACGCCTCCTGCCAAGCCGGATCGACCCCTCGCCCCCTGAGCTCTCCGGCCTCGTACGCCACGTTTCCGACAAGTGCCACCAGCTTGGAGCGGAGGGGAACACCGGGGGCGGCGGCCAGTTCGACGAGGAACGGCACAGCGGCGGGTGCGGCTGAGCAGATCCATCCGCCCTGGTGGAAGAGGTTGTTCTCCAGCTTGAACAGTGCCTCATCGGCGGCGGGGCCGTCGATGATCTGGCGCAGCAGCCCGGGAATGTCGTCGGCCGCGCCGTAGTTGTGCTTCAGCTCGTCCCAGCGAATCCCGTTCAGCTGTTCCAACACGTGTGATTCCTCCGTCGGTCTGGATGCCACGGGTACGCTGACCGGTGTTCGGCGGCGGCTTGGGAGTCAAGTCATCCAGTGTGCGGGATGACCGCCATGGGCGCGATCAAGGAGTTGATCCGAGAACGGACTGATGCGACGATCTCGGCGATCGGTCGCATGTCGTACGCGAACAGGTGCCGGGACCCTCGGCCGGAACTGTGAAGGAAAGGTGGGGCGTGATCCTGGACGGTGGCCCTGAGGGCGATATCCCGGGTCGAGCGCCGGTGGGAGACTCGCTGACGCATCCGCTCGCGGAGGTGCTGGATGGAGTCGGCAGGGGCGAGTACCCGGACGCGGACGGCGCCGTGCGCGTCCTGGGCCAGCCGAACGACCGCGACTGCGGCGTGATCGCCTTCACCGGGCACAGCGTGGTCTTCGCGGACGTGGACCCCGAGTGGGCGCGCGGGTTGCTTCCCGGTGACGATCTGTCCGCGCCGCTGAACCCGCCGTTCCTCAGCGCTCTGGAGAAGCGGACCGGGCGCAGCGTGAACAACGTGGACATGCTGGTGGTGGCCGGTCCGCTGGCCGGTCCACCCCCGGTGTCCCTCAGCGAACTCGCCGATCCCGACCATCCCCGGGTGCGCCGTGCCGTACGGCATCGCGACGGGGTGCGGGTGTGGCGGGCGGAGGGCGGGATCGTGCTGCTGGGCCGGGGCGTGGCCGGCCGGTGGGAGATCGCGGTGGAGGTCGATCCCGGATACCGGGGCCGGGGGCTCGGCGCGCGGCTCGCCCGTGCCGGGCGGCACCTGCTCGGCGAAGGACAGGTGGTGTGGGCCCAGATCGCTCCGGGGAATGCGGCCAGCGTCCGGGCCTTCCTGTCCGCCGGGTTCACCCCCGTCGGCGCCGAGGCCCTGCTCGTCCCGGCCGCCGACGTGTGAGAGCCGACGGTCAGGCGGCCTCGCCGCCCGGTGTGGCGCCGATGGCGTCCGCGAGAGGCGCGGGCAGGGGATAGACGGTGACGGACTCCTCGGAGTAGGCGGCACGGATCTGCCGATAGGGCACGTTCATACCGATCAGCGTCGCGAATCGGCTCTTCACCGGGCAAACGCATTTTTCACCTGAAAGCCTGATTGATCGGGACGGCCCAGGTGGGACGAACGGGACAGGTCACGTCGGCGAGGAAAGACGCTCTTGGCCGGTACACGGGCGGCGTTGCACCATCGGTGCATGGCGGCCCTGGCTCCCGGCGATCCGCGCCGGCTCGGTGACTACTGGCTGGCCGGGCGGCTGGGTGAGGGCGGCCAGGGAGTCGTCTACGAGGCATACGACGCGACGGGCCGCCGGGTGGCCGTCAAGGTGCTGCGGGCGGACGACGGCGCCGGCATGCGGGCCAGGTTCGCCAAGGAGGCCGCCGCCGCGCGGAAGGTGTCGCCGTTCTGCACCGCCAGAGTGATCGAGGCCGACCTCGACGCGGCCCTGCCGTACATCGTCAGCGAGTACGTGGGCGGGCCGAGCCTGCGGCAGGCCGTGGAGCGGGACGGGCCGTACGAGGAGGACCGGCTCTACCGGCTGGCCACCGGCGTGGCGACCGCGCTCGCGGCCATCCACCAGGCGTCGGTCATCCATCGCGATCTCAAGCCGGACAACGTGCTCATCGGCCCCGACGGACCACGGGTGATCGACTTCGGGATCGCCCGCACCCGGGAGATGTCCCTCACGACCACCGGGCACGTGGCCGGGACCCCGGCGTTCATGGCCCCGGAGAGCGTCCTCGGGCAGCGGGCGGGCCCGGCGGTCGACATCTGGGCGTGGGGCGCCGTGACGGCCTTCGCCGCGACCGGGCGCGAGCCGTTCGGAGGGGACGGCATCGCGTCTCTCTTCCACGGCATCCTGGGCGCGGAACCCGACCTCTCCATGATCGAGGAGCCGCTGCGCGGCCTGGTCGCCGCCGCCATGGCCAAGGACCCGCGCGACCGGCCGACCGCCAGGTCGCTGCTGCTCGGCCTCGTCGGCGGCAGGAACGAACTGGCGCTGCTGCTCGCGGCGGGCACCCGTACGGCGGAGCTGGTCCGGCCCCCCGCCGGCACGTCGCCGCCGTCGCTCGCCGCGCTGGCCGAGGACGCCTACTCCGGACTCGGCCCCGCGGACCGTGCGCTGGTGCCGAGGATCCTGCTCCGCATGGTCACGCCGGGGGAGGGCGAGGACGACCTGCCGAGGAAGATCCACCCCGGCGAACTCCTCGACGGCGTGGTCGGCCCGGCGACGGCCGAGCGCGTGCTGTCCGGGTTCGCCCGGATGGACGTGGTGGCACGCGAGGGCGACGCCGTCTCCCTCGCGAACGCGGCCCTGCCGCGCGCATGGCCCCGGATGCGCGAGTGGATCGACGCGGACAGGGACGGCCTGCGGATCCACCGGCAACTCGGCGACGCGGCGGGGATGTGGGACCGGCACGGCCGCCGCCCCGGCGATCTCTACCAGGGCACCGCGCTGGAGACCGCGGTCGCCTGGGCCGCCACCGGGCGGCAGCACGTCACGCTCAACCTGCTGGAGAGCGCCTTCCTCGACGCGTCCCTCGCGCTGGGCCGGGTGCGGGGCCGCCGCAGGCGCCAGCTCACCGGGGCGCTCTCCGCGCTGCTCGTCCTGGTGCTGGCGTCGGCGGTGGTCGCGGTGGTCCAGGGGGCGGCCGCCGCCCGGCAGCGTGACGTCGCCGCCGCGCGGCAGACCGCGGCGCGGGCGGACTCGCTGCGGTCGGCGGACCCGGCCAGGGCGATGCTGCTGAGCGTCGCCGCGTGGCGGCTCGCCCCAGTGTCGGAGGCACGCGCCGCGCTGTACAGCTCGCTCGCCCAGCGCGAGCACAGCGTGTCACCGCCGCCGAAGGTGACCGCGGAGGCGCGGTTCGGCCTCAGCGGCGACGGGCGGACCCTCGCCGTCGTCGACCAGGACCGGGCGGTGCTGTGGGATGTGGCCGCCGGCAGGGAGCGGGGCGCCGTCTCCGGGGTCGGCCGTGCCGTACGGGATGTGGCGCTGAGCCGGGACGGCAGGTGGCTCGCGGTCGCGGGGGAGCGCTCGGTGCGCGTCTGGGATCTCGTGTCGCGGCGGCCCGCGGGCTCGGAGATCGGCCAGGTGGCGAGGTGGCTGGACTTCAGCCCGAGCGGGCGGTCGCTCGGCCTGGTGACCGAGGGCGGCAGGTGGCAGGTCTGGGACACCGCCGAGGGCACCCGGATGGTCGACCGGGCGGACGCCGGGGTCGAGGCCGTGGCGATGTCGTACGACGACCGGCTGGCGGCCCCGATGCTGGACGGCGACCGGTTCGAGCTGTGGGACGTCACCACGGGGAGGCGGCTGCCCGTACCAGGCGAAGGGCGGGCGGTCTGGGTCGCCTTCGGCCCGGACCGGCGGACCCTGGCGGTGAGCGCGGGCGCGGACGTCGTCTTCTGGGACCTGCCGGAACGGGCCCGCAGGGGAGGGCGGCTGGAGGGGGCGGGCGCGGTCTGGCTGGCGTTCAGCGCCGACGGGCGCTTCGTCGTCACCTACGACAAGAGGAGCGTCGGCCTGTGGTCGGCCGAGGGCGTGTCGCTCCTGCGCTATCCCCTGGGCGACACCTCCGGCATGCCGTCCGCGCGGATCGGCGCCGACGGCCGCACCCTCAGCTATCTGCTGGGAGGAGGGGCGGTCGCCGTGCTGGACGTGGACGCCGGCGCCCACTCCCTGAGGCTCGCCCCCGAGATCCAGACGGTCGCCTTCAGCCGCGACGCGCGGCTGGCCGCCGTGCAGACCGGAACCTCCCTTGAACTGTGGGACGTCGCCGGCGGGCGGAGGCTGGGACCTCCCCTGGCGTCCCCGGCCGCCACGGCGCTCGCGTTCAGCCCGGACGGGCGGGTCCTCGCCGTGGGCGCGGAGGACCCGCCCGTCCTCACCCTCTGGGACGTGTCCCGGCGGGTACGGCTGGCCGCGCTCCCCCTCGCGGACGTGAACTGGGTGGGCGGGCTGGCGTTCAGCCCGGACGGGCGGACGCTCGCGGTCAGCCCGTCGAGCGGCAGCCCCGAGCCGGTGCAGCTCTGGGACGTGGCCCGCCGGACCAGGAGCGACGTCCTCGCGCACGACGGCGGGGACGTCATGGCGTTCCGGCCGGACGGCGGGGCCCTCGCCGTTGGCGGCCTGGCCAACGCGCTCGTCGCGCTGCCCCGAGGGCCGGTCTGGGACCGGCCCTTCGGGCCCAGCGACGACGGCGTGCGCTCGGTGGCGTTCAGCCCGGACAGCCGCACCGTCGCGACCGGGTTCAGCAAGCTCGGCGTGGACCTGTGGGACGCCACGACCCGCCGCAGGACGGGCCGTCTGGCGCCGCTCCAGGGGCGTCTCGACGACGTGGTCGCGCTGGCCTTCTCCCCGGACGGCCGGTTCCTCGCCACCGGAGGGGCGAGCGGCAGCGTACGCGTCTGGGACGTGGCGGCGCGACTTCCGCTGGGCCAGCCGTACACGGCCCACACGGGTCAGGTGACGGCCCTGGCGTTCGGCGCGGGGGGACGCGATCTCTACAGCCTGGGCTGGGACGGAACGCTCCAGCGCTATCCCGTCGATCCCGGGCGTGCCGCCACCGCGGTGTGCGCGCGCGCGGGGGCGACGTTGTCAGAGGACGAATGGCGACGCCTCATCCCCGAGGTGTCCTACCGGAAGGTGTGCTGATCGTGCTGCGACTTCTCCTTCTCCTTGGACTCGCGCGTCTCACCGGCGGCCGGAGCGGTGACCGGAGCGGCGGCCGGGGCGGTGACCGGACCGACCGCCTCGACGGCCGCGACCGTCCGGATCCGCCGGCCGTCGAGTACGCCGAGGTCACGCCGGACCCGGTGGTCCTGGACCCCGACGCCAGGGTTCCGGTCCGGATCGACGTCGTCACCGGCGGATCGGGCGGCGAACCGCCGCGCGGGGTCCTCTCGGGCCCCGACGGGTGGCGTACCGAGCTGGACTTCCACCGCGCCGCCGAGTCGCCGTTCGAGGAGGGATGGCGGGCGGAGCACGTCTTCTCGCCGAGGGCCGCGCGCGGCATCTGGCGGGCGACCATGACGCTGGGCGAGTCGGCCCACGAGCTGGAGTTCTCGGTCGAGGACGCGGAGGAGAGGGATCCGGCCGCGATCGTCGACTTCCGCGTCAGCCCCGAGCAGGTGGAGGAGGACGCGCCGATCACGCTCAGCGGGGCCTTGAAGGCCGAGCGGGTCCGGCCGGAGAAGCACCGGATCGTGCTGTCCTTCCGGCAGGAGGACGCGCTGTCGTGGAGCGAGATCGCGGAGATCGGCACGGACGAGTCCGGCGAGTTCGCCGTGACGCTCGACGCGTGGGAGCCGGGATGGTGGCGCGCGGACTATCTCGGCACGCCGCGCGGGTCCGACGGCTACCGCGCCCTCCGGAGTACACGGAGCGAGGCCGCCTACTCGATGGTGCGCAGCGGCCCCAAGATGCGGTCGCGGTTCTCCGGGTACAACGCGCTCCCGTCCGTAGCGGGCTCGGGGAAGCTCGTGAAGCACACGGGCAAGCTGATCCACGAGACCCCGCTGGATCCGCCGCCCGGCGTCGAATGGGTGGCCGCCCCGTCGAGGGAGGTGACCTTCTGGTTCAAGCCCTCCGGCGGTTCGTGGTCGTCGGCTCCCGTCGCCAGGGCGACGACCACGAACAACGGTTCCTTCACCAAGAAGCTCACGGCGGCGAGGTCGGGCGAGTGGCAGGTGCGCTACAGCGGCCAGAGCGGAGATCTGAAGGCCGCTCCGAAGACCCGCCAGGTGAAGGTGAGATGAGGGAAAGGGCAAACTGACACCATTTGTCGGCACGCGACGCGCCGATACGGCGCTACCGTTTCAGACGTGGAGGAGATCGATCGCCGCATCGTGTCGTTGCTGGCCCGTGACGGCCGGATGAGCTTCACCGATCTGGCCAAGGAGACCGGGCTGTCGGTGTCGGCCGTGCACCAGCGCGTACGCCGGCTGGAGAAACGTGGCGTGATCCGCGGATACGCGGCGCTCGTCGACTACGACGAGATCGGCCTTCCGCTGACCGCGTTCATCTCCATCAAGCCTATCGACCCGGCCGCGCCCGACGACGCGCCGATACGGCTCAGCCACATCTCGGCGATCGAGGCGTGCCACAGCGTGGCCGGCGACGAGAGCTACATTCTCAAGGTCCGGGTCGCCTCGCCCATCGCCCTGGAGGAGTTGCTGCAGCAGATCCGCGCCTCGGCGAACGTGAGCACCCGCACCACGATCGTCCTGAGCACGCCGTACGACTACCGCGCCCCCGAGATCGAGCCCGGCCTGACCGGGGACGACGCCGAACGCTGAACGGGCGGCCCCGGTGCCGGGCCGCCCGTTCAGCGTTCGCGCGCCGGGCCACTACACCTGGGCGGGAAGGAAGTGCCCGCGCACCCGCTCGTACGCCTCGGGGGCCGCGCCGATCCGGTCGAGGCCGAGCAGGGCGGCTCCGACGATCGGCGGCACGTCGGCGACGACCAGCACGGCGTGCGGGGCGCGCTCCGCGTACCTCCGCTCGATGAGCGCCATGAGGAGCTCGTCGCCCGCGGTGAGCACGCCTCCGCCGAGCACGACCTCGCAGGGCCCGTCCAGCAGGCCGAGGCGGCGCATCGCGACCTCGCCGAGCACGGTCACCTCCTCGGCGAGCCGCTCGACGAGGCCGCGGGCGATCGTGTCGCTCCGCGCCGCCGCGAGCAGCGGGGGCACCAGCTCGTGCAGCCGCTCGACGGGCAGCTCCCCGAAGTGCAGCCCTATGACGGCCTCCTCGACCGTCGCCGTGCCGAACCCGGCGCGGACCACGTCCACCAGGGCGGTCCGCGGACCCCTGCCGTCCTCGGCGCGCGCGGCGTGCCAGAGCGCCTCCTCGCCGAGGCCGTACCCGCCGCCCCAGTCGCCGCTGAGCCGGCCGAGCGCGGGGAACCTGGCCACCTCGCCGGAAGGGGCGACGCCGACCGCGTTGATGCCGGCGCCGCAGACCACCGCCACGCCCCAGGGGCCCCTGGCCCCGGCGCGCAGCAGTGCGAAGGTGTCGTTGCCCACGACGACGTCCGGCGCGTGGCCGCGGCGGAGCAGCTCGTCGCGGAGCCGTTCCTCCTCGATCGGCAGGTCGGCCCCCGCGACGTACGCGGCGATGTGATCGGCGATGTGACCGGCGTGACGGGCGTGGTCCGCCTCGCCGGGCGAGGCCGACGAAGCCGACGAAGCCGGCGCGGGACCGGCCTGAGGGAGGGTCCGCTCCACGATCTCGCCGATCACGTCGATCGCCGCCGCCACCCCGGCGCTCTGCGGCAGGAACGCCGCGCCCCTGCCGGTGGCCAGCACGGACCCGTCCTCGGACACGAGGGCCACGTCCGTCTTGCTGTTCCCTCCGTCGACCGCCAGCACGGTACGCGGGCGACGCTCGGTCACCGGGACACCGCCCAGGCGAGATGGGACCGGTTGGCCTCGACGAGCAGCCGGGCCAGGTCGTCCGCCAGGGACGCCTGCCCGACCAGCGGATGCGCGAGCAGCGCGTCCCGCACCCGCCGCTCGCCGCCGCGCAGCGCCGCCTCCAGGGCCAGCGACTCGTACGCGGAGACGTGCCCGATCAGGCCCCGGTACAGCGGTTCGAGCGGATCGACCGGCAGCGGCACGGCCCCGGCGGCGGTGATGCGGGCGGGCACCTCGATGACCGCGTCGGCGTCCAGGAACGGCAGCGTGCCGCCGTTGCGGGTGTTGACCACCTGGACGTCGCCCCGGTCGTTCACGAGTGACGCGATCAGCGCCACGGCCGCCTCCGAGTAGAAGGCGCCTCCCCGCTTCTCCAGCAGTTCCGGCTTGGTGTCCACCGAGGGGTCGGCGTACAGGTCGAGCAGCGCGGACTCCATGGCCGCCACCTCGGCCGCCCTCGACGGCTTGCGCCGCTGCTCCTCGACCACCAGGTCGTGCGCGTAGAAGTAGCGCAGATAGTACGAGGGGACCACCCCGAGGTCGCGGATCAGCTCCACCGGCAGTTCGAGACCGGCGGCGATCTCCTCGCCGTGCTCGGCGAGCACCCGGGGGAGGACGTCCTCCCCGTCGAGATGGACGGAGCGCACCCAGGTCAGGTGGTTGAGACCGACGTGGCCGAGCGAGATCCGGTCGGGGGTCACGCCGAGACCGGCCGCGAAGCGGCGCTGGAATCCGATCGCCACATTGCACAGGCCGATCGCGCGGTGGCCCGCGTCGAGCAGCGCCCTGGTGACGATGCCCACGGGGTTGGTGAAGTCCACGATCCACGCGTCCGGCGCGAGGCGGCGCACCTTCTCGGCGATGTCGAGCACCACCGGGACCGTGCGCAGCGCCTTGGCCAGGCCGCCCGCACCGGTCGTCTCCTGGCCGACGCAGCCGCATTCGAGCGGCAGCGTCTCGTCCACGTTCCTGGCGGCCTGCCCGCCGACCCGCAACTGCAGCAGCACGGCTCCCGCCCCGGCGACGCCGTCCTCGACGGTCGTGGCCGTGCCGACCGTGGCGGAATGGCCGGCGCGGACCAGCATCCGCCTGGCCATCCCGGCCACGAGCGCCAGACGGTGCTCGTCCGGATCGACCAGGACGATCTCGGAAAGCGGGAGTTCGTCACGCAGGCGGGCGAACCCGTCGATCAGCTCCGGTGTGTACGTGGAGCCGCCCCCGACAACGGCCAGCTTCATTTCACTCCTGTCAGTTTGACGCCCTCGATGAAGACCTTCTGGGCGAAGAAGAACACGACGATCACGGGTGCCATGGCCAGGACGGTCGCGGCCATGGTGAGGTTCCACTGGACCCGGTGCACCGACCGGAACGCGGCCAGCCCCAGCGACAGCGTCCAGTTGTCCAGGTCGGTCCCCGCGTACAGCAGCGGGCCGTAGTAGTCGTTCCAGCAGTAGAAGAACTGGAACAGGGCGACGGCGGCGATGGCCGGTCTGGCCATCGGCAGGATCACCCGCATGAGCGTCCGGAACTCGCCGCAGCCGTCCACCCGGGCCGCGTCGGAGTACTCGCGCGGGATCGTCACGAGGAACTGGCGCAGCAGGAAGATCGAGAAGGCGTCGCCGAGCAGCATGGGGATGATCAGCGGCCACAGTGTCCCGGTCAGGTGGAACCGCGCCCACACCAGATAGACGGGTACGGCGACGACCTGCGGCGGAAGCATCATCATGGTGATGACCAGCAGGAACGCCAGCTTGCGCCCCCGGAACCTGAACCGCGCCAGCGCGTACGCCACGGGGATCGACGACAGCAGCATGAACGCGGTGGCGAGCAGCGAGTACATGAGCGTGTTGCGGATCCAGGTCAGCAGCGGCGCCTTCTCGAAGATGTCCGAGAAGTTGTCCCAGTTCCAGGTGGTGGGCCACAGCTGGGACGTCAGCGCCTGCTGGTCGCTCATCACGGCGGTGAGCCCGATGAACACCAGAGGCCCGAGGAACATGATGGCCAGGGCGATGGCCACGGCGTGCTTGGCGATCCAGTACAGCGTGGCGCGGCCACGGGGCCCGCGCGCGGGCGCGGGCGGGCGGGCCGTCACCCGCTCGGGAACTGCGGTCGCGGTCACGGCGCCACGCTCCTCGGCACGGAGATCACCGCGGGGGCGGCGGTCATGATTCCTCCTCGGCGAACCCGCGGAACTGACGCAGCAGGATCAGGGTGAACACCATGGAGACCGCGAACAGGATGAGCGCGAGCACGCACGCGTAGCCCATCGCGAAGTCGCGGAACCCCTGCTGGAACAGCCATTCGGGGAAGGTCAGGGTGGACTGGTCGGGATAGCCGGGGGTGAAGACCGACCCGGCGGAGTCGGTCGCGCCGGAGGCGACCCGCGCGGCCACCATCGCCTGGGTGAAGTACTGCAGGGTCTGGATGACCCCGGTCACCGCGGCGAACATGAGCACCGGCCGGATCACCGGGAGCGTGATGTGCACGAACTGCCGCCAGCCGGTCGCGCCGTCGAGCGCGGCGGCCTCGTAGAGCTGTTTCGGCACGTCAAGCAGGGCGGCCATGAAGATGACCATCAGGTCGCCCACGGACCACAGGGCCAGCAGTGTGAGCCCCCACTTGGAGTAGGCGGGGTCGCCGAACCAGTCCGGTGACTGGACGCCGACCGCGCCGAGCATCGCCTGCACCGGCCCGGTGCTCGGGTTGAGCAGGTAGACGAAGCCGAGCGTCCCGGCGACGAGCGGCACCAGCGACGGCAGGTAGAAGATCGTGCGGAAGATCCCGGCGCCCGCCTTCAGCCGGGTGATGAGCTGCGCGACGCCGAGGCCGAAGACGACGCGCAGCGGGACCATCACGACCACCAGCCACAGCGTGTTCCTGATGGAGGTCCAGGCGGCCTCGTCCTTCAGGAAGTACTCGTAGTTCAGCAGCCCGACCGGTTCGAGGGTGAACAGGTCGTACCGCTGGAACGAGAAGTACACCGTGGAGATGAGCGGGTAGACGAAGAAGACCGCGAACCCGATCAGCCAGGGGGAGAGGTAGGCGAGCGGGCGGAGCCGGTTCCCGAGGGTGATGGCGGCCATGAGGTCAGTCGCCCGCGGTGAGCTTGAGCTTGTCGTCGATCTTCTTGTCCACCCCGGCGAGCACCGCGTCCAGGTCGGTGGCGCGGCCGGACTCCCAGGCGATCTGGGCCTCCTGGAGGGTCTGCTGGTTGAACACCGAGTTGATGTGCGCGGGCAGCGTGGAGCTGTTCGGGTTGGCGAAGATGTCGAGGAACGTCTGGAAGTTCGGGTCCTTGTTCAGCTTGGGCGACTGCAGCGCGGGCAGCGTGCTCGGCACGTTCCTGATCGCGTTGGAGAGCGTCACCAGCGCGTCTGTGTCGGTGGTGAGGTACTTGACCAGTTCCCAGGCGGCCTCCTGGTGCTTGGCGCCGCGCGGGATGCCGATGACCGTGCCGGCGATGAAGCCGGCGCCGTACCTGGCCGCCTGGTCGTCGGCGACCGGCAGCGGCGCGGTGCCGTATTCCAGATCTGGCGCGTCGGCGGCGATCATGGCGTTGCGCCACTCGCCGTCGATGGCCATGGCGACCTTGCCCTGCTGGAACGGGTTCTCGGCGGACCATTCGTCGCCGAAGCTCTTGCGGAACTTCTCCAGCTTGTCGTAGCCGAACCAGTCGGTGAGCTCCTTCTGCCAGGTCATCAGCGTCTTCCAGGCGGGATCGGAGCCGATCGCGGAGGTGCCGTCGGGGTTGGTCCACTTGGCGCCGACCATGACACCGGTGTGGATCGGGGCGTTCTCGTACATCTGGCTGGTCGGCATGAACCCGGCGACCTTGATGGTGCCGTCGGTGTTCTTCACCGTGAGCTTCTTGGTGAGGTCGGCCAGCTCGGACAGCGTCTTCGGCGGCTCGTTCCCCTTCATCAGCTTCTTGTTGTAGTAGAGGCCGTAGGTGTCGGCGAGCATCGGCATGACGCACCGCTTGCCCCCGTACTGGGTGTACTCGGCGATCACCTTCGGGAACAGCGTCGCCGCGTCGATCTTGCTCGCGGCCAGGTACGGGTTGAGGTCCTGGAAGATCCCGGCCTTGCAGAACTCGGCGACGCTGTCAGTGGTGAAGGAGAGCGCCACGTCCGGCGGGTTGCCGCCGCGTACGGCCTGCACGATCTGGGAGTCCTGGATGGCCTTGGTCGCCTTGACCGTGATCCACGGGAACTTCTGCTTGAACCCGGCCAGGCTGTCCTCGAACGCCTTGAGCTCGTTGTCGGCGCTGAAACCGTGCCAGAACTCGATGGTGACCGGGTCGTTCGCGGTCGCGGACTTGATCGCGGGAGCGGGGTTCTCGGTGCCCGCCGTACAGGCGGTGACCAGGGCGAGACCGGCCGCGGTGGAGATCGCCAGCAATCGTTTCACGTGTGCCTCCTACGGGCGAAGGGGGGTGGTGGCGAGCGGGTTGCCGCCCCGCTCCGGCGCTTCCCGGCGCCCGGTCCATCCGAAGATCTCGTCCCGCGCGGTGTCGAGGGCGAGGTCGAGGGCGCCGGCGAGAACCGGATTGCCCTCGACGGTGGACAGGCGCAGCGGAGGTCGTGGGATGGTCAGCGTGTGCAGCTCGCGTTCGACCAGTTCACGGAGCGGGTCGCCTCCGGCGATCAGCACCCCGCCGGACAGGACGACGATCTCGGGATCGACGACCGCCGTGATCGCGGCCAGGCCGACGGCGAGGCGGGAGGCGAGTTCCCGCAGCGCCTCACCGGCCGCCGCGGCGAGCCGCCCGCCGGACTCGGCCGCCAGCACCGCGTTCCGCACGGCCGCCGCCGGTGTGGTTCCGCGCAGCCCGTGCGCGCGCATGATCCGCAGTACGGCCGGGCCGCCCGCGAGCGCCTGGAAGCCGTGGTCGGCGCGCCGGCCGACGTCGCGGGCCGTGGGGGCGCCGATCGCGGGCATGTACCCGACCTCGCCCGCGCCGCCGGTGGCCCCTCTGTGCAGCCTGCCGCCGAGCACGAGCGCCGAGCCGATGCCCTCGTCCGCCCAGAGGAGGACGTAGTCCTGGTGCCCACGGGCGGCGCCGCGGGCCTGCTCGGCCTGGGCGACGAGGTTGACGTCGTTCTCCACGTCGACGGGCACGCCGACGCCGTCACGCAGGGTGCCGACGACGTCGGGGATGTGCCAGCCCGGGATGTGCGCGGCGTAGCCGAGACGGCCGGTCGACGGGTCGACGGCGCCGCCGATGCCGATGACCACGCGGCGCAGCGCGGTGGCGTCGATCCCGCCGCCGGTCCCAGTGCCGGGTTCGGTGCCAGGGTCCCCGTCGCCGAGCTTGACGCCCGCGCAGGCGCCGTCGAGCGCGGCCCGCACCTTCTCCACGATGTCGCCGCCCGACCGCCCGGGGGTGGGCAGGCGGTACTCGGAGACCACCGCGCCGGTGATGTCGGCGACGGCGACGGCGATCCGCGTCGGGGTGACGTCGAGCGCCGCCACGTGCGCCGCGGACGCGTTGATCCGGTACAGCTCCGCCGTACGCCCGGGGAGGCCCTCGCGGATGCCGTCGAGGACGACGAGGCCCGCCTCCTGGAGCCGGGCCAGCAACTGGGACGCCGTGGGCTTGGACAGGCCGGTGAGCGCACCGAGCTCGGGCCGGGTGAGGGGACCGCGTTCGAGCAGGACCATCAGCGCGGCGCGGTCGTTGATCGCGCGCAGCAGGCTGGGCGTGCCGGGGGTCGGCTGGCTCACTGGAGTCCTTCCAGGGGACGAGAGAAGTTAGGAAAGGTCCCTAACTGGAAGAGAAAGTAAAGAAACCTTCCGAACTCGTCAAGGGGTCGCCGCACCCCGCAACCGACTCGTGACGTGACCGGACCGCCGGGGCCCCGCCTTACTGCCAGCGGAAGAGGCGGGCGACGGCGTCGGGGAGGTTCCCTGTCGGTCCGAACACACCGAAGGCGAGCACGGGGTCACTCGGGAGGCGGACGTCGAAGAGCACCGTCGCGACCCCGACGGCGAGGACGATGCCGACCGCGGACTGGCGATGCTCGTGGAGCTCGGGCGAGGGGGAGATGGAGGCACTGCCGAGGGGCACGTACAATCGGGCGGCCTATGCCTCATTCATCGGCGGGCGAACTGGCCCGGGAACAGACGTACGTCGCCGCTCTCTACGAGCGGCTCGACGTGCTGCGGGCGCGTACCCGCGGGCAACTGGACGACGTGCTCGCCCAGGGCGCCACGGGCACGCACCAGAACCGTTCCGAGCGCGACTCGTTCGCCGGCATGTACGCGCAGCGTCTGGCGAGGTTGTGGGCCGTCGAGAACGGCCTGTGCTTCGGCCGCCTCGACAACACCGACGGCGGCCGGCTGTACATCGGCAGGATCGGCCTGGCGGACGACGACCAGGAGCGGCTGCTGATCGACTGGCGGGCGCCGGTCGCCCAGCCGTTCTACCGCGCCACCCCGGCCGCGCCGATGGGCGTCACCCGCCGCAGGCACCTGCAGACCCGGGGCCGTACCGTCACGAACGTCGACGACGACCTCCTCGACCTCGACGGCCTGTCCGACGCCGACCGCGCCTCGCTCAACGGCGAGGCCGCCCTGCTCGCCGCGCTGGACGAGAAGCGCACCGGCCGCATGCGCGACATCGTCGCGACCATCCAGTCCGAGCAGGACGCGATCATCCGCAGCGACCTGAACGGCGTGCTCGTCGTCCAGGGAGGACCGGGAACCGGCAAGACCGTGGTGGCCCTGCACCGCGCCGCCTACCTGCTCTACACCTACCGCGAGCGGTTGGAACGGCGCGGCGTCCTCATCATCGGCCCGAACCTCACCTTCCTGCGCTACATCGAGCAGGTCCTGCCCTCGCTGGGCGAGACCGACGTGCTGCTGTCCACCGTCGCCGAGCTGTACCCCGGCCTCACGGCCACCCGCTGGGAGCCGCAGGAGGCCGCCGCGGTCAAGGGCGACGTCCGGATGGCCGAGGTGATCGCGAAGGCCGTACGGGACCGGCAGCGCGTGCCG
The DNA here is from genome assembly GCF_040656155.1 of Microtetraspora glauca. Classification (NCBI taxonomy): domain Bacteria; kingdom Bacillati; phylum Actinomycetota; class Actinomycetes; order Streptosporangiales; family Streptosporangiaceae; genus Microtetraspora; species Microtetraspora glauca. Next base: position 256,919 of record NZ_JBFALK010000009.1, read on the forward strand.
TCCAAGCCGGTCGAGATCCGCCTGGACAAGTTCACGCTCAAGCTCGACCGCCAGACCTTCGAGGCGGCCAAGTCGCGTGCCGTCCGGTCGAAGAAGCCGCACAACCAGGCGCGGGCCGTGTTCGTACGGCAGCTGCTCAACGCGCTGACGAGGCAGGCGGCCAGGCAGCTCGGACGCGGCATGCTCGACGACGACGACTTCGCCGACCTGCGCGAGGATCTGCGGACCGAGACGCCCGTGCGCACGGCGCTCAACCGTCTGTGGCCCTACCTCACGCCGCAGCAGCTCCTGATCGGGCTGTACACCTCCAAGGAGCGGATGGCCTACGCGGGGCTGGACTCCGACGAGCGCGACCTGCTGCTCCGGGAACCGCCGCGACCGGGCGAGAACTGGTGGAGCGAGGCCGACGTGCCGCTCCTCGACGAGGCGGCCGAGCTCCTCGGCGACATCGACGAGGGCGTGCTGCGCGCGGCCCGGCGCGCCGAGGAGGAGCGCGAGGAGCGGCTCGCCTACGCCCGCGAGGTGCTGGAGCTGACCGGCATGGCGGACATCATGGACGCCGAACGGTTCGCCGCAAGGCAGCAGGCCGACGAGGTCTACCTGACGACCGCGGAACGGGCCGCCAAGGACCGCACCTGGGCGTTCGGTCACGTGATCGTCGACGAGGCGCAGGAGCTGTCCGCGATGGCCTGGCGCGCGGTGATGCGGCGCTGCCCGAGCCGGTCGATGACCGTGGTGGGCGACATCGCGCAGACGGGATCGGCGGCCGGAGCGGCGAGCTGGGGCCGGGTGCTCGACCCCTACGTCGCGGGCCGCTGGCGCGAGGCGGGGCTCTCGGTCAACTACCGCACGCCGGCCGAGATCATGTCCGTGGCCGGTGACGTGCTCGGCCTGGTCGGCTCCGGCCTGAAGGCCCCGGAGTCCGTACGCGAGACGGGCGAGCGGCCGTGGGCGCTGCGGCTCGCCGACCCGGAGACCGGCCTGCCGCCCGTCATCAGGGAGGAGATCGTCCCGGACGGTCGCCTGGCCGTGATCGTCCCGCACGCGCGTGAGGCGGATCTGGGAGCTGCGCTGGTGGCCGGGGTGCCGGGCGCGGCCGCGGGCCCCGGCCCCGCGGCGCTCGACGCGCCGGTGTGCGTGCTCACCGTCGCGGACGCCAAGGGCCTGGAGTTCGACTCGGTGATCGTGGTCGAGCCCGGTGAGATTCTCCGGGAGTCCCCGCGAGGACCAAGCGATCTTTATGTGGCGCTGACCCGGGCGACGCGACGGCTCGGCGTGATCCACTCCGAGGGGCTGCCCGAGGCGCTGCGGAGCCTTGTTCCGCGTCCTGAGTGATGCGGGAGTGTCGGGATCTGTGGAAATATGAGCGAGATCGCCCACACGTCCCGCCTCGATCACGGACATCCAGCCTGTCCTAGCTGCGAAAACTTGGTGTTTCCGCTGTTCGGGGCACGGTTGACATCTGCGCTGAGGTCGGTAGTTTGCTGCGCAGTCCAGCACGGGACTGACCGGTTGACCGTCTTCTGACTTCGCCCGATTCTGCGTCCGTGACGGAGGGGGACTCCGTCTGCACAGCCAGGCGCAGCGCTGGCGTTCCGTCGAGTCGGGGCACCTCAGCCGGCCGGGGGGTTGGACCCGGGAGGGGTCCGGATACCCAGTAGACAACGGAGCTCCGCGCCCGCCGCCGACGGGACGGATCCGGTCCGAAGGGTCTGTCCGGGCCCCCTTCCGTCACCGTGCTTCCTCGCCGGAGGGGTGAGGTCCCGTCCCGCGGAGAGTGAAGCCCTGCCCGGCCTGCCGGTACGACCAGATAAGGTCGGGGTGTTCCGCGATGGCCAAGTGGAATGTACACATCTGCTTTCTGCTCGAAACGCGGCAGGGCGTGTCGTGTCTGCGCGGGGAGGCTTCGGGGTTGCCCGGCCTGTGAACCGTGAACCAACAGGCCCGGCCGGAAGGCCGTGCGCTGTGATCCCCGGTTTCGGGCCGTGGGAGGACGTCAAAGGCGAGGAGAACACCGCCCCGTGGCAACCGAAGTGAAACCGCAGGCGATGCCGGCCCCCTCCGGTGCCGGTCGGCCGGCGCCCGGCGCGCGCCCTGCCGTCCGCGCCGCCGCCTCCGTCGCGGGCGGGCTGCTGCTCTTCCTCGCCTTCCCGCCGATCGATCTGTGGTTCTGCGCCCCCATCGGCGTCGCGCTGCTCACCCTGGCGCTGTACGGCACGCGCCCGCGCCGGGCGGCCTGGCTGGCCTACGCCGGCGCGGTGGCGTTCCTGTTGCCGACGTTGTCATGGGTGCGCCCGATCGGTGATGACACCTGGCTGGCCCTGGTGGCGATCGAGAGCGTGTTCTGGGCCGTGCTCGGGGTGGCGGCCACCCTCGTGATGCGCGTGCGTCTGTGGCCGCTCTGGGTGGCCTGCCTGTGGGTCACCCAGGAATGGGCCCGCGGCGTCGTCCCCTTCGGGGGATTCCCGTGGGCCCGGCTGGCGTTCAGCCAGGGCGATTCGCCGTACACCGGCTACGCCGCGCTGGGCGGCGCGCCGCTTGTAACTTTCACGGTGGTCCTGTCCGGGACGCTTCTGTCCCTGCTGCTCATCCGGCTCGTCCGGAGCATCCGGTGGACCCGCGTCGTTGCGGGCGCGCTTCTCGGTGCGATAGCCGTACCCCTGCTGGGGTTCGCGGTGCCCCGGCCCGGTGACGAGGGCAGGACAGTGAAGATCGGGGTCATCCAGGGCAACGTGCCCGGCCGGGGAATGTACTTCCTGGGCGACGAGCCGGCCGTCGTGCTCCAGAACCACGCCAACGAGACCCACCGCCTGGCCGAGGCCGTACGCGCGGGAAAGCTCCCCAAACCCGACATCGTGGTCTGGCCGGAGAACTCCAGCGACATCGACCCGTACCGCAGCGAGTTGGCCAGGGGCATCATCGACTCGGCGGTCAAGGACGTCGGCGTACCCGTCCTCACCGGCATCGTCGCGCTGATCGGCGACGAGAACCGCGCGACGCGGAGCCTCATCTGGGACCCGGTCACCGGCCCCGGCGCCTACTACGACAAGCGGAACCTCGTGCCGTTCGGCGAGTTCACCCCGTTCAAGGAGATCATCCTGGCGCTGTCGGAGCGGGCCAACCTGGTCGGCCGCCAGTCCATCCCGGGGGACGGCCCCGGCGCGCTGCGGATGGGCCCTGTCACGATCGGCGCGATCGGTTGCTACGAGGTCGCCTTCGACGGGACGGTGCGTGACGCGGTCGTCGCGGGCGGCAGCCCGCTCGTCGTGCAGACCAACAACGCCAGCTACGCGCTGACCAACCTGCCGCCGCAGCAACTCGCGATGTCGAAATTGCGCGCCGTCGAGCACAACCGGAGTGTGATCACTACCGCTACGACGGGTATATCCGCATATGTGGACCCAGATGGCACGGTCGAGTGGCAGACCCGCGAGTTGGAGCCCGCGATGAACGTCGTGACCGTCCCCGTCAGGACACGCGACACGCTTGCCACGGAACTGGGCGCGGTTCCCGAGTGGATGCTGATACTGATGGGAGCCGGCGCGACGGCTGTGGCGGTCATCTCACGGAAGCGAACCCGGAACGTGAGCGGCGTGGACGTCCCGCCCGTGCCCCCGGTACGGCCGGAAGGCATCGGCGACGCGAGCGAGGAGCGGTGAGCGACCCCTTGGGCATGGAGGAAGAGCTGATGGAGCGGACTTCCGGGCGGGTGCTCGTCATCGTCCCCACCTACAACGAGTGTGAGAACCTGCCGATGATCGTCGGGCGGCTGCGTGCGGCGCTGCCGGACGTGCATCTGCTCATCGCCGACGACAACAGCCCCGACGGCACCGGCAAGATCGCCGACGAGTTGGCGGAGAAGGACGACCACGTCCACGTCATGCACCGTCCGGGCAAGCAGGGGCTCGGCGCCGCCTATGTCGCGGGGTTCCAGTGGGGCCTCGCCGAGGGGTACGACGTCCTGGTGGAGATGGACGCCGACGGCTCCCACCAGCCCGAGGAGCTGCACAAACTGCTCGACGCGGTGGCCGCGGGCGCCGATCTGGCGATCGGCTCCCGCTGGGTGCCGGGCGGGAAGGTCGTCAACTGGCCGGCCTCCCGCGAGTTCCTGTCCCGGGGCGCCAACACCTACAGCCGCCTCATGCTCGGCATGCCCGTACGGGACGCCACCGCCGGCTTCCGCGCCTACCGGGCCGCCACCCTGGAGAAGGTCGGCCTGAACGACGTCGAGTCGCAGGGATACTGCTTCCAGGTGGACCTCACCCTCCGCACGGTACGTCAGGGCCTGCGGGTGGCCGAGGTCCCGATCACGTTCGTCGAGCGCACGGCCGGCGCCAGCAAGATGAACCGCAACATCATGGTCGAGGCGTTCTGGCGGATCGCCGTCTGGGGCGTCGGCGGCCTGCCCGACCGCTTCCGCAAGAAGGGCTGATCCGCGCCGCTCTCCTTGGCGGGCCGGTTCCCGGTCGATCATCGGCGGCCCGCGCGCTTTCGCTCTGAGCGATACCGGAACCGCCTGGGCCGATGGCGGCGTTCCTCCTAACGGAGGTCGTGATGTCGCGTGCTGGGCTGTTCCTCGCTTTTCTGATCATTCCCGTCATCGAGATCTGGCTGCTGATCCTGGTCGGCCAGACGATCGGCGGCGGGGCCACGGTCGTGCTGCTGCTGGCCGCCGCCGTGCTCGGTGGGTGGCTGATGCGCAGAGAGGGGCGCCGGGCCTGGGCGGGGCTGCAGACCGCCCTTCAGTCGGGCCGCATGCCGGAGCGCGAGCTGGGCGACTCCGCCATGGTGATGGCCGGTGGTGCCCTGCTGCTGGTCCCGGGCTTCCTCAGCGACATCGCCGGGATCTTCCTCGCCCTGCCGGTCACCCGGCCGATCGCGCGACGCGCTCTCGCGTGGTTCTTCGGCCGCCGTGTGAGCGCCATGGCGGCCCGCTCGCCGTACGGCCCGCTGTTCGACCGCGCGGGCGGTCCCGGTGCTCCGGGAGGTCCCGGCAGTGCGGGCCGGGTCGTCCACGGCGAGGTGATCCAGGACGACGAGGTCGTCGAGGGGCAGATCGTCGTGCGGCGCCAGGACCCCCGGCAGAGCCCCTGATCGACGGCGGGTCCCCTGCCGAATCACGGTCGGCGGCTCGCGGGTGACCGAGGGAGCCCCCGGCCGGATCCGCGGCGGAGGCGGCGAATGATCCCAGTAGCGCATGGACCCTCCCCGAACCGCACGCTCACCGGCGGAGGAGGGCTCGCTCCCTAGCCTGGGCGCATGGCGCAGCGACTCCACGGGCCGTCATGACGGCGGCCGACCCCTTGTGGCGAGCAGGTACGGGCTTCAGTAGGGACGTCGGCCCGGGGCGTCTCCGTTCGGTCACCCTGGTTCTTCTCGGGGCGGTCCTCGCCGGATGCGGCTCGGCTCCTCACGGTGCCACGACCAGCCCCGCCGCGGAACGCGGCGCCGTCGCGGCATCGCCCACGCCCAGCGCGTCCACGACCGCGTCCGGGACCACGACCGCGCGCTCGTCCACGCAGGCGGATCCGAAGCGGGGCGGGGCCGAGCGTGACATCTACGCCGCCGACCGGCCGGGGATGCTCAGCCCCGCGGTCAGAGGTTTCCCGTCCCGCGTGTACGTGCCCAACAGCGAGAGCAACAGCGTCCACGTCATCGACCCCGCGACGTACAAGGTGGTCGACCGGTTCAGGACCGACCGCCTGCCGCAGCACGTGGTGCCGTCATGGGACATGAAGAAGCTGTGGGTCAACAACAACATCGGCAACACGCTCACCCCGATCGATCCGAAGACCGGCAAGCCCGGCCGGTCCATCCCGGTCGAGGACCCGTACAACCTGTACTTCACGCCCGACGGCACGACGGCCCTGGTGATGGCCGAGCGGAACAACGAACTCGATTTCCGCGACCCGCGGTCCATGCGGCTGTTGCACTCCATGCCGGTGCCCTGCCGGGGGATCAACCACGCCGACTTCACCGCGGACGGATCCGTCTTCCTCGCGAGCTGCGAGTTCTCCGGCGACCTCGTCGTCATCGACTGGCAGCGGCGGAAGGTGCTCAAGACGATCGCCCTGGGCTCCATGACCATGCCGCAGGACGTCAAGCTGTCACCGGACGGCACGACCTTCTATGTGGCCGACATGTCGAGGGGCGGGGTCTGGCTGGTGGACGCGGCCACCTTCAAGGTCATCCGGTTCATGCCCACCGGGGCCGGGGCGCACGGCCTGTACGTCAGCAGGGACTCGCGCGTGCTCTATGTCTCCAACCGGGCCGCCGGATCCGTGTCGGTCGTGTCGTTCAAGGAGGGCAAGCCGATCGCGACCTGGTACATCCCCGGAGGCGGCTCGCCGGACATGGGCGGGCTGACCGCCGACGGCCGCGAGCTGTGGTTGTCCGGGCGCTACAACAGCGAGGTCTACGTCTTCTCCACGGTGTCCGGTGAGCTGACGCACCGGATCAAGGTCGGATCGGGGCCGCACGGCCTGTGCGTGTATCCCCAGCCGGGCCGCTACTCGCTCGGTCACACCGGGATCTTCCGGTGACCTCAGAGGGACCGGAGGCGTCCGGGGAGGTCCCGCCTTCGGGCCTTCCACGGCTGCGGCGCCGCCTGCTCTTCGTGGCTGGTGCGCTGGCCGTCGCCTCCGCCTGCTCCGACCCCCGTGACGGCACCCGCGCGGGAACCGGTGACGGCGGCCGCCGCGCCGCCGCCGCGCGTGGCGGCTCGCCCGGCTCGTCGGCCCGTGCCGTCCCCCGGTTGCCCGCGGAGGTGGCCCACGGCCGCCGCGATGATCCCGTGGTGTCCCTGACCTTCCACGGCTCCGGCCCGCCGAAGCTCGCGGAGGAGGCGCTCAGGGCGATCGAGAAGGCGGGCGGGCACGCCACCGTGCTCGCCGTGGGCACCTGGCTCGACCGCTATCCGGCGATGGCCCGGCGGGTCCTGGACGGCGGCCACGATCTCGGCAACCACACACAGAACCATCTCGACATCTCGTCGCTGGACGCCGCCTCCGCGCGGAGAGAGATCGAGGAGTGCGCGGCCCGGCTGCGGGCCCTGACCGGGTCGATCGGCTCGTGGTTCCGGCCGTCGGCGTCCCGCACCGCCACGCCGCTCGTGCGGAGGCTCAGCGCCCAGGCGGGCTATCCCACGTGCCTGTCCTACGACGTCGACTCGCTCGACCACACCGATCCGGGGCCGGACGCCGTCGTCGCAGGCGTCCTGCGCGCCGTACGGCCCGGCTCCGTCGTGAGCATGCACCTCGGGCATCCGGGGACGGTGACGGCACTTCCCCGGATCCTGGACGGGCTGCGGTCCCGGAACCTGCGCGCGGTGACCGCGACCGAGCTCCTGCGTCGCTGAGCCGGGGACCCTCGGCCGTCCGGCTCGCGTCCACGACCGGGGTACCGGCCCGCTGGTGAAACGTTCATCGATGTCCGGCCGGCGCCGAGGGCGGGCGCCGGCCGGTCAACGGCCGACGCTCTCGGCGAGGGCGGCCAGTGCCGCGCCCCGGGCGCCCGCCATGTCAAGGTCGTCCACCAGTGACACGGTCGCGACCCGCCGCTGCTCCTCACGCAGGAGGGTGTGCTCGCGCACCTTCTCCAGGAACCACTCACGGAAGTGCGGCGCCGCCTCGACCACCCCGCCGCCCAGGAAGTACGCGCTGGGATCGGTGAAGTTGGCCGCGATCGTGAAGAGCCGGCCGATCGCCATGGCCTGCTGCTCGAAGACCTTGAGGGCGAGCGGGTCGCCGGTCTCGCCGTAGCCGCGCAGCAGCTTGGCGGCCTTCCCGATGGGCTCGACGGAGGCCAGCTCATGGTCGGGGAACCGGGTCAGCCAGTAGGGCAGCAGGTTCTTCTCGATGCCGGTCAGGGACGCCACGCTCTCGGCGTCGCCGGTGAATCCGCAGTTGCACTCCGGCAGCGGCTGCCCCTCCTCCAGCAGGCCGTGCAGCGGGATGTGGACGTGCCCCAGCTCGCCCGCCATCCCGGCGGCCCCCTTGACCACCCGCCCCTCCTCGATGATGCCGCCGCCGAGCCCCGTGCCGACGATCGCGGAGATCGAGGAGTACTCCCACTCGCGGGCCCCGAAGCGTACGTGATGGGCGTAGAGGGCGGCGGCGTTGCCGTCGTTGTTGTAGACGACCGGAAGGTCCAGATGGGCTTCCAGCGCCCCCCGGAAGTCGAAGCCGTGCCAGGCGGGCTCGGAGAAGTTGGTCGCGCCCTTCGTCGAGATGACGCCGTCCGCGCTGGCCGGGCCCGGAGTGTCCAGGCCGACGGCGCGCACCTGGGAGCGGGTGATCCCGGTCAGCTGGAGCACGTTCTCCATGGCATGGGCCAGCTGCTCGACCGCCACCTCGGGTCCCTCGCGCACCAGGCTCGGCGTCTCCGCCATCCGATCCACCAGGAAGCGGCCGGAGGCGTCGAGCACGGTCGCGTTGTTGCTGGTGCCGCCGTTGTCGAGTCCGACGACGACCCACGAGTCTGCATGTGCCATGCGGGAGATTCCTTTGCCCTCGCTTGTCAGTGCGAAGACTATTGCGAGAACCGCCCCGGAGGCACCTGCCGTACGGACCCGAATCGCCGACCGGTCCCCGGGACGGCGGGCGTGGCGACCGGCATCGAGACCGGCGCGCGGGTCAGCGTGCGGTCACGGGCACCCGGCCGGTCACCGACACCTCGTCGAGGTCGGAGACGAGGAGATCCGCCATGGCGAAACCGGTCCCGGTGCCGGACGGCGTATCCCGCGCTCCGCCCCGGTCCACGCCGACGATCAGTCCGAAACCGCCCCGCCGTGCCGCCTCAAGGCCGGGAAGCGTGTCCTCCACCACGATCGTCCGTTCCGGTGGGACGCCGAGGCGGCGGGCGGCCTCCAGGAACATCGCGGGGTCGGGCCGTCCGGGAAGCCCGAGCCGTCCGGCGTCGTCGCCGTCCACCAGCTGGTCGAACAGGTGGCCGACCGCCGCCGAGGTGAGGATCCGGCGGCAGTGCCTGCTCGCGGAGACGGCGGCGATGCGCACGCCACGCCGCCGCAGCTCGCGGAGCAGGGCCACGCTTCCGGGGTGGGCCGCGACGCCGTGCCGCCGCAGATGCGCGGTGAAGAGCGCGTCCTTCTCCTCGGCCAGCGAGCGGACGCTGGCGGTGCCGGGCGGGCCGTCCTCGGGCAGGCTGAGGCCGCGGGAGGCCAGGAACGTGCGGATGCCGTCGAGCCGTGGCCGCCCGTCCACGTGGCGCAGGTAGTCGTCGCGGATGTCGAACGGCTCCGAGCGGCCGTGCAGGAACGTGTCGAACACGTGCTTCCAGGCCGCGGCGTGCACGCGCGCGGTGTCGGTGACCACGCCGTCCGTGTCGAGGATCGCCGCGTTGAACGAGGTCAGATCGATGGCCGCCATGGCGCCGCCCTTTCCGTGCTGGACGTTGGAGTGAACACGAGCCTCTCCGTTCCGGTTCGGATGGGCACCACCGGACCGTTCCATCATGAGGGACGGCTCCATGGCGGCCTGGAACCACCCCACCATCTCGGGAGACCCGGGGGAAAGGCCGAAGGTCCGTGATCGGCGGGCCCAATGTCCCCGGCGTACGGCACCGCGGGGGCGGAGGCGCACCGCCCAGGTCCCGGGCCGTCGCGGCGGCTCCGGACAGAGGGTCCAGAGTAGGGGGAGGGGCATTCACCTCGGAGGAGGGGACGGACGTGAGACGGTTCGGCCTCATCGCACTGCTCGTCGTGACGATCGGCGCGTTGTTCGCGGGCGGCGCCTTGTACCTGTTCGGCGCGGTCGGCGCGGCCGACGTGGCGTGGACTGTGGGGACCGTAGCCGCCCTGTTCCCCGCCGCCTGGTGGGTGATCTCGGCGCTGCGGCACGGCAGGTTCGGCGTGGACGCGATCGCCGTGCTCGCCCTGGCCGGTTCCCTCGCCGTGCGGGAGTACCTGGCGGGTGCGCTGATCGGTGTGATGCTCTCGACCGGCCAGGTCCTGGACGACTACGCGCTGCGCCGGGCGCGCCGTGACCTGACGGCCCTGTACGAGCGCGCGCCGCGTACGGCACGCCGCTACGACGACGGCACGCCGTACGTCGTCCCCGTGGACGACGTACGGCTCGGCGACCTGCTGCTCGTCCCGAGCGGCGAGACGGTTCCGGTGGACGGCGTGGTGCGGCGGGGCGTCGCGCTGCTCGACGAGTCGGCGTTGACCGGGGAGTCGCTGCCGGTGGAGCACTCCGAGGGCGAGAGCGTGCCCAGCGGCGTCGTCAACGCGGGCGCGGCCTTCGACATGTGCGCGACGGTGACCGCGGCCGAGAGCACCTACGCGGGCGTGGTGCGGCTGGCCCGCGAGACGGAGGCGGACAGCGCCCCCATCGTGCGCCTCGCCGACCGGTTCGCGGCCTGGTTCCTGCCCGCGACGCTCCTGGTCGCCGGGCTGGCCTGGCTGGTCTCCGGTGAGCCGGTCCGCGCGGTCGCCGTGCTGGTCGTGGCGACCCCCTGCCCGCTGCTGCTCGCCGCTCCCGCCGCCATCGCCTCCGGCCTGTCCCGTACGGCACGGCACGGTGTGGTGGTGAAGGGCGGCGGCGCGCTGGAGACCCTCGGCCGGGCGCGCACGCTGGTGCTGGACAAGACCGGGACGCTCACCGTCGGCCGGCCGCAGGTGGTGGACATCGTTCCCGCCCCCGGCCGGGACCGCGACGAGGTTCTGCGGCTGGCGGCCGCCGTGGACCAGATGTCGTCGCATGTGCTGGCCGCGGCGATCGTCCGTACGGCCCGAGAGAGGGGCCTCGCCCTGCCCGCGCCCGGCGACGTGCGGGAGGAGCCGGGCTCGGGCACGACGGCGCTCGTCGAGGGAAGCAAGATCCGCGTCGGGAAGGCGCGCACGGCGTCACGCTCCCCCTGGGAGGACGCCCAGCGGGCCAGAGCCGCGCTCGACGGGGCGATGACCGTCTGGGTGACCGTGGACGACCGGGTCGCCGGTGTGATCCTGCTGCGGGATCAGGTGCGCGGCGACGCCGGGCGCACGCTGCGGCGGCTGCGCACGGCCGGGATCGACCGGGTGGTGATGCTCACCGGGGACCGGGCCGAGGTCGCGGAGAGCGTCGCCACGGTGCTGGGGGTGGACCAGGTGCTCGCCGAGCGCAGCCCGGCCGGCAAGGTGGAGGGGGTCAGGGACGAGGTGCGGCGGGCCACGACCGCGATGGTCGGCGACGGCATCAACGACGCGCCCGCGCTGGCCGCCGCCGACGTCGGCGTGGCGATGGGCGCGCGCGGCTCCGGCGCCTCGGCGCAGGCCGCCGACGTGGTGCTCACCACCGACCGGATCGACCGGCTGGCCGACGCGATGGACGTCGCCCGCCGGTCGCGGCGCATCGCCGTGCAGAGCGCGGGCGTGGGCATCGGGCTGTCCCTGGCCGCCATGGTCGTGGCCGCGCTGGGATACCTGCCCCCGGCGGGCGGCGCCCTGCTCCAGGAGGGCATCGACGTGGCCGTCATCCTGAACGCGCTCCGGGCGCTCACCCCCGGCCTCGGCGCGCGGCGGCGGGTGGACGGCCGCACGGACGCCCTGCTCCGCCGGTTCGAGAGCGAGCACGCCGAACTGCGCCCTCCCCTGGAGATGATCAGGGACGTCGCCGACGAGCTCTCCTCACCTCCGGCGCCGGACACCCTCGCCCGGCTGCGGCGGGTTCACGACTTCCTCACCCAGGAACTGCTGCCCCACGAGCACGAGGAGGAGGAGCGGCTCTATCCGGCGATGGGCGACCTGCTCGGCGACCCAGAGGCGACGGTGACGATGAGCAGGGCGCACGCCGAGATCGACCGGCTGGTCACCCGGCTCGGCCGGCACATCGAGCTCGCGGAGCCCGACGGCCCGCGTCCGGGGCAGCTCGACGACCTGCGGGCCTGCCTGTACGGCCTGTACGCCGTGCTGACCCTGCACTTCGCCCAGGAGGAGGAGGCGTACTTCTCCCTCGCGACGAGCTCCCGCGAGTGAGGCCGCCCCGTGGCGACGGCGCGGCCGGGCGCGGGGTCCGGCCGGGGCGCAGAGCATGATCATCTTCTGGGCGGCCGGGTCGTACAATTGCCAACGGGCCGGGTCCTTCACCTTGGGAGGTGGAGAGCGTGCGTGACTTCCGTGTGTCGGTCTCGCCGCACCCGCCGTTCACGGTCGTGAGCGTGATCGGTGAACTCGACGTGCTGACCGAGCCCGAGCTCCGCGAGCAGGTGGAGCGGACCCTCGACAGGGAACCGTCGTGTCAGCTGCTCTTCGACTTGACCGCGCTGCGGTTCATCGACAGTTCCGGCATCCGGGTCATCCTCGACTGCTACACGCGCACCCGCGGCTCCGGCGGGGGCGTGACGGTGTGCGGGCTGAGCCCGCACATCCAGCACCTTTTCACCATCCTCGGTCTCACCGTCAGGATGAACATCTATCCCACGCTCGCCGCCGCGCTCAGCCACGCTGTCGGCGAGTAGCACCGGCTCACCGGACGGCCCGGCTCACCGGACGGCCCGGCTCACCGGATCTCGGGCCGGAGGTGGAGGGTCACCAGCGTCTGCGTCCCGTCCTCGTCCTCTATGTCCAGCGCCCACGGCGTCCCCGGAATCGACGACGTCGTGAGGATCCGCCGCGGCCGCGTGACGGCATGCCGCAGCACCACCGGATACTTGCTGTCACGCCCGCCCAGGCCGACGGAGAAGCAGTCGTCCTTCTCGTCGTACTCCAGGTAGGCGAGCGGGAGCTTCGCGGCCTCCAACTGGTCCCCGAACGCGCGGTCCAACACCTCGACGGTGACGTCGGCACCCTCATAGTCCTTGGTCAGCATCTCGAAGAAGCTGTGCCATTGCGCGCGGGGAAGCTCGGCTCGCTGCTCGGTCATCTCCTGGCTCCTTCGGCTCGCCTCACTTCATGCTGATCACGCCTCGGAGCCGTCACATCACCCGATCGGGTAGGACTCGGTCACGAATGGTCCACGCGGATCACCGCCGGTACACCGCGTCGTCCCCCGGGCTGGTGTGGATCAGGCGTCTGGCCGTCGCGGTGACGTCGTCGCGGCTCAGGCTCGCGCCCATGGCGACCGCGTCCGCATAGGTCTCCTCTGGCAGGGCGGAGCGTACGGCGGCGACGTTGCGCGGGCCGTCCACCGGGTCCATGGCCGCGGGGGAGTAGCCGACCCGGCCGCCGATGGCCTCCACCGCGCCGAGCAGCACCGCGCCCTCCATCGGCTGTCCCGCCATGCCGAGCGCTCCGGCCAGCACGTGCACGCCCGCGAGCCAGCTGGTGACGTCCAGTCTCCGGTCGAGCTGGACGACGGCGTGCGCCGCCTGGCGGATCGCCCGCTCCGCGTCGCCCAGGTCCATGGACACCTTGGCGGCGATCCACCACGACGAGACGGACGCCCAGTCGTGCCCGCACAGGTCGGCGATGTCCGCGGCCTGGATGAGCTGGGCGGCGGCGAGCCGGAAGTCCCCCGTCGCCCTGGTGATCTGGCCGCGGATCATCATCATCTCCGCCTCGATCCACGGCAGGCCGACGCTCGGGATCAGCCGGGCCGCTTCCTGGATCAGTTCCTGCGACCGCCCCGGGTTGCCGGTGAGCTGCTGGAAATAGGCCCGGTACGGCAGGGCGCGGGCGACGACCTCGATCTCGCCCGTCCGCTCCCCCTCCTCCGACGCCTGGACGACGTCCTCGTTGCCGCCGAAGGCGTCGCCCACGAGGTAGCGCAGCATGGCCCGGCCCACCAGCGCCTGCCCGCGCCCCGGATGGTCGGCCCCGGCGGCGTCGAGCGCCCTGGTCAGCCATCCGATGCCCTCGTGCCCGTGTCCGGTGCGGTACCAGTACCAGGACAGGGCGCAGGCGAGCCGCAGCGCGGAGTCGACGTCGCCCGTCGCCATGGCGTGGCCCAGCGCCGCGCGCATGTTGGCCTGCTCGTGCTGGAGCCGGCGCATCCAGACGTCGGCGTCGAACGACCTCAGCCGCCGGTTCGCGGTTTCGGCCAGCTCGTTCGCCCAGGCGACGTGCCGGTCCGCCCAGCGGCGCCGTTCGTCGCCGGTCAGCAGGCGCTCCGCGTACCGTCTGATCGTCTCCAGGATCCGGTAGCGCCGGGGGGAGCCCGTGGCCTCGGCCGCGACCAGCGACTTGGCGACCAGGGCGCTCAGGCTCGGCAGCACGCGCGGCTGGTCGGTCAGCCACTGGGCCGCCTCCAGGTCGAAGCCTCCCTCGAACAGGGCGAGACGGGCCAGGAGTTCCCGTTCGCCCTCGGTGAGGAGGCGGACACTCGACTCGATCACCGCCTCCAGGTCGCGGTGTCGTGCCGGGGCCGTACGGGATCCCGTGGAGAGCAGGTCGAAACCGTCGGCGAGGCCGTCGGCGATCTGCTCCAGCGACAGGATCCGGGTCTGCGCGGCGGCCAGTTCGATCGCCAGTGGGAGCCCGTCGAGGGCACGGCAGATCCCCGACACGATCTCCCGCTCCGAGCGGCGGGGCCGCCAGCCGGGTCGCAGGGCGAGGGCGCGCTCGACGAACAGCTCGACGCCGGCGCCGTCCGCGTCCAGCGGGGGTATCTCCCAGGTGACCTCTCCCGTGATCGCGAGGGCCTCCCGGCTCGTGGCCAGCAGCCGCAGGCGCGGACAGCGCGACAGCAGCTCCTCCGTGAGGGCGGCGACATCTCCCACCAGGTGCTCGCAGTTGTCGAGGACGAGGAGGATCTCGCGGTCGCCGATCGCGGTGGCCAGCTCCGCGGTGCCCCGCACGAACGACGCGCCCATGGCCGCGCCGATGACGTCGGGCAGGAGCTCCGGGTCGGTCAGGTCGGCGAGCAGCACGGCCCACGGACCCTCGCCCGCGCCGTGGCCCCTGGCCGCCTCGAACGCCGCGCGCGTCTTGCCGGACCCGCCGGGCCCGCTGATCGTCACGAGCCGATGGGACTCCAGCAGCTCCCTGATCGCCGCCACGTCACCGTCGCGGCCGATCAGCCTGGTCAGCGGAACCGGGATCGACGAGACCGCCGCGGAGGAGGAGGGGATCCGTGGGATATGGGGTGCCGTCGCGGGGGCGGGCGAGGCGGTGGAGGAGGCGGGGGCGGCCGTGCCCGGCTGGTCCCCGTTGGGCTGGGCCCCCAGCCGCGACGCGGGCCCGTCCAGCTCCGGGTCCTGTTTCAGGATCGCGGTCTCCATGGCGCGCAGCCCCGGTCCCGGATCGACGCCCAGCTCCTCAAGCAGATGGTCGCGGGCCGAGCGCAGCGCCGCCAGCGCGTCACCCTGCCGCCCGCTCCGGTAGAGGGCGAGCGCGAGGAGCTCCCAGGCGCGCTCGGCCAGGGGGTGCTCGCGGACCAGCGCCTCGAGATCGCTGAGGGCCGATGCGTCCGCGCCCATGGCGAGCCGGGCCGCCGCGTGGTCCTGGCGGGCGTCGAGCCTGGTGCTCTCCAGGCGGGCGATCTCGGCCGCCGCCACCTCGCTGTTCCGCAGGTCGGCGTAGGCGGGGCCGCGCCAAAGGGAGAGCGCGGCCGACAGGTGCTCCGCCGCGTGGATGGGATCGTCGTTCAGCAGGCGGGCGCCGCGTTCGGCGAGCGCGGTGAACCGCTCCGCGTCCACCGACTCGGGCCGTACACGAAGCACGTAACCGGGCCCCTGCCGGTCCACGAACCCGTGCGCCGCGCGGGGCGGCCGATCCGGCTCGATCGTGCGGCGCAGCTTGGTGACGTAGGAGTGGAGGGTGCCCACCGCGGATCCGGGAGAGCGCCCGTCCCAGATCGCCTCGACGATCCGGTCGACGGTGACGACCCTCCCCTGCGCGATGAGCAAAGTCGCGAGCAGCGCCTTGACCCGTGTCCCCCCGAGATCGAGTTCCGAGCCCGCTCGCGTCACCGTCAACGGGCCGAGAACGGAAAAGTAAAGCCCAGCCCCCGTAGCGTCCAAGATGACCTGCCCCTTCGGCCATGACCCTGCAATGTGCGCAAGGATATTGCGCATTTATACCGTGAACCGGAATCCCCGCGAGGAACGTTACTGCAGTACGGAACATGCCATACGCGGGACTTCTCTGGCCTTTCGCCCTCTGCCTGCGGCTTCCGTCTTGTCGCTGTCTTATGGAGCTTTCGGATTGTTGCGGAGGCTCCCGATTTCACCGGATCATCCGCGTGTTGCCGTCGGCAGTGCTGTCCGGTATGGCATATGGCGGTGTGTCGGGTTTCGCATCGCCGGGTGCCGCGTGACCAGTGAGGCGCCCGCGTCCCCGCTCCCGTCGCGCGCGCCTTGGCTACCCTGATCAAGGGGCGGGCGGCCACAGCGGGGCCGCGGCAGGGCGACGGGAGAGGTGCGGATGGCGGGAAACCGGGCGTTGCGTGTGGGGGCGGTCCTGGCCGGGGCGGCGGCCCTCGCCGCCGCGGGATGGGCGCTGAGAGAGGTCCCGGCGGAGCTCGGCGCCAGACCCAGGGGCGCGCGGGCCGCGCGCGTGCGCCGTTCACCGCAGTTCAAAGGTTCGGCCTTCGCCAACTCGATGCCCAGCGTGGTCGCCACGCCGGCGGACAGCCGCCAGCTCGTTCGCGACATGCTCATGAGCGGGCGGCGGCGCAAGCCGGCCGGGCCGGTCCCCGTGCTGGTCCCGACCGCCGCCGCCGAGTCCGACCTTGACATCGTCTGGTACGGCCACGCGACCACCTTGGTGGAGATCGAGGGTCGCCGCGTGCTGTTCGACCCGGTGTGGAGCGACCGCTGCTCGCCGACGCCGCTGCTGGGGCCGAAGCGGCTGCACCCGCTCCCCGTGCAGGCCGAGGAACTGCCGCCGCTGGACGCGATCGTGATCTCCCACGATCACTACGACCATCTCGACATGGCGACCGTCCGCACGCTGACGAGAACGCAGGTGGCGCCGTTCCTCGTGCCGCTGGGGGTGGGCGCGCACCTCGACCGCTGGGGCGTTCCCTCGAACAGGATCGTCGAGCTCGACTGGAACGAGACCTTCACGATCGCCGGGCTGCGCGTCACGGTCACCGAGGCCCGCCACTTCTCCGGTCGCGGGCTCTCCCGTAACCCGACCCTCTGGGGCTCCTGGGTGCTCGCCGGCGAGCGCCGGAAGGTCTTCTACACCGGCGACAGCGGATACTTCGACGGCTACGCGGCGATCGGCGCGGCGTACGGGCCGTTCGACGTGACGCTGATGCAGATCGGCGCGTACAGCCCGAGCTGGCCCGACATCCACATGACCCCGGAGGAGGCCGTCGAGGCCC
Organism: Microtetraspora glauca; assembly: GCF_040656155.1. Classification (NCBI taxonomy): domain Bacteria; kingdom Bacillati; phylum Actinomycetota; class Actinomycetes; order Streptosporangiales; family Streptosporangiaceae; genus Microtetraspora; species Microtetraspora glauca. The sequence continues at coordinate 274,123 of NZ_JBFALK010000009.1, forward strand.
ACGTCGCGCTGGGCGGGGAACTGCTCGTGCCGGTGCACTGGGCGACCTTCGTCCTCGCCTTCCATTCCTGGGCGGAGCCCGTCGACCGGCTGTGGCGCGAGGCGAAGGCCCGTGACCTGCGGCTCGCCGTGCCACGCCCGGGAGAGCGGATCAGTGCGGACCGGCCGCCCGCCGTCGACGGCTGGTGGCAGGGCGTCGCCTGACCGCGCGGGACCAGGCGACTCTCCCGGTTGTCCAATAGGTATGCCGGTATTGTTATCACGGTTGCTAGGATCGCGGTCATGGTGCGACCCCCGCTGACCGAGCTGGATCACGAACGAGGCAACCGCCTGGGCAATCTGCTGCGGCAGGCCAGAGGCGAGCGGAGCATGGTGGAGGTCGCCGCCGCCGCCGGCCTGTCCGCGGAGACACTGCGCAAGATCGAGACGGGGCGCGTGCCGACACCGGCCTTCTTCACCATCGCGGCGCTCGCCGCCGTTCTGAACGTCTCCCTGGACGTGCTCGCCGAGGTCTGCGCCCAGGACCGCGCCGCGTGACGTGCCTGCCCTGACCGGCTGCGGCGTGGCCCGGGCGGCCCCGTACGGTTACGACGGCGTCTCGCGGCGGCGGGGGAGCCGCAGGGTCAGCAGCTTGGCGCGCGGGGCGACACGTCCAGCGAGGCTGAACAGCGCCTCGGTACGCGTACGGTCGGCGTCGAGGTGGGTGAAGAGGTTGACGCCGAGATAGAAGGTGATCGCCGCATAGGCGAGATCGCGTGGCGGCAGCAGCTTGGCGAGCGGTGAGCCTCCGATGACGCGATCGAGGGTCTGCTCGACGAACTCGATCCAGGGTTCGGCCCGTTTGACGATCTCCTCGCGGAGGTCGGGGCGGGCGATGCTGGCGCCGACCAGTTCGGTGAAGAGCGTGATGTGGCCGCCCTCGATGTCGGCGCGGTAGATATCGGTGGCCACCTCGGCCAGTTCCTCCAGGTTTCCGGCCTTCGCGACAGCCTCACGGTAGGCCGTCATGCGCTGCTCCGACGACCTGTCGAGCGCCGCGAGCAACAGCGGATCGACCCCTCCGAAGTGGTAGAAGACCAGGGCCGAGTTGACCCCGGCCGTCTTGGCGATGGTGCGCGCGCTGGTGCCCGCGTATCCCTCCGTGCGAAGGGTCTCGGCGGCGGCGTCGATGAGCCGGTCCCGCGTCTCCGCCCCCGGCTGCTGCTTCCCGGCCACTCGTCTCCGTCCTCTTGACAACATCACGGTTCGTTGCTTCATCATACGGTTTAATCAACTGATTAAACCGATCGATGAAGGAGCGGGATGGAGCAGCCTGTCGCACGCCGGATCCTGGCCGCCGTACTCGTGGCCGTGTTCGCGGCGATGTTCCTCTACCGCGTGCTCCACCAAGGGGGTCTGGCGGAGACGGCACTGTTCTACGTCGGGATTCCGGCGGTGATCGCGGTCTCGGTGGCGCTGACCGCCAAGCCGAGGAGCGTCACGGGCCTCATCATGGTCACGATCACGATTTGCCTCGCTCTGGCCGGGCCGTTGCTCGCGGAAGGCTTCGTGTGCCTGGTGATGGCGTCCCCGCTCTTCTACCTGATCGGCCTGGTCATGGGGCTCACCATCGACTGGGCGCGACAGCACCCACGCCACCCGCACGCCCTGCTGGCGCTCCCGTTGGTGCTCGGGCTCTCCCTGGAGGGCGTCACGGACGCGTACTCGCTTCCCCGCGACAACGAGGTGACCGTCGTACGCCAGGCGACGCCGGGCATGGACATCGAGGCGGCGCTCGCGTCGTCACCGCGGTTCCCTCCGGTCGAGTCGCCGTTCCTCACCATCGGATTCCCCAAGCCCGTCACCTGCGTGGGGGAGGGCCTCGATGTGGGCGACACCAGGACCATCACCTTCACCCCGCGCAGGTCGCTCGGCATCGGCGCGCCGCTGGAGCCGCGGAGCCTGACACTGCGGGTCAGCGAGCGCGGACCCGGGCGGGTCGTGTTCGCCGTGACCGAGGACACGACGGTGGCGCGCTGGCTCGACCTGCGCGAGACCGAGTTCCGCTGGAGGGACGATCGGATCACAGTGACCATGCGCTACCGCCGCACGTTCGACCCGGGCTGGTACTTCGGCCCGCTCCAGCGGTACGCGGTGTCCGAGGCCGGCGCCTACCTGGCGGGCGCGTTCACGTCGTGAGCGCCGCCATCCGGGCGATCGCCCTCTTCGCACCGATCGCCGCCGTCTGGAGCGCGGTGACGCTCCGCCGCGCCTCGGCCAGGGACGTCGCCGCGATGATCCTGTCCACCGCCTGGGCTTTGCTCACGCTCTCGATCGCGAACGTGGTCGCGGTCAGGGCGGGCTGGTGGTCGTTCCAGGCCGATGGCGCCGTGGTCGAGGGGATTCCTGTCGACCTGATGCTCGGCTGGGCGCTGTTGTGGGGCGCGCTGCCCGTCCACGCGGCGCGCGGCCTGCCGCTCCCGCTCGTCGCCGCCACCCTCGTCTGGCTGGATCTCGCGCTCATGCCGCTCGCCCATCCCGTCGTCCAGCTCGGCCCGGACTGGTTGTACGGCGAGGCGCTCACCGTGGCGGTCTGCCTGCTGCCCGCGCTGCTCCTCGGCCGGTGGACGGCGGACGACCGGAGGCTGCCGGAGCGGGCCGTCCTCCAGGTGCTCCTGTCGGGCGGGCTCATGCTCGGCCTTCCCATCGCGCTGACGGAGGTGTGGCGGCAACCGGCCTGGCTGGCCGGTCTGGGAGCGCAACTCCTGGTCGTGACCTCGCTGCCGGGGGTGGCCGCGGTCCGCGAGTTCGCGGTCGCGGGGAAGGGCACACCACTGCCCTACGACGCCCCCGCGCGCCTGGTCACCGGTGGCCCGTACGCCTATGTGCGCAATCCGATGCAGGTGTCGATGACCGCGAGCTACCTGGTGCTCGGCATCGCGGACGCGCGGTTTCTTCTCGCGGCGGGCATCGCCTTCGCGTACGGCGCCGGCCTGGCCGCCTGGCACGAGAACGAGCAGCTCACCGGGCGCCACGGGCACGCGTGGCAAGGGTACCGGGCGGAGGTGCGACCGTGGATTCCCCGTCTCCGCCCGTACTCGGGCCTGCCTCCGGCGGTCGTCCACGTGGCCGCGACCTGCGCGCAGTGCGCCGAGGTCGGCCGGTGGATCGAGCGGAGGCGGCCCGTCGCGCTGCGGATCGTGCCCGCCGAGGACCACCCGCGGGGCATCCGCCGGATGACCTATGAGCGGGCCGATGGGACGCGCGCCGCGGGCGTGGCGGCATTCGCCCACGCGGCCCAGCACCTGAACCTCGGCTGGGCCCTCGTGGGATGGCTCCTGCTGCTTCCCTTCATCGGCTGGTTCGCCCAGCTGTGCGCGGACGCGCTGGGAGCCGGCCCGCGATCGGTCCGGTGGCCGGAGGGATCCGCCGGCCACCGGTGTGAGAACGCGCCCGAGGTCAGCGGTCGGTGAGACCGGCGCGGCGCAGGGCCTCGGCCATGGAGCCGCCGGGAGCGTTGCCACCGGCGCCCCGGCCCGAGGCGCCGCCGCCGGAGGAACCGCGGTTCGACCGGCCGCGATCCTTCTGGGACCGGCCGCCCTCCTCCTTGGGAGCGCCGTCCCGCCGGCCGCCGCGCGCGCCGCCCTGACGCTGCTCGCCGCGGGCGGGGGTCTCGTCGTCGAGCCGGAGGGTGAGCCCGATGCGCTTGCGCGGGATGTCGACGTCGAGGACCTTCACCCGGACGATGTCACCCGGCTTCACCACGTCGCGCGGGTCCTTCACGAAGCTGGTCGACATGGCGGAGACGTGCACCAGCCCGTCCTGGTGGACGCCGATGTCGACGAACGCGCCGAACGCGGCGACGTTGGTGACCACGCCCTCGAGCAGCATGCCCGGCGTGAGGTCGGAGATCTTCTCGACGCCCTCCTTGAAGGTGGCCGTCTTGAAGGCGGGCCGCGGGTCGCGGCCCGGCTTCTCCAGCTCCTTGAGGATGTCGGTGACGGTCGGCAGGCCGAAGGTGTCGTCCACGAACCGCGCGGGCTCGATGGCCCGCAACGCCGCCGTGTTGCCGATCAGGGTCGTGATGTCGCTCCTGGTGGTGTCCAGGATGCGCCGGACGACAGGGTAGGCCTCGGGGTGCACGCTGGAGGCGTCGAGCGGGTCGTCGCCGCCGGGGATGCGGAGGAAGCCCGCGCACTGCTCGAACGCCTTCGGACCGAGGCGGGCCACGTCCTTGAGCGCGCGGCGGGACCGGAACGGACCGTTGGCGTCGCGGTGCGCCACGATGTTCTCCGCCAGGCCGGAGCCGATGCCGGAGACGCGGGTCAGCAGCGGGGCCGAGGCGGTGTTGACGTCGACCCCGACGGCGTTCACGCAGTCTTCCACCACGGCGTCGAGCGAGCGGGACAGCTTGAGCTCGGACAGGTCGTGCTGGTACTGGCCGACGCCGATCGACTTGGGGTCGATCTTGACGAGCTCAGCCAGCGGGTCCTGCAGGCGGCGCGCGATGGAGACGGCGCCGCGCAGCGACACGTCCAGGCCCGGCAGCTCCTGCGAGGCGTACGCCGACGCGGAGTAGACCGACGCCCCGGCCTCGGAGACCACGATCTTGGTCAGTCCGGGCATCAGCTTGACCAGCTCACCGGCGAGCTTGTCGGTCTCCCGTGAGGCGGTGCCGTTCCCGATGGCGATCAGCTCGACGCCGTGCTGCTGGACGAGCCGCCCGAGGACGGCGAGCGACTGGTCCCACTGCCGCTTCGGCTCGTGCGGATAGATCGTCTCGGTGGCGACCACCTTGCCGGTCGCGTCGACCACCGCCACCTTCACGCCGGTGCGCAGGCCGGGGTCCAGGCCCATGGTCGCCCGGGTGCCGGCCGGTGCCGCGAGCAGCAGGTCGCGCAGGTTGGCGGCGAACACCCGGACCGCCTCCTCCTCGGCCGCCTGCCACAGGCGCGTGCGCAGGTCGATGCCGAGGTGGACGAGGACGCGGGTGCGCCACGCCCAGCGGACGGTGTCGGACAGCCAGCGGTCGGCCGGCCGCCCCTGGTCGCGGACGCCGAAGCGCTGCGCGATGCGCAGCTCGTATCCGTTGGGCTCCTCGGCCTCGGGGTCGAGCGTGAGGGTCAGGACCTCCTCCTTCTCGCCACGGAACATGGCGAGGATGCGGTGGGAGGGGAGCTTGGTGAAAGGCTCGGAGAAGTCGAAGTAGTCGGCGAACTTGGCGCCGGCCTCCTCCTTGCCCTCGCGCACGGCGGCGGCCACCCGGCCCCGCGACCACATGCGCTCGCGCAGCTCGCCGATGAGGTCGGCGTCCTCGGCGAACCGCTCGACCAGGATCGCCCTGGCGCCTTCGAGCGCGGCGGCCGCGTCGGCCACCGCCTCGCCGACGAAGGTCTCGGCGGTGGCCTGCGGGTCGAGGGTGGGGTCGCCCAGCAGCCTGTCGGCCAGCGGCTCCAGCCCGGCCTCCCTGGCGATCTGCGCCTTGGTGCGCCGCTTGGGCTTGTAGGGAAGGTAGATGTCCTCGAGCCGTGACTTGGAGTCGGCGGCCATGATCTGCGCCTCTAGGGCGTCGTCGAGCTTGCCCTGGGAGCGGATCGACTCCAGGATCGCCGCGCGGCGCTCCTCCATCTCGCGCAGGTAGCGCAACCGCTCCTCGAGCGTGCGCAGCTGCGCGTCGTCGAGCATGCCGGTTACTTCCTTGCGGTAGCGGGCGATGAACGGCACGGTCGCGCCGCCGTCGAGCAGGTCGACGGCCGCGGTCACCTGGGCCTCACGCACGCCGAGCTCGTCGGCGATCCGCTGCTGAATAGAGGTCGTCACGGTCGCCTATTCTGCCCGACGCCTCCGACAATCCGCGTCGTACGTCCAGGCCGGGCCGTACGCGGGGCGAGGGAACGGGGCGAGGGAGCGGGGCGGGAACACGGGGGAAAGCAGGGGAGAGGGAGGAAGTGGTGCCGGGGGCGCGGGTCGGGCCGCGCCCCCGGCGGCCGGCTCAGCCGAGGCCGTTCTTCATGGCCGTGATCAGCTCGCCGTTCGCGGTGTCACCGCTGAGCTCCCAGAAGAACGAGCCACCGAGGCTCTGGTTCTTGGCGTAGCTCATCTTCCCCGAGATGGTGCTCGGTGTGTCGTAGCTCCACCAGTTGCCGCCGCACTTGGCGTAGGCCGTACCGGCGATGGTGCCGGTCGAGGGACAGCTGGTCTTGAGCACCTTGTAGTCCTCGATGCCCTGCTCGTACGTGCCGGGCGCCGGGCCGGTGGCCGTCCCGCCGGGGGTGGCCTGGGTGACGCCGGTCCAGCCCCGGCCGTAGAAGCCGATGCCGACGAGCAGCTTCGAGGCGGGGACGTTCTTGTCCCTCAACTTCTGGATCGCGGACTCGGTGTCGAACTTCTCCTTCGGGATGCCCGGGTAGGTGGTGAGCGGCGAGTGCGGCGCGGTCGGGCCCTTGGCGTCCCAGGCTCCGAAGAAGTCGTAGGTCATGACGTTGTACCAGTCGACGTACTGGGCGGCGCCCGCGTAGTCGGCCAGGTCGAGCTTGCCGCCCGAGGTGGCGTCGGCGGTGATGGCGGCGGTGACCAGGGCGTTCGGGCCGAACTTGGCGCGCAATGCCGACATCAGGTTCTTGAAGGCCGCGGACCCGCTGGTGTCACAGCTCAGACCGCAGGCGTTCGGGTACTCCCAGTCGATGTCGATGCCGTCGAACACGCCCGCCCAGCGCGGGTCGTTGACCAGGTTGTAGCAGGAGTTGGCGAACGCGGTCGGGTTGGCCGCCGCCTGGCCGAAGCCGCCGGACCAGGTCCAGCCGCCGAACGACCACAGCACCTTCAGGCCCGGGTGCTTGGCCTTCAGCTTGCGCAGTTGGTTGAAGTTGCCGCGCAGCGGCTGGTCCCACGTGTCGGCCACGCCGTCCACGCTGCCGGCCGCGTCGTACGCCTTGTCGTAGTCGGCGTAGCCGTCGCCGATCGCGCACTGGCCGTTGGTCACGTTGCCGAACGCGTAGTTGATGTGCGTCAGCTTCGCCGCGGACCCGCTGGTCTCGACGTTCTTCACGTGATAGTTGCGGCCGTAGACGCCCCACTGGATGAAGTAGCCGAGCAGCTTCTTGCCGCCGCCACCGCCGCCGTCCTTGGTGGTGGCGGTGACCTGGTTGCTGGCGGGGGAGACGTTCTGCGCGGCGTCGCGTGCCTTGACCGTGTACGTGTAGGACGTGTTGGCGGTGAGGCCGGTGTCGGTGAACGTGGTGGTGGTGGAGGTTCCGGCGAGGGTGGTGCCGCGGTAGATGTCGTAGCCGGTGACGCCGACGTTGTCGGTGGAGGCGGTCCAGGACAGTGACGCGGTCGTGGTGGTGGTGCCGGTGACGGTGAGGCCGGTCGGCGCGGTGGGCGGTGTCTTGTCGTCCCCGCTCCCGCCGTCCTTGGTGGTGGCGGTGACCTGGTTGCTGGCGGGAGAGACGTTCTGCGCGGCGTCGCGTGCCTTGACCGTGTACGTGTAGGACGTGTTGGCGGTGAGGCCGGTGTCGGTCAACGTGGTGGTGGTGGAGGTTCCGGCGAGGGTGGTGCCGCGGTAGATGTCGTAGCCGGTGACGCCGACGTTGTCGGTGGAGGCGGTCCAGGACAGTGACGCGGTCGTGGTGGTGGTGCCGGTGACGGTGAGGCCGGTCGGCGCGGTGGGCGGTGTCTTGTCGTCCCCGCCGCCGGTACCGCCCGTGACCTCGATGCCGGAGACGGTGGCGTAGTTCCCGCCGCCGTTCATGTTGAACTGCACGTTGAGCTGGCCGTCGCTGACCGTCGTGGTGAAGGTCCGGTCGCAGGCGGTCAACGCGCCGCAGGAGGCGAAGATGTCGAAGCCGGTGAGCACGTTGGCGCCCTCGGCGCGCACGTCGAACTTGCGCTGGCCCGCGGCGTTCGCCCAGTCCTCGACCATCCGCAGTGTCACCGAGTACGTGCCGTTGGCGAGGTCGAACTTGTAGCCCGACCAGCCGTTGAACAGGTCGTACGTCTGGTAGATGGCGTCGTCGGAGGTCCCGGCGATGGCGCTCGGGGTGGACCCGGAGCCGTACAGCGTGTCGTGTCCCCAGCTTCCGCTGGAGTACGCCTTGTCGGCCGACCAGGCGTTGCCGGAGCCGTCGGTGAGCGCCGGGCCGTTGGCGTTGGCGCGGATCGGGGTCGTCACGGCGGCCTGGGCGCCGGGCGGCGCGAACACGAGGGGCAGGAGGAGCGCCCCCGCCGCCGCGAACAACGTCGGGATGATCTTGCGTTTCATGCGTGCTCCACGTCCAGTGGGCTGATGGGGATGGGGGGTGCGATGGACGCGTGCGACGCGGCGGACCGCCGGTCGCGGGGTGGTGAGGCGCGGGGTTGCCTCATCGGGTGGTGATCGCGGCATGGACGCGCTCCCGCCTGCGGGTCTCCGGCTTACTATTAGTAAGCTTTCCTTTTTATTTTCTCGTGAACCTACCCGCGGTCGGATCGCGCGTCAATATCTCCGATGAGGCGTGCCTGGCAGGCGGGGAACATCTGGCGTACGCGGGTGTTGTCCCTGCGGGCATCAGCCCCAGAGAGACCGTGAGAGAAAGGGCCACCCCATGGCCGACGTGACCTTCCATTTCGACCCGCTGTGCCCGTGGACCTGGCGTGCCTCGCGCTGGCTCGTGAACGTCGCGCAGGCCCGCGGCCTCGACGTCGAATGGCGGTCGTTCAGCCTCGCCGCGCTCAACGAGGGCAAGGAGATCCCGGAGGCGTACCGCGCGCCGATGGCGGCCTCCTCGCGGGCGTTGCGGCTGGTCGAGGCGTTGCACGCGGACGGCAGGGACGAGGACGCCGCCGCCTTCTACGCTGAGCTCGGCTCCCGGGTGCACGAAGCCGGCGCGCCGTTGTCCGGCGAGGTCGTCGCCGAGGCCGTCAAGGCCGCGGGGGTGGAGGATGCCGCCGCCGCTCTGGACGACGAGTCATGGGACGCGGCCGTCCGCGCGGCGCACGTTCGGGCGTTCTCCTCGGCCGGGCCGGACATCGGCTCGCCCGTCATCATCCTGGAGGGCGCGGAGCGGGGCCTGCACGGCCCGATCCTGTCCGAGATCCCCGGCGTGGACGACAGCGTGACCCTGTGGGACTCGATCGTCCCGCTGTTCCACAGCCCGATCTTCTTCGAGGTCAAGCGCGGCCGCGGCTGAAACGACCCCTGATCAGTGGATCCGCACCCTGCGGTAGAACTCGAAGGTCATGAAGATCAGGAGAGAGATCGCCAGCAGGGTGTAGAGCAGGTACGAGGGCCGGTGGCGCACCCGCGCCGCCCGCCCGAACGCCCGCCGCGCGGCGGGCCCGGTCCGCCCGCCGGGGCGTCGCGCGGCGACAGGCTCTCTCGTGTGCCCGGTGTCCGCCGCGCGCCCGGCGTTTTCGGCGCGCCGGGCCGAAGGCGTCGCCGGCACCGGCTCGACCGGCTCGACCCGTTCGACCGGCTCAACCGGTCCAGCCGGTCCAGCCGGTCCAGCCGGTCCGACTGGTACGGCGGGTACGTGCGAGGTCGTGTCGATCTCGGCGTGGTGCGCGAGATATCCGGCGGGGAAGGTGGTGACACTGCCGCACCCGCAGTTCGGGCAGATCACCCCGGTCCACGGCGACTGGACGGGGAAGCCGCCGCGCAGCCACACGACGACGTCGTTGCCGTGCCCGTCGGAGGCGTGCTTGACGACGTACTCCTCCTCCCAGACGAGCCAGCAGCGCAGGCACTCCAAAGGCCACTTCTCGTTGGTGCTGAATCCCTCGCGCACCAGGATCACCCCCGCAGGCGCACTGTTCTGCCGTGGATTTCCCAGTGTCCGCGCGGCTGGGGAACGCCAGCAAGCCGACGAATCACTACGAACGGTATTGAATCGATTACCTTGAGTCAGGATGATGTCACCTGAACGGTAGGCCGGTGCCGGGTGGTCAGGCGTGCGCGCCCACGGCCACCGTGCCGATCGTCACCCGTGGCGTCCCCTCCAGGATCATGGCGACCCGCTCGGCCTGCTCGTCCAGTTCGGCCCGCTGGGCGGCGGTGAGCGGGACGAGGGGCTCCACGGTGATGTCGAGGCGGCGGCCGGAGCGGCGCTGGTGCCACAGGCCCGTGACGACGCCGTCCACCACGAGGTTCTGGAAGGCGCCGGGCAGGACACGTTCGGCGGCCCGCCCCGGATACAGCTGTTCGGGACACTGGACGCCGACCCGGTAGGAGTAGCCGTCGAAATAGGGCAGCAGGCGGACGCCGCCGTGCGCCTCCGGCGGTGCCTCGGCGTCCCCGTCCGCCACCAAGGCCGGGGTGCCCTCGACCTCGACCCGCCGCAGCTCGTCGCCGAGCGCGTCGAAGATCTCCGACGCGCGCGGGACCGACAGGCTCAGCCAGTTCGCGAACCGTCGCGGCGTGGACGGCCCGTAGGCGTGCAGGTAGCTCCGGACGGCCCAGGCGAGTGCCGGCTCCGTGTCCGCGGGCCGGAACTCCGGCAGCCACCGCCGAGGGTTGGTGTAGGTGACCTTCCTGCCCCGGTTCGGGCCGAAGCACAGCGCGCCGCGCATCCCCGCCAGGTGCATCACCTGCCGCCACCTGGGCCACATGCCCTGGAACGCCGGCATGACCAGGTCGCCGGCCCACGGCCCGGTACGCCCGATGACCTCGTCGCCCAGTTCGTCGATGGTGAGCATGTCGTCCGCCAGGGCGTCCCCGATCGCGGCCACGACCTCCTCGGCCTGGTCGGGCGTCAGCCGTACGTGAGGAGGGAACGTGGTGGGCACGGACGCCGCCGCCGACAGCGCGCCGATCCACATGCCCAGGTCGCGGGTGGGCAGGAGGTGCACCGTGCCACGCGGCCCGTACGTCTTGACCAGGCTGTGCTCGTCCCACAGCGCGGCCCGCACGTCGGAGCGGGTGGCGTGGCCGAGGCGCAGCCCGATCGCCAGCTCCGCGGCCGACATCACCTGGGCGTGCGTACCGGCCATGGCCGCGACGACGTCGGCGGGTCCCGATCCGGTGAACGGCGTCGCCAGCCCGTGCCGGCGCAGGCGCCGGGCGCGGACCTCGGCCCAGGTCATCTTCTGAACGTCGGTGGAGGTCATCCGGGTGTCGCTCCTCAGCGGACGGCGGTCGAACGCGATCAACGCTAGAGGCCCTATAGGTCAGATCCTGTCCTAGATGCGAGCCATGATGGTGGTCATGGCGGACGCATCGGCACGGTTGCTCGGACTGCTCTCCCTTCTGCAGGCCCCCCGCGAATGGTCCGGGAGCGAACTCGCCGCGCGTATGGGGGTCAGCCCGCGAACCATCCGCCGCGACGTCGAACGGCTGCGCGACCTCGGCTATCCGGTGCAGGCCACGATGGGGCCGGACGGCGGTTACCGGCTGGTCGCGGGTGCGGCGATGCCGCCGCTGCTGCTGGACGACGAGGAGGCCGTGGCCATCGCGATCGGCCTGCGCACGGCCGCGGGGAACGCCGTCGAGGGGATCGAGGAGGCGTCCGTCCGTGCCCTGGCCAAGCTGGAGCAGGTGCTGCCGTCGCGGCTGCGGCGGCGCGTCGCCACCCTGAACGCCGACCACCTGAGGGAGCTGGCCGGGCGGGCCGCGCGCGCCTGTTCCGCCCGTGCCGGTGGACCGGTCGATGACGGACGGGTGGCCGACGCCGGTCGTTGACGGGCGGAGGCCGATGCCCAGGCGTCCCCCTCCGGAGCGGCGGGAACGGTCCACCGGGAAGGGCGGGGCGAGGCCGGGGCGGGGGTCAGGGCAGGCGCAGTCGCTTCCTCCTGGTCACCACGCGCAGGTCGGCCTCGATCCGGGCGGCCGTGTCGGTGAGCGGCGGCAGCAGGGCCGCGAGAGCCTCCTCGGCGGGGCCGCGGGCGGCGTGTGTCGCGACGTTGAGCGCGGCCACGACCCGGCCCGTCCCGTCCCTGACGGGAACGGCCAGCGCCCGCAGGCCCTCCTCCAGTTCCTCGTCCACGAAGGCGTGGCCCCGCTCCGCGACGCCGTCGATGATCCTCGTCAGCTCGGCGGGATCGGTGACCGTCCGCTCGGTGATGGGGCGCGCGGCCGTACCGGCCAGCAGGGCCGCGCGCTCGGTGTGCGGGAGGCCGGCGAGCAACACCCGCCCCATCGAGGTCGCGTACGCGGGGAACCGGGTGCCCAGCGTGATGTCCACGCTCATGATGGTGTAGGTCGGCACCCGGGCGACATAGCGGATGTCGTCGCCGTCGAGCACCGCCATGGACGCCGACTCGCGGGTGCGCCTGACCAGGTCCGCCATGTGCGGCTGGACGATCTCGGCGAAGCCGAGCGACGACAGGTGGGCGTAGCCGAGCTCCAGCACGCGGGGCAGCAGCCGGAAGTCGTGCCCGATCCGCTCGACGTAGCCGAGGTGCTCCAGGGTGAGCAGGGCGCGCCGCGCGGTGGCCCTGGCCAGGCCGGTGGCGTCGGCGACCGCCGAGAGTGAGCGCGTGCCGTCGAGCGCGCACAGCACCGTGAGGCCCCGGGCCAGCGACTGCAGGAACTCCGGGCCCAACTCGCGCTTGGCCGTGCGCGCGGGATCGCCGCCGATGACGGGAACGCCCTCGTCGGCGGTGCCCGCAGTACCCGCAGTACCCGCCGTGCCCGCAGTGTCCGCCGTGCGTGCGCCCCGTGTGCCCCATGTGCCCGAGGACGCGGCCTGCTCGGCGAGAGCCCGCGCCAGAGCCTCCTCCATGGCGCCGGTCTCTGCGCGCAGCCGGGGCAGCGTGGCCTCGGCGAGCGAGGCGACCGTGTGCCTGCTGGTGTGGCTGACCACGCTGACCGCGCAGGCCGTACGGCCGGCCGGGTCGCGCACGGGCACGGCGACGGCGATCAGGCCGGGCTCGATGAGCTGGTCGTCCGCCGACCAGCCGTCCGCCGCGGCGCGGGCGACCCGCTCGTCGAACACCTCAGCGCTCGTGGCGGGGCGGGGGGGCACGGCGGGGAAGCGCTCGGGGGAGTCCCGCCGATCGAGCCATGCGGCCCTGTCGGCCTCGTCCCACCCGGCGGCGAAGAGCGCGCCGGGGGCGCAGCGCTCCGCGGGCAGCAGGTCGCCGATGCGGAACGCCAGAGACATGGTGCGGCGGCGGGTGATCTGGGTGACGAACCTGACGCCGTCGCCGTCCGGCACGGCGATGGAGACCGACTCGTCGAACTCGTCGGCCAGCCGCTCGGCGACCGGCCCGAGCGCGTCGGGAACACCGCATCCCGTGAGGTAGGCGTTGCCGGGCTCCATCAGGGGCGGGGCGAGCTCGACTTCCCGGTCGACCTCTCTGAGGTGGCCGAGGTGGATGAGCGTGGCCAGCACGCGGTCCACGGTCGAGCGGGCGAGGCCGGTGGCCCGGGCGAGCTCGCTCGGGCGCATCCGGTGCCCTCCGGGCGCCGACATGGCGCGGAGCACGGCCAGCCCTCGGTCGAGTGGCCCGACGACATCCATTTGACATCCGTTCGTAGGCGGGAGGAAACTCCAGGCAGGCCAATTATGAACGAAAGTTCACTGGACGAACAACTCTGAGGAGCGATGGCAGATATCCGGAGTCTGCGTGACGCCGTGGCCGAGCTCGTCCATGACGGCGACACGGTCGCCATGGAGGGCTTCACCCACCTGATCCCGTTCGCGGCGGCGCACGAGATCATTCGCCAGGGCATCACGGACCTGACCCTCGTCCGCATGACACCCGATGTGATCTACGACCAGCTCATCGGCATGGGCGTCGCGCGGCGGCTCGTCTTCTCCTGGGGCGGCAACCCCGGCGTGGGCTCGCTGCACCGGTTCCGCGACGCGGTGGAGAACGGCTGGCCCCGGCCGCTGGAGCTCGACGAGCACAGCCACGCCGGGATGGCGAACCGCTATGTCGCGGGCGCGTCCCGGCTGCCGTTCGCCGTGCTCCGCGGCTACCGGGGCAGCGATCTGCCGGAGCGCTCCTCGACCATCGCGACCGTCACCTGCCCGTTCACGGGCGAGGAGCTGGCCGCGGTGGCCGCGGTGAACCCCGATGTCACGGTCATCCACGCGCAGCGGGCCGACAGGAGGGGCAACGTCCAGCTCTGGGGTCTCGTCGGCGTCCAGAAGGAGGCCGCTCTCGCCGCCGACCGGGTCCTGGTCACCGTGGAGGAGATCGTCGACGAGCTGGAGCCCCGGCCGGACGCCGTGGTCCTGCCGAGCTGGACGGTGCACGCCGTGGCGCACGTGCCGAACGGCGCCCACCCCTCGTACGCCGCGGGCTACACGGTTCGTGACAACGACTTCTACCAGGCGTGGGACCCCATCTCCCGCGACCGTGAGACGTTCCTCGCCTGGATCCGCGAGCACGTGCTGGAGGCGCCGTGACCGTGAACAACACAGCGACCGACACAGCGACCGACACAGCGACCGACACAGCCACCGACACAGCCACCGACACGGGGAGCCCGGCCGTGACCTGGACGCCCGACGAGCTGATGACCGTCAACGCCGCGCGGGCGCTCAGCGGCTCCCGGACCTGTTTCGTCGGCATCGGCCTGCCCAGCGCCGCCGCCAACCTGGCCCGCCGCACGTCCGAACCGGACCTCGTCCTGATCTACGAGTCCGGCACGCTCGGGTCCAAGCCGAGCAGGCTGCCGCTGTCGATCGGCGACGGCGAGCTGGCCGCCACGGCGGACGCGGTGGTGTCCGTGCCGGAGATCTTCAACTACTGGCTGCAGGCCGGCCGGATCGACGTCGGCTTCCTCGGCGCCGCCCAGGTCGACAGGTTCGCCAACATCAACACGACCGTCATCGACCGCGGTCCCGGCCGGTCCGAGGGCCGCCTCCCCGGCGCCGGCGGCGCTCCCGAGATCGCGGCGAGCTGCGGCAAGGTGCTCATGGTGCTGCGCCACTCGCGGCGCAACTTCGTGGAGAAGCTCGACTTCGTGACCACCGTCGGGCACGGCTCCGGCCCCGGCGACCGGGCCAGGCTGGGCCTCCTGGGGGAGGGCCCGGTGGCCGTGATCACCGACCTCGGCGTCCTGCGGCCCGACCCCGAGACCGCCGAGCTCGTCCTCACCGAGATCCACCCGGGCGTCACCGTCCCGCAGGTGATCGAGGCGACCGGCTGGAAGCTGCGGATCGCCGACACCGTCGGCGTCACCGAACCCCCCACGCAAGCCGAGCTGGCCGCGCTGCGCGCGCTCAAATCCGGAGGTGACACCCGTGCGTGACGTCTACATCGTGGACGCCGTCCGCACTCCCGTCGGCAGGTACGGCGGGGCGTTGTCCGGCGTGCGGCCGGACGACCTCGCCGCTCATGTGATGCGCGCGATCGCCGACCGCAGCCCGGACCTGGATCCCGCGCGCGTGGACGACGTGGTGTTCGGCAACGCCAACGGCGCGGGTGAGGAGAACAGGAACGTCGCGCGCATGGCCGCCCTGCTCGCCGGGTTCCCGGTGACCGTCCCGGGCACCACGGTCAACCGGCTCTGCGGTTCCGGGATGGAGGCCGTGATCCAGGCGTACCGCGCCATCGCGGTCGGAGACGCCTCCGTGGTGATCGCGGGCGGAGTCGAGTCGATGAGCCGCGCCCCCTGGGTCGTCCCCAAGCCCGAGCGCGCCTTCCCCGCCGGGCACCAGCAGATGGTGTCCACGACGCTCGGCTGGCGGCTGGTCAACCCGCGCATGCCGGAGGAGTGGACGATCGCGCTGGGCGAGAGCGCCGAGCTGCTCGCCGACGAGTACCGCCTGACCCGCGAGGCCCAGGACGCCTTCGCGCTGGCCAGCCATGAGAAGGCGGCCCGGGCCTGGAAGGACGGCGCGTACGACGCCGAGGTCGTTCCCGTGAACGACCTCGCCCGTGACGAGAGCATCCGCGAGGACACCTCGATGGAGGCGCTGGCCAAGCTCAAGCCCGCCTTCAGGAAGGGTGGCACCGTCACCGCGGGCAACTCCTCCCCGCTGAACGACGGCGCGGCCGCGCTGCTGCTCACGGACGAGGCGGGACTGGCCGCCACCGGGCGCGAGCCGCTCGCGCGGATCAGGGCCTCCGCCGTGACCGGCATCGCGCCGCAGTACTTCGGCGCGGGCCCGGTCGAGGCGGTCAACCGGGCGCTCGGACGCGCCTCGCGCGGTTTCGGCGACCTGCTGACCTTCGAGCTCAACGAGGCGTTCGCGGCCCAGGCGCTGACCTGCCTCGGCCAGTGGCCCGACCTCGACCCGGCCGTCGTCAACCCGCGCGGCGGCGCCATCGCGATCGGCCACCCGCTGGGCGCCTCCGGAGCCCGGATCACCGGCGCGGTCGCCCACCAGCTCGCGGCGGCCGGTTCCGGCACCGGCGTGGCCGCGCTCTGCATCGGCGTGGGCCAGGGCCTCGCCGTCGTCCTGGAACGCTGACCGGCCAAGGAACGAGCCCTATGACAGCGAGGAAGCAGGCATGAGCACGAACCCCCCGACTCCGGAACCGCAGGCCCTCATCGACGCCGAGACGGCGCGGATCCAGGCCGAGGCCGACAAGGCGCTCGCGGACGGCGGCCAGGAGGAACTCCACCCGCGGCGCGACTACCCGCCCTACCGCAGCTCGATCCTGCGCCATCCCAAGCGGCCCCTCGTCGCCGCGCGGGAGGCGTTCACCGAGCTGCGCGGGCCGGTGTTCGGCGTGACCGACGTGACAGAGCTCGACAGCGATCTCACCCGGCAGCACCACGGCGAACCGCTCGGTGAGCGCATCGTGGTGACCGGGCGGGTCCTCGACAGGGACGGCCGCCCGGTGCGCGGGCAGCTCGTGGAGGTCTGGCAGGCCAACGCGTCCGGCCGGTACGCGCACAAGCGCGACCAGCACCCCGCGCCGCTGGACCCCAACTTCACCGGCACCGGCCGTTGCCTCACCGACGACGAGGGCCGGTACACCTTCACCAGCATCAAGCCGGGGCCCTACCCCTGGCGCAACCACCTGAACGCCTGGCGTCCGGCGCACATCCACTTCTCGCTGTTCGGCACGGCGTTCACCCAGCGGCTCGTCACCCAGATGTACTTCCCGGGCGATCCGCTGTTCCCGTACGACCCGATCTTCAACTCGATCACCGACGAGCGGGCGCGGCAGCGCCTGATCGCCGGATACGACCATGACCTGTCCAGCCCCGAATGGTCACTCGGTTACCGTTGGGACATCGTCCTCGACGGGCCGTCCGCGACCTGGATGGAGGAAGGCCGTTGAGACCGCCCACACCGTCCCAGACCGTCGGTCCCTTCTACGGCTACGCGCTGCCGTTCACCGAGGGGGGCGAGCTCGTCCCTCCCGGGCATCCCGGGGCGATCACGCTGCACGGCGTGGTCTACGACGGCGCCGGGCAGCCGATCCCCGACGCGCTGCTGGAGTTCTGGCAGGCCGACCCCGACGGGGGGCTCGACGGCGCTCCTGGCTCGATGCGCCGTGACCCGGTCACCGGCACGTTCGCCGGCCGCTCCGGTGTGGACTTCACCGGGTTCGGGCGGGTCGCCACCGACGCCGCCGGCCACTGGACCCTCCGCACGGTCGTCCCCGGTCCGGCGGCCCCCGGTGCCGTGCCGTACATCTCGGTGTGCGTGTTCGCGCGGGGGCTGCTGCACCACCTGTACACCCGCGTCTACCTGGAGGACGGCGCGGGCGACCCGCTGCTCGACTCCCTCGACGCGGACCGTCGCGCCACCCTGGTCGCCCGGCCCGAGCCGCACGCGACCTACCGGTTCGACATCCACCTCCAGGGGAGCGAGGAGACGGTCTTCCTTGAGTTCGGCTGACGAGTCGGGCCTGCTCACCCCCATCTGGGCCGGGAGCGCCGTAGCGGCCGCCACGGGCGACGCCGCCGTGCTGCAGGCGATGCTCGACGCCGAGGCGGCGCTCACCCGGGCCCAGGCGGAGCTCGGGTTCGTCCCGGACGCGGCGGCCGAGGCCGTGGGCGAGGTCGCCGACGTCCGGCTCTACGACGTGCGGGACATCGCGGTGCGGGCCAGGTCCGGTGGCAACCCGGCGATCCCGCTGGTCGCGGATCTCACCGCCGCCGTGGCCCGCCGCTCGCCCGAGGCCGCGCCGTACGTGCACCAGGGCGCGACCAGCCAGGACATCGTGGACACGGCGCTGATGCTGGTGGCGTCCCGCGCGCTGCCACCGATCATCGCCGATCTGGGGCGCGCCGACGCCGCGCTGGCCCGGCTCGCCGCCGAGCACCGCGACACGGTGCTGGCCGGGCGCACGCTCACCCAGCACGCCGTGCCCACCACCTTCGGCCTGAAGGCGGCGGGGTGGCGCGCGCTGGTCCTCGACGCCGTGGACCGGCTCTCCCGGATCGGCCCGCCCGCCCAGCTCGGCGGGGCCGCCGGGACGCTGGCCGCCTTCCAGGAGTACGCCGGGAGCGGCTCGGACGAGGGCTCCGGCGGCGCCGGACCGGCACTCCTCCGCGAGTTCGCCGGACAGCTCGGGCTGGCCGAGCCGTCGCTGCCCTGGCATGTCCTGCGCACGCCGGTGGCCGACCTCGGTACGGCCCTCGCGTTCACCGCCTGCGCTCTCGGCAAGATGGCCGCCGACGTGCTGGTCCTCTCCCGCACCGAGATCGGCGAGGTCTCCGAGGGCACGGGCGGCGGGTCCTCCGCGATGCCGCACAAGAGCAACCCCGTCCGGGCCACGCTCATGGCGGCCGCCGCCCGGCAGGCTCCCGCGCTCGCCGTCGTACTCCTCGGGTCCCTCGTCGCCGAGGACGAGCGGCCCCCGGGGGCGTGGCACGCCGAGTGGCCGGCCCTGCGGGACCTGCTGCGGCTCGCGGGCGGGGCCGCCGCGAGCGCCGCCGAGCTGGCGGAGGGGCTGCGAGTCCACCCCGCGCGGATGCGCGCCAACCTCGACCGCACCGGCGGCCTCGTCCTCGCGGAACGCGTCGCGGCGGCGCTCACCCCGCTGATCGGCCGCTCCGAGGCCAGGGCCGCCGTGGAGCGCGCCTCCCGCAGGGCGGCGGCCGAGGGGATCGGCCTGGGGGAGGCGCTGGGTGACGAACGACTTCCTCTCACAGAGGGCGAGCTGCGCCGCCTGCTCGACCCCGCCGCCTACGTGGGCTCCGCACCGGCGCTGACCGATCGGGCCCTCCGCCGCCACCCGCAGGTCAAGGAGTGACGATGAAGCCTGCCCACGCTCCCGAGACACCGGAGACACCTGAAACGTACGGGGGGCCGCGCCTGCACCACCGCGCCGACGGCCCCGACAGCGCTCCCGCGCTCCTGCTCGGTCCCTCACTCGGCACCTCGCTCTCCGTGTGGGACCCGCAGGTGCCCGCGCTCGCCCGCGACCACCGGGTCCTGCGCTGGGACCTTCCGGGGCACGGGGGCTCCCCGTCCGCGTTGCCGGAGGGGGCCACGGTCGCGGATCTCGCCGCGCTCGTCCTCGATCTCGCCGACAGCCTGGGCGTCGGCCGGTTCCACTACGCCGGGATCTCCCTGGGCGGCGCGGTCGGCGCGTGGCTGGCGCTCCACCATCCCGAGCGGGTGTCCTCGCTGACCATGGTCTGCTCGTCGGCGTGGTTCG
This sequence comes from Microtetraspora glauca, assembly GCF_040656155.1. Lineage (NCBI taxonomy): Bacteria > Bacillati > Actinomycetota > Actinomycetes > Streptosporangiales > Streptosporangiaceae > Microtetraspora > Microtetraspora glauca. The sequence continues at coordinate 293,595 of NZ_JBFALK010000009.1, forward strand.
GTCCGCCCGGCGGGTGGCACGAGCGGGCCGCGCTCGTCCGGGCGAAGGGCACCGCCGTCATGGCCGAAACCGCCGCCCAGCGGTGGTTCACCCCCGCGTTCGAGGGGGCGGATCCGTTCCTCGACGACCTGCGCGAGGTTGCCGCCGAGGGATACGCCGCCTGCTGCGACGCGCTCGCGGCGTACGACATCCGCGCGGAGCTGGGCCGGATCACCGCGCCGACCCTGGTGATCGGCGGGCGGGACGATCCGGCCACGCCGCCCGCGCACGCACGCGAGTTGGCGGACGGCATCCCCGGCGCCACGCTCGTGGAGGTCCCGGGCGCCGCCCACCTGGCCGGCGTGGAGCGCCCAGAGCCCGTGCTCGCCGCACTCCTCACCCACCTCGGCGGCGGGGACGGCGCGCGCGGGTACGCCGCCGGCATGAACGTGCGCCGCGCCGTACTCGGGGACGCGCACGTGGACCGCGCGACCGCGAAGGCCGACGCGTTCACCGCCGACTTCCAGGACTTCATCACCCGCTACGCGTGGGGCGAGATCTGGACGAGGCCCGGCCTTGACCGGCGGACGCGCAGCTGCATCACGCTGACCGCCCTGGTCGCGGGCGGCCATCTGGAGGAGCTGGCGATGCACGTCCGGGCCGCGCTCCGCAACGGGCTCACCCCCGACGAGATCAAGGAAGTTCTGCTGCAGGCCGCCGTCTACTGCGGCGTCCCGGCCGCCAACGCGGCATTCGCCGTGGCTCAGCGCACACTTCGTGAGGCCCAGGAGAGAAACCGATGAGCATTCCCGCCCACACCACAGTCGCGATCATCGGGGCCGGTCCCGCGGGGCTCCTCCTCGCCCGGCTGCTCCGGCGGTCCGGAATCGACTCCGTCGTCCTGGAGCACCGCGACCGCGCGTACGTCGAGCAGCGCCAGCGCGCCGGCATCCTGGAGCAGGGCACGATCGACGTCCTGCGGGAATGCGGAGCCGGCGAGCGGATGGACCGGCAGGGGCTTCCGCACAACGGCGTCGAGCTGCGCTTCGATCGCCGGGGCCACCGGATCGACTTCCCTTCCCTCTCCGGCGGGCGCGCCGTCATGGTCTACGCCCAGACCGAGATGGTGAAGGACCTGGTGGCGCTCCAGCTCGCCGACGGAGACCCGCTGCTGTTCGAGGCGCAGGCCGTCGCCATCGACGGTCTGGAGTCGGGACAGCCGTCCGTCAGATACGTCCACGAGGGCCGCGAGCGGACCCTGTCCTGCGACTTCGTGGTGGGCTGCGACGGGTTCCACGGCATCGCGCGGGCCGCCGTCCCGTCCGGCGTGCTGCGGACCTTCGAGCGCGAGTACCCGTACTCCTGGCTCGGCATCCTGGCCGACGTCCCGCCGTCGTCCGACGAGCTGATCTACGCGCACTCCGAGCACGGCTTCGCCCTGCTGAGCATGCGCTCGCCGACGGTGAGCCGGCTCTATCTCCAGGTGCCGAACGGCACGGACGTGGCCGACTGGCCGGACGAGCGGATCTGGGACGAGCTGGACCTGCGGTTCGCCGTGGACGGCGACTGGAAGCTGGAACGCGGGCCGATCACCTCCAAGTCGATCACTCCGATGCGGAGCTTCGTCGCCGAGCCCATGCGGTACGGCCCGCTCTTCCTCGCGGGGGACGCCGCGCACATCGTGCCGCCGACCGGGGCCAAGGGGCTGAACCTGGCCGTCTCGGACGTGGTCGTCCTGGCGAAGGCGCTCTCGCGGTGGCACGCCACGGGAGAGACCGACCTGCTCGACGGATACTCCGACACCTGCCTGCGCCGGGTCTGGAGGGCGGAGCACTTCTCGTACTTCATGACCACGACGCTGCACCCCGACCCCGCGCAGAGCGAGTTCGACACCCGGCTGCAGCTCTCCCAGCTGCACCGGATCGCCGACTCCGAGACCGCGGCCGCCGAGCTCGCCCAGAACTACGTCGGCACTCCCTTCGAGTGAAGAGGCGAGTGAAGCGGCGAGTGAGAAGCGGCGAGTGAGACGCGCCGTCGCCCGCAGGCCAGGTCACGCCCTCGCGAGAGGGCGGTGATCCGGCCCGTGGGCGCCGGGTCAGCGGGCTGTACCCCGACCGGATGGTGCACGCAGGTCGCGCTATGACGTATGCCTATTTATAGGCAGATAATGCGTGACCTGCTGTTGGGAGGGCACCTACCTGTCCTTCAAGGTCGGAGTCGGGGAGGAAGCGGATGATTGAGCTGCTGGGAGCGATGATCTCCCTGGCGGCCGTGACGGTGCTCGGTCTGATCGCGTTGCTGCTGATCTCGTTCTGCGTGCTCGTGGGGCTGGCGGCGCTGGCCGCGTCCACGCGGCGGGAGCGGTACGAGCGGGAGCCGGCGGGACGCGAACGGGCGGCGGATGAGACCACCTCGCGGGAGCGGCTCATCCGCTACGGTTCACCTCCTCGTCCCGGCCCGGCGCGCGGGCACGGTTCCCCCTGATCAGGGGCGCGGCATCCTCCTGACCTCCTCGTTCACAGCTCACAGCTCGCACCTGCTCCCACGGGCTGTCACCGGCTCCCGGGACCCGGTGACACGTGCATGGAGGCGCGTTCTCGGGGGACTGGGCACCCATGGGGGAGAGCGGGACGGCCACCGCGCCCGCGCGTGAGCGCGGCGTCCTGGCGGTGATCCTCGCGCTCATGCTGGCGATGCTCCTGGCCGCGCTGGACCAGACCATCGTGTCCACGGCGCTGCCGACCATCGTCGGCGAGTTCGGCGGGCTGAACCACCTGTCCTGGGTCGTGACCGCGTACCTGCTCGCCTCGACGGTCTCCACCCCGCTGTGGGGAAAGCTGGGCGACCAGTACGGCCGCAAGCACCTCTTCCAGGCCGCCATCGTGATCTTCCTGGTGGGGTCGGCGCTGTGCGGCCTGGCCGGGGGCATGTTCGAGCTGATCATGTTCAGGGCGCTGCAGGGCCTGGGCGGAGGCGGTCTCATGGTGCTCGCCATGGCCATCGTCGGGGACGTGGTCGCCCCGCGCGACCGGGGCCGCTACCAGGGCTTCTTCGGCGGGGTCTTCGCCTTCGCCAGCGTCGTCGGCCCGCTGCTCGGCGGGCTGTTCGTCGACAGACTCTCCTGGCGCTGGGTCTTCTACGTCAACCTGCCGATCGGCGTCGTCGCGCTGTTCGTCGTCGCCGCGACCCTGCACGGGCACCGGGACCGCACGCCGCACACGATCGACTATCGGGGGGCACTGCTGCTCGGGGCGGCGGTCACCTGCGTCGTCCTGGCGACCTCCTGGGGCGGCACCCAGTACGCCTGGGGATCACCCCAGATCCTCGGCCTGGCCGGCGTGGCGGTGGTCCTGCTCGTCCTGTGGGCCCTGGCCGAGCGGCGCGCGGCGGAGCCGATCATCCCGCTCCACCTGTTCCGGATCAACGTGTTCTCGGTCACCGCCGCGATCGGCTTCGTGGTCGGCTTCACCATGATGGGCACGCTGGCCTACCTCCCGCTGTTCCTCCAGGTGGCGCACGGCGTCTCGGCGACCTCCTCCGGCCTCTACCTGCTGCCGATGATGGCCGGGATGCTGGGCACCTCCATCACGTCCGGGCAGGTCATCAGCCATACCGGCCACTACCGGATGTTCCCGATCGCCGGAATGGCGATCACGACCGCGGCCCTGCTGCTGCTCCACCAGTTGAACGAGCACAGCTCGACGCTCTCCATGAGCGTCCGGTTCCTCCTCCTCGGCGTCGGGCTCGGCCTGGTCATGCAGGTCCTCGTGATCGCCGTGCAGAACGTCGTGGACTACCGGGACCTCGGCGTAGCGACGTCCTCGGCGACGTTCTTCCGGTCCATCGGGGGATCGTTCGGCGTCTCGGTCTTCGGCGCCGTCTTCGCCGGTCAGCTGGCCGTACGGGCCGCCGCCGCCCTGCGCGGCACGCCGCTCCCGCCGGGCTTCGACCCGGCGGCGATCCAGGGCAGCCCCGCGCTGCTGTCCCGGCTGCCCCCGGACGTTGCGGCACACGTCGTGCACGCCTACGCCGAATCGGCCACGACGATCTTCCTGTACGCGGCGCCCGTCGCGTTCGCCGGATTCGTGCTCGCGTGCTTCCTGCGCCAGGTGCCGTTGCGTACGACCGTCGGAGCCTCCGCGCCCGATCTCGGCGAGGGCTACGCCGCTCCGTGCGGCAGATCGTCGCTGGAGGAGATCGAGCGGGCCCTCACCGTGCTCATGCGCCGGGACCCGCAGGCCGCCCGGCTGTACGGCGAGCTGGCCCGGCGCGCGGGATACGACCTGCCCGCCGGAGCCACGTGGGTTCTCGCGCGGGTGGCCAGGACGGGCCGCGCCAGCCGTACGGCTCTCGCGGAGCGGGCCGGGACCACCGTCCAGCGGGGCACGGACTGCTCCCAGCCGCTGGTGGACCGCGGCCTCGTCGAGCGGTCCGGCGACGACCTGATCATCACCGGTGCGGGCCGTGAGGCCGCCCGGCGGGTGATCGCGGTGCGCAGGGCCGCGCTGGCCCGCCACCTCGACGGGTGGAACCCGGACAGCAATCCGGAGCTCACGGCACTGCTCTCCTGGCTGGCCGCCGAGACCGTCGGCGACGACCAGGACGCCCGCGGCGCGCTGGCCCCCCGCCCTCCGGCATGATCACTCGGTCAGTTTGACCGGTGTCGCCTCCGTCAGCGCGTCGACGATCTTGGTGAGATGGGCGAGCCGGCTCTCCAGGCCGCGTATCCGCGCCTCGAGTTCCGCCATTGACGGCTGCTGGAGGCTTTCGTGGATCTGCCTGGCCATCGGTCCTCCCGGGCTGCGGCCGGACGGAGGCGTCCGGCATGTGACGGCACGCCTGACGACGGATACGAAACTGCTTTTGCCCAAAAATCGGGGTTCGAACACGGGAAACCGGGTCCACATGTCGGCGCGAGGCGTCCGCGTCACGGTCCGGCAAAGCAGCGGGGCACGGAGGCATACGGCGGCAGGGCTGGGCAGGTGACGGGTATGACCGAGCACACGAGACCGGAACCCGATCCGCGGTCCCGGGCCGAGGACGAAGGCATCCCCGACCTCAGGGAGGGAACCCCGGAACGGGAGTGGGCACACGACCCGCAGGAGGAGCCGCTCCCTGGGGAATCGCCGGTCGGCATCGACGAGTACGGCACCACGTCCGAGGAGATGGCCCGGGGGGAGCCGCTGGACATGCGGCTCAGCCGGGAGGTCCCCGACAAGAGCCTGCTCTACGGCTCTCCGGAGGACGCCGAACCCGACATCGCCGACGAGAGCGTCCCGTACGGCGGTGAGGAGGACGCGGGCTATCCGGAGAACGCACGCCACCCCACGGGGCGCCTGGTGGATCCGGACGAGGGGGCTCACGAGGACGTGGACCGGGAGATGATCGGGGAGGACGTCGGCCCCGACGCCGGTGGTTTCGCGCCCGAGGAGACCGCGATGCGGATCGAACCGGACTGACGCGTCCCCGGCGCGCGGCGCGGGAATCCGCGGAGGCGCGACCAGGGAGCGACCGGAGAGCGATCGGGGAGCGATCGGGGAGCGACCGGAAGATCCGTGACGAGATCGGCTGTGAGCGAAGTGGGCCGCCGAGATCGGCGAGCCCTCGGCCGGACCCGTTACGCTGCGATGATGGCGGGTGTTGACGCGCGGCGCGAGTGGCGGGTGCCGCGGCAGATGATGGTGGTCAAGGCGGTCGCCGCCGCCGTCTGCGTCGTCCTGGCGCTGATCGGTGACTCCTACCAGACTTTCCTGGCGGGGGTCGCCGCGGCCGGGTTCGCCGCGCTGGTCCTGCGCGACCTGCTCGCGCCGGTACGGCTGGCCGTGGACGAGGGCGGCGTCACGGTCGTCTCCGGCTTCGCGGGCAGCGAGCGATACTCCTGGAACGACGTCGACCGGATCCGGGTGGACACCCGCCACCGCTACGGGGTCACCACCCGCCTCCTGGAGATCGACACGGGTGATCAGGTGCACCTGTTCAGCCGCCACGACCTCGGCACTCCCGTGATCGAGGTGGCCGAGGCCGTGATGCGGCTGCGCCCGTGACGAGGGAGCCGCTCGATCGGCATCGGTTCACGGGCGCTTCATGAACAAGTGCCGCGCCTCATGACAAGTCCGTCGCAAGTGGGAATCAATCGCGCTGCCGTACGTTTCGCGGCGTGTCAGAAAGCACCATCGCCATCCTCGTTCTCGGCCTGATCGGCGTGATCTTCTCGCTGGTGGGGGCAGGCCTGCTCATCAACGCCCGGGAGTTCCGCAGACGCGCCCTGCGAGCGCCGGGCCACGTCGTCGGGTTGCGCCGCAGCGACTCCGGCGACGGCCCCACCTTCTATCCGATCGTGCGGTTCATGACGGCGTACGGCCAGGAGGTGGAGACGCAGAGCCGTTTCGGGAGCAACCCGCCGGCCGCCCGCCCCGGTCAGACCGTCACGGTCATGTACGATCCCGCGGATCCGCGCCGAATCCGCATCGACAACGCGACCGGCAACGGGACCCTGCTGGGCGGCATCTTCCTCGGAGTCGGCCTGCTGCTCCTGCTCGCCGGCATCGGGGTCGGGGTCGCCTCCGTCCTCTGAGTGGCCGGCCGGTCATCCGGCGGGTCACGTTCGGTGCACCCCGCCCACCGGGGCGCGTCGCGCGCGGTGCACCATCACTGGTGATAGCGGATCAGAAGAATCGGACAGAATCATCGGGCAGAAACATCGGACAACGGGGGCAGTGACCAGGTATGGCGCGGCAACTGAGCGCGCTCGACGCGCAGTTCCTCAATTTCGAGACGAGCGCCAACCTCGCGCACATCGCGGGGCTGGCGGTCCTCGACCCGTCCACGGCGCCGGGAGGTGAGGTCACCCGTGCGACGCTGATCGACCTGATCAAGGAGCGGGCGCATCTCGCTCCGCCGCTGCGCCGCCGCCTGGTCCAGGTGCCGTTCCGGCTCGACCACCCGTACTGGGTGGAGGATCGGGAGATCGACTTCGACTACCACGTCCGCGAGATCGCCCTGCCGCGCCCAGGTGACGACCACCAGCTCGGCGAGCAGGTCGCCCGCCTGCACGGTCGGCGCCTGGACCGGCGGCGCCCGCTGTGGGAGCTGTACCTGATCCACGGGCTGTCGGGCGGCCGCGTCGCCGTCTACACCAAGGTGCACCACTCCGCCATCGACGGCGTGACCGGCGCCGAGGTGCTCGCCGCGCTCATGGACCTCGGTCCCGAGCCGCGCCGCGAGGCCGCCCCGCCGCAGTCCGAACCGGAGGCGCCGCCGGAGACGATCGAGATGATCGCTCGCGGCGTCGCACGCGTGCTGGAGAACCCGGGAGCGGCGGTGCGCTTTGTCGCGGGCGTGATGCCCCGCCTCGACGAGATCCCGGTCGTCTCGCAGCTTCCCGGCGCCGGGCTCGTCTCCCGGCTCATCCGCGGCATCGGCGCGGAGCCGCTGCCCGGCCTGCCGAGGATGGCCGTGCCGCGTACCCCCTTCTCCGGGCCGATCTCGCCCCATCGCAGGTTCGCGTTCGGGACGCTGCCGCTCGCCGACGTCAAGCGGATCAAGAACGAGTTCGGCGTGACGGTCAACGACGTGGTCCTGTCACTGTGCGCCGCCGCGCTCCGGCGCTGGCTGGTCCAGCGCGACGAGCTGCCCCGCGAGCCGCTGGTCGCGGGCATCCCCATCTCCAGCAGGGGGATCACGGAAGGCGGTGACATCCCCGCCAACGAGGTGGTCCTCGCGCTGGCGACGCTCCCCACGGACGTCTCCGACCCCGGCGAGCGGCTGCGCGGGGTGAGCCGTTCCATGAAGACCGTGAAGGACCGGTACGCCGCGGCCCCGGCCACCTGGCTGCTGGAGTTCAGCGAGGCCATGCCCGCCGCGCTGAACGGCCTCGCCGACCGCGCCGCCTTCCGGATCGCCTCGCGTACGGCACCGGCCATGAACCTGATGGTGTCGAACGTTCCCGGGCCGCAGTTCCCGCTGTACATGTGCGGAGCGCGGCTGCTCGCCCACTATCCGGTCTCGGTGATCACCGACGTCAGCGGCGGGATCAACATCACGGTGTTCTCCTACGACGGGTCGCTCGACGTCGGCATCGTGGTCGACCGTGACATGGTGCCCGACGTGTGGGACTTCATCGACTATCTGAAGGACGCCTTGGACGAGTTGCGCCGTACGAACTCGTGAGCGTGCACGGGGAGCGGCCCGCGAAGCGCGACCAAGGGGAGGTCAGGTGCTCCGGGCGAACCGGCTCCCCGAGGTGTCGTTCCCGTACAGCCTTCCCAGGCACCGGTAGCTGCGCATGCCCGCCGCGTACTTGGCCGCGCTCGGCGGCAGCACTGTGATCTGCCACTTGTTCGCCGGGATCTTGGCGGAGGCGCCGCGCCGGGACAGCAGGAGGACGTACTTCGAGCAGAGAAGCGTCACGGTGGGGTGGCTCGCCACGGTGTCCTCGTCGGTGGTGGCCCCGGGGGGCAGCGGCGCGATCGCGAACGTCTCCCACGCGTGCGGTTTCGCGCAGGGGACGGACCGCGCGGTCACGTCGCCCGCGATGGAGACCGTGCCGGCCCAGCACTCGGGATCGGTGACGCACGCCGCGGAGGCCGAGGCCACCTCGGCGGCGGGGCAGCCGGCCGTGTAGGTCGCCACCTCGATCCCGTTCCGCCCTCCGCCTGCGGTCGAGGCGGGTCCGGTGGTCCCGGTGGCCGGGGCGGACGGGACCGCGGAGCCGGTGGTGGAGCCGGTTGATCCGGGGTGTGCGTCCACGCCTACGCCGTCGGGGCTCCATGGGGCCAGCAGCACGATTCCGAGGACGAGCAGGGTCGCGAAGACGGCCGCCATCGTGGCGTAGACCGCCGAACGGCGGTGCGTGCGCGGTTCCGGCGGAAGGGTGGCGAGCGCGGAGTGCGGGCCCACGACCTGGTACGGCCCCGCGCCTCCGGCCGTCACATGGGGATTCCGCGCCCCGCCCGTGGTTCCCAGGAAGCGTCCCGGCACTCCTCCTGCGGCCTCCGGGGCCCGCTCCACGCGGCCCGCCGCGCCGTTCGTCCGCGGCTCCACGCGAGGCCAGGCATGGGACTCCGGGCCGGGTTGCCGACCGGACTCCTCGTGAGATGCGCCGTCAGGACGGAGCCTCGAGAGCGCGTCGCGCAGTTCCGATGCGCTCCCGATGCGCTCCCGGGGGTCGCTCGCCATGCCGTCGCGCAGCACGCCCACCAGCGCGGGCGGCACTCCGGGGATCTCCGGGATGGGCAGGCGGTGGAGCGCGAGGATCGCCGCGACGTTGACGACGCCTCCCTCGGGGAACCGGGGCGGCCTGCCCCGCAGCAGCGCGTACAGCGTGGCGGACAGCGCGTAGACGTCCCCGGCGGCGGTGGGCTCGGTGAGGTCGAACGCCTCGGGCGGCGCGAACGCCGGGGTGAGTGACTCCAGGGTCACCGAGGCGTGCTCCCCGCCGCCCTTCCCCGGCATCGTGGCCAGCCCGAAGTCGGACAACGCCACCAGACCGTACGAGTTGATCAGGATGTTCGCCGGCTTGACGTCCCGGTGCAGCACACCGGCGGAGTGCGCGGCGGCCAGCGCGTCGGCGATCTTGATTCCGATGTCGCGGACCTCGGCCGCGCCCAGCGGTCCGTACGCCTTGACGCGGTCCGCCAGCGACCCGCCGGGGCACAGCTCCAGCACCATGTACGGCCGGCCGTCCGGCAGCACGCCCGCGTCGTAGACGTCGGCCACGTGCGGGTGGCCGGACAGCGCCCCGGCCGAGGTCACCTCGCGCAGGAACCGGCGGCGGTCACGGTCGGACAGCAGGACGCGGTTGTCGAGCTTGAGGGCGACCTCGCGGCCCACGGCCAGCTGGCGGGCCCGGTAGACCACGCCGAAACCGCCCTGCCCGAGGACGCCGAGCGTCTCGTAGCCCGGCAACAGCGGCATGCCCGCCTCGCCCACCGACCCACCTCCAGACAACCGTGCGGAACACTACCGCAGAGATCACGCCATGGATGGAAATAGCAGGATCACCTGGGCGCCGTCCGGCGAGGAGGCGAGAGGAAGCGGGAGGTAGGGGAGGAGGTCCGGCCGCGCTACGCGCCGTCCTTGTCGGAGTCGGCGGAGAAGACGATGACGCCGAGATAGCCGTCGCCGTCCTCGGTGACCTTCAGCAACATGTTGTCCTTGTAGATGCCGTCGGCGTCGTTGACCATGTCCCTGCCGGTGTGCGCGGAGTACGGGGACTCCTTGTAGACCTTGGCGTTGAGGTCCTCGTCGAACATCAGCTGTGTGGTCAGCACCCGGGCGTTGTCGACGTGCACCATCGCGTGGATGTGCACGGTGCGGCCGGTGTACCACCCCGGCCAGATCGTGGTGAACTGCACGATGCCGTCCGCGTTCGTGACCTGCGCCCCACGCAGGTAGCGCTTGTCGTCCTGCGGCTTGAGGTCGGCCAAACCGTCGTCCTCGCCGCCGCCGCCCGGTCCACCGGGCCCTCCGGGCCCGCCGCTCGGCGGGCCGCTGGGACGGGGACCACCCGGCCCCCCGCCCTGGCCCCCTTGACCACCCTGGCCGCCCTGACCACCGCCGGCGCCGGCCGACATCGACTCCGCCCCGGAGTAGATGCCGGCGGCGTCACAGTGCCAGATCTCGACGACCGCGTTCGGCAGCGGCTTGCAGGTCTCGCTGTCCTGCACCTTGATGGCGACCTTCAGCCGCTTGCCCTGCCGGTCCTCCCGGATGTCGCTACGGATCTTGTCGGCGTCGAAGTAGTACGGCCCCTGCGTGGTCGAGGCGGTGAGCACACAGGTGTTCGATCCGGCGAACAGGCTGGTCAGGTCGGCGGTCGTCTGGGCCTGCGGCGTGATCGTGGCGGTCGCGCCCGTGGAGGTGGTGACCGCGGACGAGGTGCCCGCCTCCTTGCCGCAGGCCGCCACGAGGACGCCCAGCCCGATCGTGCTGATGCCGGTGAGGGCCATGCGGCGGCTCACCCGCTGGCCCTCGTGGTCGTGTCCCATGTACGTCCCCTCGGTGTTCCGGTTGCTGTTCCGGTGTCAGGTCGGAAACCTAGGAAGGGCACATGAGGAATCGCTGAGAAATCCTGAAAGATCGTCTCAAATCGGGCCAGGGGTGAATCGAGGCACCGGGCGCGGGCCGTACGGACTCAGGAGGAGCCGGCGACCTCCAGATCGTGGACGCGGGGGTCGCCCCGGTCGGCGACGTAGTCCTCGGGCCGGGTGGCGTCCTGACCCTCCGCCACCTTGAACGCGCGGGCCAGGAACGTCCCGAGCACGGCGACGACCAGGTTGACGGCCAACGCGAGGAACCCGGCGTAGATCGTCATCTTGGTGTCCAGGCCCAGCTTCTCCAGCGGGAACGCCGAGCCGCCGAAGTGCGCGTGCTTGTTGGCCGGGTTCGCGATGTTGTACAGCATCAGCAGGCCCGAGCCCATCCCGGCGATCCATCCGGCGATCAGACCCGCCCGGTGGAACCAGCGCCCGAAGAGCCCGAGCGCCACCGACGGCAGGGTCTGCAGGATGATCACGCCGCCGATGAGCTGCAGGTCGATCGAGAACTGCGGGTCGATGAGCAGGATGAACAGCACCGCCCCGACCTTCACGACCAGCGAGGTGATCTTGCTGACCGATGCCTCCTGGGCGTCGGTGGCGTCCGGCCTGATGTACTCCCGGTAGATGTTACGGGTGAACAGGTTCGCCGCGGCGATCGACATGATCGCGGCGGGCACCAGCGCGCCGATGCCGACCGCGGCGAACGCCACGCCCGCGAACCAGTCGGGGAACATCGTGTCGAAGAGCTGGGGTACGACGGTGTTCACGTCGGTGCCGATGGGCTTGACCCCGGCCGCGATGGCCATGTACCCGAGCAGGGCGATCAGCCCGAGCAGCAGGCTGTACGCGGGCAGCGCCGACATGTTGCGCTTGATGACGTCGCGGCTCTTCGACGCCAGCACGCCCGTCACGCTGTGCGGATAGAGGAACAGGGCCAGGGCCGACCCGAGGGCCAGTGTGACGTACTGCAGCTGGTTGTTGGCGTTGAGCAGGGTGCCGTCGCCCGGCGCCGGAGTCGCGTCGAACTTGGCCTGGGCCTTGCCGAAGATCGCCTCCCACCCCCCGAGTCGCGACGGGATGTAGATCACCGCGACCAGGATCACCACGTAGATCAGGATGTCCTTGACGAAGGCGATCAGCGCCGGAGCGCGCAACCCCGACTGGTACGTGTACGCCGCGAGGATCGCGAACGCGATGATCAGCGGCAGGTCGCCCTTCACGCCCATGGTCTTCAGCACGGCCTCGATGCCCACGAGCTGCAGCGCGATGTACGGCATGGTCGCCACGATGCCCGTGATCGCGACCAGCAGCGCGAGTGTCGGCGAGCCGAACCTGGCCCGGACGAAGTCCGCCGGGGTGACCAGCCCGTGCACGTGCGAGACCGACCACAGCCGGATCATCACGAGGAACACCAGCGGATAGACCACCACCGTGTACGGCACGGCGAAGAACCCGGTGGCGCCCGCGCTGAACAGGAGGGCGGGCACCGCCACGAAGGTGTACGCCGTGTAGAGGTCGCCGCCCACGAGGAACCAGGTGATCCACGAGCCGAAGCTGCGGCCGCCGAGACCCCACTCGTGCAGGCTGGCCAGGTCGTCCGCCCGACGCCACCGGGCGGCCACGAATCCCATGCCGCTCACCAGCAGGAAGAGGACCGCGAAGATGACGATCTCGGTGTTCACCGGCCGCTCCTGGTCATCCGGTAGACCAGTGTGGTGGTGGCGACGCCGAGCAGGATGAAGGCGAGCTGGAGCCAGTAGAACAGCGGGATGCCGAACAACCGCGGCTCGACGGCGTTGAACAGGGCGGGGATCAGCGGGATCGCGATCGGTATCAGAAGCAACCAGTTCCAGGGACTGCGGTCACTGCGCGGGGCGGCCAACGCGCCCTCCTCTCTGACAGGGGATCGCTCCGCAGCGTAAAGTGACGTGTGTCACAGCAGGATCACCGATCGCCGAACGGTCGTGTTGGCGCGCCGAGCGTCAGTGCGCCCCGACCCGGGGGAAGACGACCGCGGAGGGGTGGGCGGGGTCGTGCAGCACCTCGTGGTCGCAGCAGACCATGGCCGAACCCGGCCCGAGCGGGTCGCCGGTTCCGGTGTTGCGGGAGATCCGGGGATACGCGCCGCCCGCCACCTGGACCCTGATCCGGTGGCCGCGCCGGAACCTGTGACCGATCGGCCACAACTCCACCCGGACCCTTCGTACGCCGTCGGCGTCGGCCCGGTCGGCCGGGGTCAGCCTGCGGACGCCCTCGCACACGTTCATCGACGTGCCGTCCGGGTGGACGTCGCACACGCGGACCACGACGTCGGCGTGCTCCGTGCTCGTCCGGACGAACAGGTCCGCCGACACCTCCCCGATCATGTCGGCGTCCGCGGCCAGCGGCGGCGAGGTGTGGACCAGCACGTCCTGCCGCGACTCCACCCGCCGGTTGTCCCTGGGCATCGAGTTGCCGAGGAGGACGGGGCCGCCGAGCACCGGGGTGGGATGCCGCGGGTCGTACCGGAAGCGGTCCGGCTCCGACGGCGACGGGTTGCCGGTGGAGAGTCCCGAGCCGGCCTGCAGATGCCAGCGTTCCGCCCGCGTCCCGGGCACCGGCCAGTCCGAGTGGTCCCGCCACTCGTCCGCGCCGGTCACGTAGACCCGCACGGGGGAGGCGCGCAGCCCGGACGGATCGCCGAGCAGGTGGGCGCGGAACCAGGCCAGCGCGTCCGCTCCCGCGGCCCTCTCCATCTTGAGGCCGGCGTGATACCACGGCCCGATCGTCAGGTACGGCTGCCGCCCCGCCGCCCGCATCGCCGCGTAGTCCTTGAGCTGCCACGGCAGGAACACGTCATACCAGCCGCCGGTCATGGTGACCTCGGCCAGCACGTCGCCGACCGAGGCCGAGAAGTCCCGTTTGCGCCAGTACGGCGACTCCGGGTCGGCGTGGTCGGCGTGATTGGCGAGCAGCTCTCGGAAGAACGGCAGCGGCCGCCCCGCCGAGAGGAGGTCGAGCTCGGACAGCGGGCGCCCGGACATGACCGCGCGGCGGGTCCGGCGTGGGGCGAGGAACGCGGCGGCACCGCCGAGCCGCCCCTCCATGCTCGCGGTGAGGGTCGTCCACGCGAGCGTGGACTCCAGCGCGAACGAGCCGCCGACATAGGCGGCCTCGCGGAAGCACGAGGCGGTCACCTGCGTGGCCATCGCCCTGAGGTCCGGCGTCTCCGCGGCGATCGCCCACTGCGTGTATCCGAGGTAGGAGGGGCCGTACATCGCGAAGCTGCCGCCGTACCAGGGCTGGGACCGCATCCACGTGACCGTGGCCAGGCCGTCCTCACGTTCGTTGGCGAGCGGGTCGAGCAGCCCTCCGGAGCCGAATCCGCCCCGGCAGCTCTGCAGCACCACGTGGAAACCGTGTCGCGCGAACGCCCTGCCGTACATCCAGCCGAGGAATCCGGCACGGCCGTACGGGGAGCGGATGAGGATGGTGGGCGGGTTCACCGCGCCGACCGGCACGTACCGGTCGGCGAGAAGCATGACGCCGTCGGGCATTGGCACGGGCACGTCACGGCGGACGAGCACTCGATGGGCGGCGCGCCGGGGTAGAGTGAACGTCATTCGTCCTCCTCGCCACCCGAGTTTACTTGGTAGTAACATTATTGGCCACGGCCGGGGAGGGCCGTCGTTGCATGATCGTGCGCGAGCCCGCTAATCTGTACGACATGCGAACTCCGAATCAGTGGTGGCGCCGCTAGCAGGCGGCGTGGTTTTCGCATTCGCGAGCAGGAGCAACTGGCCGCCCCGACAGGCGGCCTTCTTCATGTCCGCCCCCGGGGCATTACGTAAATCAAGGGGCGAGACAAAGTGGATAGCAGCGGATACACCACGGCCGGCGGCGTCGAGGTCGAACGCTTCGTGCGAGAGGTGCCCGAGGCGGCCCTCGAAGAGATCGTGACCTCGCTCGGCGAGCGTCGTGGCGGGGCGTTCTCCTCCGGAATGGACTATCCCGGCCGGTACAGCCGCTGGGCGTTCGGCTACGTCGACCCCTGCGTGGAGATCATCGCCAGGGGGCGGCGGATCTCGGCCCGCGCGCTCAACGAACGCGGCCGCGTCGTCCTGCCCGCCGTCGCCTCGTGCCTGCTCGCGGCCGGCAAGCCGGTGAGCGCCCCGACCCCGGAATACGTCGAGGTGACGGTCGACGAGTCCGAGGACCTGCTCCCCGAGGAGATGCGCAGCCGGCGCCCGACCGTGTTCACCGCGATCCGCGAGCTGATCGCGGCCTTCCGCGGTGACGACCCGCACCTCGGGCTGTACGGAGCCTTCGGATACGACCTGGCCTTCCAGTTCGAGCCGATCCGCTACAACCTGCCCCGGCCGGGCGACCAGCGTGACCTCGTGCTCCACCTGCCGGACCGGCTGGTCGTGATCGACCGTGTGCGTGAGACCAGCATGGAGTACCTGTACGACTTCGTCGTCGACGGCGCCTCCACCCGGGGCCTGGAGCGGACGGGGGAGACGTTCCCGCTGGTCACCCCCACCGAGATCCCGGGAGACCCGGAAAAGGGGGCATACGCCGAGATCGTCGCCAAGGCGAAGGAGAAGTTCAAGCGCGGCGACCTGTTCGAGGTCGTTCCCGGCCAAATCTTCCACGCCTCCTGCACCGACCCCGCCGGTTTCTACCGGTCCCTGCGCACGAGCAACCCCGCGCCGTACGAGTTCCTGCTCAACCTGGGCGAGGGCGAGCACCTGGTGGGCGCCTCACCCGAGATGTACGTCCGCGTCACCGGTGACCGCGTCGAGACCTGCCCGATCTCCGGCACCATCGCCCGCGGGGCCAACCCGGTCGAGGACGCCGAGGCCATCCGCACCCTCCTCTCCAGCGTGAAGGAGGAGTCCGAGCTGACCATGTGCACCGACGTGGACCGCAACGACAAGTCGCGGATCTGCGTCCCCGGCAGCGTCCGGGTCATCGGCCGCCGCCAGATCGAGATGTACTCCCGGCTCATCCACACCGTCGACCACATCGAGGGCCGGTTGCGTCCCGAGTTCGACGCCCTCGACGCGTTCCTCACCCACATGTGGGCGGTCACCGTCACCGGCGCGCCCAAGACCTGGGCCATGCAGTTCATCGAGGACAACGAGGCCACCACCCGGCGCTGGTACGGCGGAGCCGTGGGCTTCATCGGCTTCGACGGCTCCATGAACACCGGTCTCACGCTGCGTACCGCGCAGATCCGCGGCGGTGTGGCCACGGTCAGGGCGGGTGCGACGCTGCTGTTCGACTCCGACCCCGGGGCCGAGGAGCGCGAGACCGAACTCAAGGCGAGCGCCCTCCTCGGCGCCCTCGCCTCCGTCGGCCAGGCGCCGCAGGAGGAGGCGCGGCAGCAGGACGCCGAACTGCCCGGTACGGGCCACACCGTGCTTCTCGTGGACCACGAGGACTCGTTCGTCAACACGCTGGCCGACTACTTCCGCCAGCAGGGCGCGTCCGTGGTGACCATGCGGCACGGGTTCCCGCAGGAGATGCTCGACGAGATCGCGCCGATGCTCGTCGTGCTGTCCCCCGGCCCCGGCTGGCCGTCCGACTTCGGCTGCTCCGCTCTCATCGAGGCGCTGTACGCCAGGGAGTTGCCCGTGTTCGGCGTCTGCCTCGGGATGCAGGCGATGATCGAGCAGGCGGGCGGCACCCTGGAACTGCTGCCGTACCCCGAGCACGGCAAGCGGGGCCAGGTGCGCAGGGAAGGGGAGAGCGCCCTGCTCGACGGCCTGCCCGCCGAGTTCGTCGCCGCGCGTTACCACTCGCTGCACGCGAAGCGGCCCGGTGTGCGCGGCTTCGCCGTCACCGCCTCGACGCCGGACGGCGCGGCGATGGCCATCGAGGACGCCGAGAACCGGCGCTTCGCCGTGCAGTTCCACCCCGAGTCGATCCTGACCACCCAGGGCGGCGCGGGTGCCAAGATCATCGCCAACGTCCTGCGTCTCTGCGCGAAGTAGCCGTTCCGCGGGCGTCTGTCGCGCGCGTCAGGTAGGTGTCGGGCAGGTGTCCGGCAGGGGACGGCGTGACTGGGCTGGTGAGGTGGGAGCCGTACCGGCGGGCGGGTAACCGTCCGATCCGGTACGGCTCTCGCGTTCCCGGCGGCGGCGCGCTCGGCCGCGACGCCATGCGGGGGGTCGCAACCGAGACCCGGGGCCGGTGGCCAGCGACTGGTGGTGAGACGGGCCATTGCGTGGGCGGCGTTATTGGGGCGAATGGCGGCGACATGGATCGGAGTACAAGGCTCCGCGCGCTGTGAGGCCGGCCTGGAAGGCAGGGACCGCGATGGTGCCGGACGACCTTCGTGGTGGCAGAGAACATTGGGCCCTCTGCGTTGGGTGATGCCGATGCCGATGCCGATGCCGATGCGATGCCGATGCCGATGGTGTGGCGGGGGACATATGGCGGCGCGGAAATCGCGCGAGCGGCTCACCAGATCGTGATTGTCACGGCGTTCCGGAGGGGTCGGCCGTCGCAGCGCGGTGACCGACGCGAACTCGGACCCGCGAACGCGAACCACGAAGGCGAACCATGAACGCGAACATTGGTCGGCTGGTCGCCCGAATGAGAGCTATGTGTACCCAGATTCACATCTTTCGATCGTTTTTCTCGTCACAAAGTAGGAGGAAATCGGATGATCTCGGGTTGATAATCGCCTGCGATGACTGCGATTGAGATCCGAAACCTGTCGAAATCTTTCGGCGCGGTGCGAGCGGTCGACGGCGTCTCCTTCACGGTGGAGGCGGGCTCCGTCACCGGATATCTCGGACCGAACGGCGCCGGAAAGACCACCACACTGCGCTCCCTACTCGGCCTGGTCACGCCGGACTCCGGCGAGGCTCTGGTCAACGGGAAGCGCTACACCGCCATGGCCACGCCCCTCAACGAGGTGGGGGCCGTGCTCGAAGCCACCAACTTCCATCCCGGTCGTACGGCGCGCAACCATCTGCGCCTGCTCTGCGTCGCGGCCGGACTTCCGGTCACCAGGGCCGACGAGGCACTCGGCCAGGTCGGCCTGGCGGAGGCGGCGGGTAAGCGTGTCGGCGGCTTCTCGCTCGGCATGCGCCAGCGGCTCGCGCTCGCCTCCGCGCTGCTCGGCGAGCCCAAGGTCTACATTCTGGACGAACCGGCCAATGGGTTGGACCCCGCCGGCATCCAGTGGCTGCGCGGCTTCCTGCGTCACCTCGCCCACGATCGGGGCGCGGCCGTCCTTGTGTCCAGTCACGTGCTGTCCGAGGTCGAGCAGACCGTCGACAACGTCGTGATCATCGCGGGTGGCCGTCTCGTACGGCAGGGCACGCTCGCCGAGCTCACCACCAACGGCGAGAAGACCGTACGGATCCGCACGGTGGAGGGTGGTGACCTCGGACCCGCGCTCGAGAAGGCGGGGGCGACGGTCGACCGGCTCGACGACGGCGCGCTGCGCGTCCACGGTCTCGAACCCGAGGAGATCGGGCAGATCGTGCTCGACCAGCGGGTGGTGCTGACCGAGATGGCCGCCGAACGGTCGGACCTGCAGAAGGTCTTCCTGGAACTGACGGAGGAACGATGATCGGCCTGGTGCGTGCGGAGCTGCTGAAGCTGTCCACCACGCGGCTCTGGTGGGTCATGCTCCTCGTCACGCTCCTTCTGATCGGTGTGAACCTCGCCTTCTTCATCGGGTTCGCCGGGAATCCGCAAGGCGGCCTGCCCGCGCTGGACACGCCGGAGTGGGTACAGTTCGCCTGGTCGGCCGGATCGGGCGGCGGGATCTTCGTGATGATCCTCGGCGTGGTTATGATCACTTCGGAGTTCCGCTACCAGACGATCACCGGTACGTTTCTGACGACGCCGCGCCGGGAGCGCGTGATCGCCGCCAAGCTGTTCGCCGGTCTGATCGTCGGCGCCCTGTTCGCGGTGGCCGTACTGATCTTCACCGCTCTGGTCGTGATCCCCACCGTGATGATCGCCGGCGGCGAGCTGTCGCTCGGGGAGTCGCGCGTTCCGCAGATCAGCCTCGGCATTCTCGCCTCGCTCGCCCTCTACACGCTCTTCGGCATCGGATTGGGCGCGCTCGTACGCAACCAGATCGCCGGCATCGTCGGTGCCGTGGCCTGGGCGTACGTTATCGAGAACATCTTCCTTGGAGTTCCCGCCCTCCAGGTCGTGGGCAAATGGCTCCCCGGCGGCGCGGCACGGGCGCTGATGAGCATCGACGTGGACACCGGCATGGACGCGAACATGTTGCCCGCCTGGGGCGGTGCCCTCGTACTCGCCGGTTACGCGGTGGTCTTCGCGATCGTGGCCTCCGCGACCACCGTCCGCCGCGACATCACCTGAGGTCTGCTCAGGGCCGGCCGCCGCATCAGCTGCGGCGGCCGGCCGCTCCACGGCGTACATCCGCCTCGCCGGTCTGCGCAGCAGGGGTTACACTGCGTGACCATCCCTTTCTCTTTCGATCTTGAAGCGCGCATCTCGAAGGGATCAGGCGACAGCCGTCGTCATTTCATGGCGTCAGGCCTGTCACCAGCTACACATCCCAGGTGGACGTCACAGCTCCGAGGGGACAGCACTGCAGCCCCGAGGGGACAGCACTGCAGCTTCGCGGGAACGTCCCCTTGCGCCCCTATCGGGGGCCTTGCCCGGGTGTGGGTACGCAGATGGCGAGTGCACCGGTCTTATCTCCGGCTGGTGCGGGGGCCGGTGTAGGTGAAGGCCCATCGTTTGCCGTCCACCTGGCGGAGCTGGTAGCGGTGGGGGTTTCGGTAGCGGTCGCGGTTGTGGAACTGGCAGGTGGGTCCGAGTTTGTCCAGGTCGGTGGCGCCGCCGTCGCTCCAGTT